>CAVOAA010000049.1:0-17929 GCA_963693555.1 Dehalococcoidia bacterium | reverse complement strand
GCCGATCTGCACGTTCCTAGGCTCCCACGGGCTGCGGGCTTCGTTCTCAGAGAAGCAGAAGCTGTAGCGGCCAGGTGTGGCCAGGGTCGCCTTGTCCATCTCGCCTGGTATCAGTCCGCCGACGTTCCGGATCACCAAACGCAGCGCCCTGCCGATTGCCGCATTGGCCCTGAAGCCGGGTCCGAAACAAGCAGCGTCTCCATTGATGCCCAGCTCTTCGGCGATTGGGCCGTTGACAATGATGACCTGCGCCGCGCCGCCGGTGGTTGCTGCGTTGCCGCCCAGGTTGAAATCTTTACCCAGCGCTGCTTTGACCGCTGCAACCACCACCGGGAAATATTCGGGCTGACAGCCGGCCATAACGGAATTGATCGCCAACTTCTCGAGGGTCGCCTTGGCGTTGCGCGGCTGCATGATTCCCAGAGATAGTAAGGGGTCTCCGCCGTAGGCTGCCAGCATCTCGCGGACAAGAGGCTCGGTGGGAGGCACAACCGGCAGGCCGTCGGTCCACCCCTGTTCCCAGCAGTAGTCCTGGATGGCTTTGAAGGAATCGGGCACGTCAACGCGCCTGGCGTTCAGAGAAACGGAACTCACGGTGTTCGACCTCGTTGGAGAAATATCAGGTGGGGATTTTCCGGCGGGAAGGCCGGCAAGTCAATACGGGCGGGCAAAAAGAAGAGGGGCCGTCTTGGCCCCTCTTGGTATCCAGTTTTTGGTGGGTGGTTAAGCTTTGCCCTCACCCCCGACTCCGTCGCGAGTCTCGACATCGTCGGACCTAACCCTCGCCCGTGCGCGGGAAAGGGGATTTTTATCTCTTTCCCAATTCGCCAAGTGGACTACTTCCCGGTTAGTAGGCCAACTATCTCCGGGGCGAACTCGTGGGCCATCTGCTGGACCTCCGGGATGGTCCTGGGGGCCAGCGGACTGGGCAGCACGACTATGCGCGCACCCGGCATTCCGAGAGCCGTGGCCCGGGCATGAGCAGCCCTGGTGAATGTGCTGGTTATGACGCTAACCGAGGGTACGCCCTTGGACTCGGTGATCACTGTGTCGTGGAGACCCCACGCTGTACAGGACCCTCAATCCGCGATGGCGTGAATCACCACGTCGCAGTCGTCGGAGAGACTTTGGAGGGTCTCTTCAGCACAGGGAGCGCTGTAGGTGAACTTGGTGGCATAGACGACTTTGGCGGCGCCATAGTCGTTGAGCAAAATCTCTTTCAGCTCCCCCAGAAAGGCGTCGGCGTGGTACTTGCGGTTCTCCAGTAGGCCCACCACTTTGCCTTTGAGGTCGGGGAGGGTATCGCTGAGCCCCAACTCCTCGGGAACATCCTCGGCGGTCGGGTCTAATATCTCTATCATTCCAGTCGTCTGTGTCATTAATCCCTCAGGAGCCAGTGGATTCGTTGCTAACTTAAGTAAGGCCTGATCAGCGGTTCGTTTGGAAGTTCTTGTTTTCCATTTTGCCGGGTCAGCGGTTCATCTGGAAGTACTTGCCTTCCGTCTTGATCGACGGAGCGATGACCATCTCAGCCTTGTGCAGGTCTCTGATCGTGTAGGCGCCGCACATTCCCATGGCCACTTTCAGTGCGCCGACGAAGTTCTGGGTGCCGTCGGTCTTGGAAGTGGGTCCGTAGAGAATCTCTTTCAATGTGCCCTTGGTTCCGACGGAGATGCGGGTGCCCCGGGGCAGTTCGGGATGAGGGTTGGCCATGCCCCAGTTGAAGCCTCTGCCGGGCGCTTCTTCGGCCTGTGCGAAAGGCGTACCCAGCATCACTGCGTCAGCGCCACTGACCATGGCCTTGCAGACGTCGCCGCCGGTGCGGAAACCACCGTCGGTGATGACCGTCACGTAACGTCCTGTACGACGGAAGTAGTCTTCCCTGGCCGCTGCGCACTGGAGGGTGGCGGTGACTTGGGGGACTCCCACACCAACAACTTCACGGGTGGTGCAGGCGGCGCCGGGTCCGACTCCGACCAACAGGCCGTCGATGCCGGTTTCCATCAACTCCAACGCCACTTCGTAAGTGACGCAGTTGCCGACGACAACCGGGACTTTCAGGGCATCTATCAGTTCGGAGAAGACCAGCCCTCGGTAGCTATTGGACATGTGGCGGGCGGTGGTGACGGTGGACTGGACTACGATCATGTCGGCCCCGGCCTCGACAGCCGCGGGAGACATGCGTTTGGTGTTCTGGGGGGTGAAGGAGACTGCGCAGGTGGCGCCGGTGTTTTTGATCTCGCGGACGCGCTGCCCGATGAGTTCTTCGCGGATGGGCTCGGAGTAGACTTTCTGGAGGAATTCGGTGACGGACTCTTGGGGGTGAGAGATGATCTCTTCAAGGACTGAGTATGGGTCTTCGTATCTACTGTATAGACCCTCGGCATTGAGGACGCCCAGGCCGCCCATCTCGTGCATGTAAGAAGCGAAGCCGGGGGAAACAGCCCCATCCATCGCGGAAGCCATGATCGGGATCTCAAATTCCAGGTCGCCGATAGTCATTTTCGTGGAGGTCAACTCGGGGTTGATAGTCACCTGACCAGGAACGATTGCAACCTCGTCGAAACCGTAAGAACGCTCAAGTTCTTTGAATAGCCTTCTCCCCATCCCTACGCACCTCTTCCATTACCGATTCTTTGGTTGATTTAATCAGTATTCTGAGCTAAAAGTCAACCGGAATTCACCGGACATTAAAGGGATGGAATACCGACCCTTAAGAGGAATAAAGTCTATAGGGCCAGCCAGTGGATCAGCTATAAGATCGCCATTGAGATAAGGGATGGAAAAAACTGCTGGGATATTTACACGTGATCTAACTGAATTTGCTCTTGCGGGGTTGTGAAAAATGGTGCATACTAGCCTAGCTGATGTATCTCCTGGTGGTTTTAGCGAAGCGGCCCCACCCGTTCCCATCCCGAACACGGAAGTGAAACGCTTCAGCGCCTACGATACTGCTCTGGCGACGGAGTGGGAAAATAGGTCACCGCCGGGAGGTATATCTCACAGTAGCCCCCCACACCATTTGCACCTTCCCAGTCTACGACCCCGGTGAACCCAGCCAAGGGACCCTCTCACTATCTACCCGTTTGGATTTGCCCGTTGGGGCATCCCCACGTAACGCTTCCGGTCCGGTTGGACACTTGCATCCCGCAGGTCAACTGCGATTTTGTGCCTTTACACATAGTATGGCCTCCAATACAATTGGATGCACGAGGGTCACGAGTGTGAAAACCCTGTCTGGACCGCTCTCCCCACAAACGGGACATGTCCACAGGTTTTCCTCCGCTTTCTGGTTATTGCAGCGGCAGGGTGGCAAACGTACCTTTCAGTGGCAGTTCAGGCTCTATACATGGACTCGGTAAACGTCTCGCAAGCGACACAACTCTCTTGGACATGAAACGGGCCAACGTTTTCTAAGTGGCAAGCCTCTCTAAATAAGGAACTATGGTGAAATGGGTTCCTCACCTTACTCCCATCAGGAGCGGAAACATGGGCAGTAGATTCGAGAAGTTCTCCGAACGCGCACGGCGGGTACTATCGCTGGCACAAGAAGAAGCACAGCGATTCAACCATAACTACATCGGCACCGAGCATATCCTCCTGGGCCTCGTACGCGAGACAGAGGGTGTTGCCGCTAGAGTGCTTTCTAGCTTGTCCGTCGACCTTAGTAAGGTCCGTTCGGCAGTGGAATTCATCATCGGACGGGGCGAGAAGCCAGCTCAGGGTGAGATCGGACTGACTCCCCGTGCCAAGAAAGTAGTGGAACTGGCAGTCGACGAAGCTCGGCGCATGAACCACACCTACATAGGGACTGAGCATCTGCTCATCGGCCTACTGCGCGAAGGTGAAGGCGTAGCAGCCGGCGTCCTGGAAAGCTTGGGCGTCACCCTGGACAAGGTCCGGGCCGAAACCCATCGCATCTTGAGCCATACCTCTGGTTCCGGCACCCAAGGCAGCCGGGCCACCTCCAAGACCCCAACCCTGGACCAACTGGGCATCGACCTTACAGTTGCCGCCAAATCCGACAAATTGGACCCGGTCATTGGCCGGGAAAAAGAGATCGAGCGGATGGTCCAGATCCTCAGCCGCCGCACCAAGAACAACCCTGTTCTGGTGGGCGAGCCCGGCGTTGGCAAGACCGCCATCGTAGAAGCCCTAGCCCAACTGATCAGCGGCGGAGATGTCCCCGAGACGCTTCAAGGCAAACGGTTGGTAACTTTAGACATGGGCGCTCTGGTCGCGGGCACCAAGTATCGCGGCGAGTTCGAAGAGCGGTTGAAGAAGGTCATTGAAGAGATCAAGGCCGCTGGCAACTGCGTACTGTTCATAGATGAGATTCACACGATCGTTGGAGCCGGCGCCGCAGAAGGCGCTGTTGACGCTTCCAACATCTTGAAGCCGTCTCTGGCCCGTGGCGAGATTCAATGTATCGGCGCCACAACCCTGGACGACTACAGAAAGTACGTCGAGCGGGACCCCGCTTTGGAGCGCCGCCTTCAGCCTGTCCGGGTTGAAGAGCCCTCCGGCGACGACACCGTCTCCATCTTGATGGGCGTCCGGCACAAGTACGAAGAGCACCACAAGGTGGACATCACCGATGAAGCCATACGCGCCGCGGCCAATCTGGCCCAGCGCTACATCCCCGACCGGTTCCTGCCGGACAAGGCGATCGACCTTATCGACGAGGCTGGCTCCCGCGTAAGACTGCGCGGCAGCGCCACCCCCTCTTCTGTCAAAGACGCCATCCAGGTATTGGAGCAGGTCCGCAAAGAGAAAGACGAAGCCATCGCCTCACAGCAATACGAAGCGGCGGCGGAACTCCGGGACCGCGAACTTAGCCAGAACGAAAACGTGGACACCCTGGAAAAAGAATGGCAGGAAGGCGAGAACAAAGAGCGCCGGGTTGTCACTGAAGACGATATAGCTGAAGTTGTCAGCATGTGGACCGGTATCCCGGTGACACGGCTGGCTGAGGAAGAGACCGAGCGTCTCCTCCAGATGGAAGCAGAGCTGCACAAGCGGATCATCGGCCAGGACGAGGCTATCATAAGCATCTCCAAGTCGGTACGTCGCGCCCGTTCAGGTCTCAAAGACGCCCGCAGGCCCATCGGCGTGTTCATGTTCCTTGGCCCGACCGGCGTGGGTAAAACCGAGCTGGTCCGTACTCTGGCAGAGTTCATGTTCGGCGATGAAGACAACATGATTCGCCTGGACATGTCCGAGTTCCAAGAGCGGCACACCGTGGCCCGCCTGATCGGCGCTCCTCCCGGATACGTCGGTTACGACGAAGGCGGCCAACTGACCGAGGGCGTGAGGCGCAAGAATTACTGCTGCATTCTTCTCGACGAGATTGAGAAGGCTCACCCCGAAGTATTCAACATCCTCCTACAGATCTTCGACGCCGGCCAATTGACCGACGCCCGAGGCCGGAAGGTGGACTTTAGAAACTCGATCTTGGTTATGACCAGCAACCTGGGGTCAGATCTAATCAAACGGGAAACGGCCCTGGGCTTTTCGGCCAAGACCAATGATGCCCAGACCGACGAAAGCGCCTACGAGCGGATGCGCGAAAAGGTGATGGAGGAAGTCAAACGGTTCTTCCGGCCCGAGTTCTTGAACCGGATCGATTCAACCGTGGTCTTCCACCAGCTAAAGCAGTCCGAGATCTTGGAGATCGTCGACTTGATGATGGATCAGGTCCGCGGTGAACTGGATGACAAGGACATCGAACTCGAAATGAGCGAAGATGCCAAGGTCTACCTGGGAGAGAAGGGCTTCGACCCGATTCTGGGCGCCCGGCCACTACGCCGCTTGATCCAGAACGAGATTGAAGACGCCCTTTCCGACGAGGTGCTCAGCAGACGGTTGGTGGCTGGCGACGTTGCCATGATCGGCATGGATGACGAAGGCGCCATCAAGGTCACTTCCAAGAAAGCCAAGGCCAAGCCAAAGGCAAAAGCGAAAGCCAAGGCCGAACCGGAAGCAGAGGCCGAGACCGCCAACTCCGGTGATTAATACCACCGGCTGACGCGGCCAAAAGACTGGAATTACTGACAGAATACCCCATCCTTCTTCTGAGGGATGGGGTATTCTGTTGTCACGATTACTGCGGCTCAGCATTCGTAGCCGTTTGGCGATCGATCGGATTCAACCGGATGGTGGTGTGGTGTGGTTAAGGCGAAAGAACGGAAGCGTTCGGTATTCATGTGCCGGGAGTGCGGGAACGAATTCGCCAAGTGGGCAGGTTTTTGCCCCGCCCAGGGATGCAGCTCACAGAGTCCTCTAGTTGAAATGGCCGCTGCGCCCTCCGCACCCAAAGGGCGTCCCGGTTGGCTGGCCCACCAGGCAACCGAAGTGGTCGAACTTTCCTCTATTTCCTCCAACGACGAACCACGCGACCCGCTACCTTCTGACGAACTGAACCGTGTCCTGGGCGGCGGAGTCGTCCCCGGATCAGTGGTGCTCTTGGCCGGAGAACCCGGCGTAGGCAAATCGACTCTCCTCCTTCAGTTGGCCCAATATGTGGCTTCCAAAAGCAAGAAAGTCCTATACGTCAGCGGAGAAGAGTCACCGCAGCAGATAAAACTGCGCTCAGACCGGCTGGGTTTTGCTGGCGAGGGTGTTTTGATGCTGGCCGAGACCGATCTATCGGCTGTCATAGCCAAGCTGGATGAAGTGCGCCCAGCATTGGCCATCGTAGACTCCATACAGACCCTCTACAGCGACGATGAGACGTCAGGCCCAGGCAGCGTCGGACAGGTGCGTGAAGCCGGCCTCCGGCTTCTCAGATGGGCTAAGGACAGTGGTACGCCGGTGTTCGTCTCCGGCCATATGACCAAAGACGGATCTCTGGCCGGCCCTCGGGTGCTGGAACATATGGTGGACGTGGTGCTCTACCTGGAATCCCAGGAGGACGGCGGTTACCGGGTGCTGCGCGCCGGAAAGAACCGCTTCGGCGCCACCACCGAGGTCGGCGTGTTCGAGATGACCGAAAAAGGGTTGGCCGATGTGGCAGACCCCTCGAAAACGCTGCTCTCCCAGCGCGCTGGCGGTTCCATTGGAGCTGCTCTGGCGCCGGTGGTGGAAGGCAGCCGCGCCTTGCTCTTGGAGGTCCAAGCGCTAACATCTCCGTCCCAGTTGCCGGCCCCGCGCCGCGTAGCCAACGGGGTCGATTACAACCGCCTGCTGATGCTGGCAGCGGTGGCTTCACGCCGCGCCGGTCTGGAATTGTCCAGCCAAGACATAATCGTAAACGTGGCCGGCGGGTTCAAGATCAGAGAGCCGGCGGCCGACCTCCCTTTGGTCTTGGCCATGGCTTCCAGTCTCTACAACTGCCCACTGGACGCCGATCTATTCGCATTTGGCGAGGTCGGACTTAGTGCCGAGATCAGGGCTGTATCCCAGGCGCAACGCAGGGTCTCGGAAGCCGCCCGGTTGGGGTTGAAGAAGTGCATCCTGCCGGAGTCGTGTCTGGAAGGGCTGAACGTGCCTCAGGGCATGAAGGTCATCGGCGTTAGTACACTCCGGCAAGCGATCAATGCAGTACTGACCAGAGACCGAAATAGGAACAAGTCAGCGAGTCCTCAGGCAGAACGCCGGGAGCCAGAGATGGAGTGGGAAGCCGAAGGGGCGCTGGAGCCGGGCTAAGCTGGTTAGTGGGTATGGGTCTCGCTTGAATACTGTTCAGCGGGAGAGAACTCGTGGTCTTCGCAGGCGACCCAGCGCGACCCGTCCTGGTAGACCTCTTTTTTCCAGATGGGGACCACCTCTTTTATCCGGTCCACAGCGGCATGACAGGCGTAGAAAGCCTCTTTGCGGTGGGGTGAACCTACCGCGATGATCAGGCTTATCTCGCCGATTCCGACCGTCCCGATACGGTGACTGATGGCGATCTGATCCAAACCGAATTCGGCCATCAATTCCTGACGGACCTCCTCCAGTTTCTTAACAGCCATCTCGTCGAAAGCCTCGTACTCTAGGGTCAGGACTGTCTTGCCCTCGAAATTGTCCCTGGTTGTGCCGAGAAAAGTCACCACCGCCCCGTTGGTATCACGGCGTACTTTTGCCGTGACCTTCTCCGGGTCCAGAGTATCTTCGGTTAGCTCAATCATATAGTCATCTCCCAGGCTTGGGTCATCCCCCGCTTACCGGTGGAATAAGACAGACGTCGTCACCTGGTTGGAGTACCACGTCAGAGTCGGCGTAGTCGGTGTTCACCGCCACCACGATCTTCACTTCGGGCGGGGCTAGGTTCGGAAATTGCCGCCGAACCTCGTCGGTCAGGTCGGCGACAGTCGCTCCGTCAGGCACGGCCACCGAGACGATGTTCCGGCCGGCACGCTCCCTGTATAGGGCAAATAACCTGACATTGAGTTCCATGGGTTGGGCACCTTGTGCTTGATAAAAAGCCCGGCCAATGCCCTTTCGGGTCATCTCGAGCTTGAATGGATATTATCCCATAGCCGGTAAAACAGCGCTAGTCTGGTCGTTAGATCGCCTGGGGTTCGCCAGCGATTTACGAAGGGTTCACCAGGGATGCAGGTTCCAACCCTCGTAGAGACCGACTACTTTCCCGTTGAGCGAAACTGTCCTGTCCCTGAGCAGCTGCAACCAGTAGATACGGCCGGGAACCATAGTCTTTATGGTATTGGCTCCGAGAAACGCCGGACGCGGGTCAAAAAATTCCCAGCGTTTGGTCGCGTTATCAAAGATCCAAACACGCATCAGGTCATTGCTCTGGGTCAGAGTTGCCAAAGCGTCCGTGGGCACTGAAGACGTTGGCGGAGTGGGAAGTGGATGGATCACCGGCGTACCGGCAAGCACCTCGAAGAAGCTGGTGCCCGTGAATCCTTCTGCAGTAGCAGACACGGTCTGAAGCCCTGGAGAGAATACCGGTACGGCGAAGTAAGTAATAAAATTCCCATCGTCATCTGTGGCCGGAGCGGGTGACCGGGCGACGTTGATGTTGCCCGCCCTGGTGTTGGAGACCAAGACGTTTGGCAGGAAACCCCGTCCGGTTACAGTTACCGCGGTGCCAGGCACCCCCGAAGGAGGCGAGACAGTTATTGCCGGTTCGGGCACAGCATGAACGGCTTGGGCCAGTTGACTCAAACCCAAAACCGTGGCTTTCACGATATTGTTGGACGGGATCTTGGTGGTCGACGGCACCTGAATCTTGGCGGTGAACCGGCCAAGATCATCTGCTGAAATGACCGTTAACGGAAACCCAGCATAGGATATCGGCACCTGACTGTTGAGCCTGGTGAGTAGGTTAGAAGCCGGAAAACCCTGACCAGTAACGGTGATTTCCGTGTTGATTCGGCTGGATTCCGGGCTGAGAGTGATGCTGGGAATCCCGATGATCACCTGGGCCGTGTGGCTGACACCCTGGTCATCCACGGCCTGTATGGTTATGGAACCGCCGGCAACCGTCACGTCTGTGACTGGTATGGAGACAAAGGTCGTCCAGGCGCCCGATTCGTCGAAGTTGATGGGGTAGAAGGCGTTCGGCAAGGTCAGGGGTGTCCCGCCGACCGAAATCACGCTGTTTCCGGTTCCGGTGATCTGGTGGGAGCCCGACGGCCCGTTGCCTCCTGGTTGGCTAGACGGGGTATAACCCCTGCCGTCCAAGGTCACCCTCTGATTGGGAACAGCGGTCTGCGGAGAAACGACCAGGTCCAGCGCAAAATTAGCAGAAGTCGAGCCTGCACTCAGCACTACCAGGAAAACCGCGAGCGCCATGAGGAAGACGAATCTTGGCCGCACGTCCACCGCCTCCTCTCCCAAAACCGATTCAGTCCATCTTAGCAGGGCGAGTGCGGAGGTCTACGGGGCAGAGCAGGCAGATTGGCATCAAACGAAGGCCTGCGCTGGCGAGGGCGAACGGGCGAACGGGCGAACGGGCGAAGGCGCTTAGTGCATCACGAGCCCGCCGTCCACGTTGAAGGCCTGCCCGGTGATGTTGCGGCCCCCGGGGCCAGCCAGAAAGGCTGCCATGGCGGCGATGTCTTCCGGCTCATTGGGCCGGCCGATAGGTATCTTCGCGTCCCTGGCCACTTCCAGTTCCTGCATTGACTGCCCGGTCTGCTCAGACCTGCCGGACATGGTCTCCGCCGCCATGGTGGTCAGCGTCGAGCCGGGGCAGATGGCATTCACGTTGATGTCATATTGGCCAAGCTGCAGCGCTGCGATACTAGTCATGGAGATCACAGCGCCCTTGCTGGCAGCGTAGGCGACGTTGGACGTGCCTGCGTAGCCCTTGCCGGCGATGGAGGCGATGTTGATGATCCGGCCTCCCTGTCCCTGGTCGATGAGCTCTCTGGCGGCGCGCTGCATGCAGAAGAACACTCCTTTGGCGTTCACACGGTGAATCCGGTCCCAGTCTTCTTCTTGTACGTCCATGATGTCCAGGAATTTGGTGACGCCGGCATTGTTGACCACAACGTCGATACGGCCAAAGTGGTCCTTGGCCTGACGGAACATCCGGTCAATGTCATTCAGGTCGCCCATATCTGCGGGCAACACCACGCTCTCGCGGCCCATTTCCTTCACGGCCACCGCGGTATCTTCGGCGGTGGAAGCGTCGATGTCCGATACGACGATGTTGGCGCCCTCTTCGGCTAGTTGCAGGGAGATCGCCCGGCCCATGCCTCTGCCGGCGCCGGTAACCAAAGCTATCTTTCCATCAAGTTGCATGTTGAACCTCTAAATTGTTCCTGCCCAAAAGGCAGTTCGGAAGGGATTTGGGGCGAGTGTAGCCGTGCCCAACAAAGCTGTCAACGAGTTATCAACGAATCGGGTTCGTTGACAGCCAATCTCGCCCAGACTACACTCCCGGCAACTTGGCACCCTGGACTAATCTCCGGCTGGAGGCACGATATGGTGGAAGCGCGGGTAGATACGATCATACGGGGCGGGAAGGTGGTCACCTCATCCCAGGTGTTCGACGCCGCAGTGGCGATCAAGGGCGAAAAGATCGCGGCCGTCGGCCCAGAGGAACTGCTTCCCCAGGCCGACCGGTATATCGATGCTGAAGGCAAGTTCGTCCTGCCGGGGTTGATCGATTCTCACGTCCACCTGGATGGCCATGACGACTATGCCCTGGGCGCGCTGGCCGCAGCACACGCCGGGCTGACCACTCTGGTCCCCTTCGGCAATTACGCGCTGGAGGGAGACGAGACTCTCGAAGATGCCATCCGCCGTATCCAGGAGGAAGTTGGCAGCGCCGCGTTGGTGGACTTCGGATTCCACTTCATCTTGCAGAACCGGCCAAGCATCCTGGCTTCCCTCCCCAAGGCCATGGAGTTGGGCGTTAAGTCGTTCAAGATGTTCATGACCTACAAGAAGCGGCCGGGCCGGATGTGCGACGACGATTACATCTGCAACGCCATGGAGATGGTGGCCAAGGGCGGTGGCGTGTTGCAACTCCACTGTGAGAGCGGCAACATCATCGAGTACCTCGAGAACAAGCTCATGGCCGAGGGTCACACCCACCCGACAGACTTCCCCACCGCCTGCCCTGACTGGGCGGAGGAAGAGGCGATCAACCGGGCCGTCAAGATGGGCGCCGCCACCGGCTGTCCCACCTACGTGGTGCACCTGAGCACCCAACTGGGCCTGGAACGTATCAAGCAGGCGCAGGCAACCGGACAGAAGATATGGACCGAGACCTGCCCTCAGTATCTGCTGTTATCGGACGCCGAGATGGCGAAGTTCGGCCCCTTGGCCAAGATTGGCCCTCCCCTTCGTCCTGAGGACGGGCCAGACCGGGAAGCGCTATGGAGCGGCCTACGTCAGGGTCAGATCTCGCTGGTGGGCAGCGACCACTCGCCCCATCCCGAAGAACTCAAAAAGCCGGGATGGGACAACATATTCGTGGATTCTACCGGCGCGTCGGTGCCCTTCGGCTCGCCTGGAATCGAGACCGTGGCGCCGCTGATGTACAGCGAGGGTGTGGTGAAGCGGGGCTTCCCCATCTGGTGGCTGGCCAGGGTGATGTCGGAGAACCCGGCGCGCATCTTCGGCCTCTATCCGAGGAAGGGCGTGATTCAAGCAGGCTCCGACGCCGACATATTGATCCTGGACCCCGGCGTCGATCGGGTGGTGACCGCCAAAGACCACCACAGCAATGCCGGCTATACGCTGTTCGAAGGCTGGAATGTCAGCGGCCGGCCGTGGATGACCCTGCTGCGCGGACAGGTGCTCCTGAACCAAGGCAAGCTGGAACAGAAACCCGGCTACGGCAAGTTCCTGGCCTGCGAGGGCCCCACCACGCCATTGGGCGGGCCGGTGGATTAACCGCCGCCGGTATCGGTTTAACTTCAGTGGAATCATAATTGCTCACAAACCTTGCTCATTTTGGCTTGATTCCCCATCCCCGCTCATCCTGAGCTTGTCGAAGGACGCCAGTGCAAAGTATGGCTATCGATAAGCAGGTGGTTCGACAGGCTCACCATGAGCGGAATGGAAGTCCGTAACTGATAAGAGAAAGGGGCGCGGCCAATCTGGCCGCGCCCCTTTTGAGTCCGAACCCTATTTGGTAGTTGTTAGGCTACCGGAGCTCCTTGGAACTCGGGCATTACCTCTTTTGCGAACATCTCGATGGACCGGATGACCTTCTCGTGGGGCAGTCCGGGGAATCCAAAGTTACCAAAGACATGGTTGATGCCGGCAGCTTGGGTTGCCTTCAATCGCTCGATCACCACTTCCGGTGTCCCCACCAGCGGCGGCAGTCCGGCGTGGCCAGGGTCGTCGCGGCGGTCGCGGTCGGTCTGGCGGTTGGCCCAATGCTCGTAGCCCGGAGGCACGTTGCCGTCCTTGTCGGTGGGCATCCCGATGGCGCCGTTGTTACCCTGGGAATTGAGGATGCGCGAGGAGAAGTTCTGCAGTTCCTCGGCGTCTCTCTCAGCTTCTTCCTGGGTCGGAGCAACGTAGATCCCCTTGGACATGGGAGGATCTAGGTGCTCGTGGGGATGGCCGTACTCGTCCATCTTCTCCCGCCAGGCTTTGACCACCTGAGGGGCCTGGCCCAGGATGTCCGTGGGGCCGCCCGCGATGACCTGGATCTGGTTCTTGGCGGCGAAATCGATGCTGGCCGGTGAGGTGCTGACGGCCTGGAACAGAGGCGGATAGGGCTGCTGCAACGGCTTGGGCAGAACCCATAGATCATCAACGTCGGTGAACTTGCCGTGGTAGGTCAGTTTCTCTACGGTCCAGGCCCTCTTCATCACATCAACAGCCTCGTAGAACCGCTCCCGACTGGTGTTGATGTCGATGCCGAGACCGTCGAATTCCTGACGCTGGTAGCCAGAACCTATCCCCAAGTTAAGACGGCCACCGCTGATGACGTCGAGCATCGCGGCTTCTTCGGCGATCAGGATGGGGTTGTGTAGGGGCAGGACGATTACAGCAGTGCCGATGCGGATGTTCTTGGTCCGACCAGCAACCATGCCGGCGAAGGACCAGATTCCGGAAAGCAGGCCATGGCGGGAGAAACGGTGCTCTCCCAGCCAGACTTCGTCGATGCCAAGTTTGTCGGCCAACTCTATCTGCTCCAGACTTTCGTCCAGGGACTGCTGCTGACCTTTGCTCTCATGCCAGGGGACGATGGTGAAGATTCCAAACTTCATCTGTGGATCTCCTTTTTAGACGTGATTTTGATGGGATGAAGACCGAGTGGCAGGTACTCAGCCAGTGGAGCAAGGATACACCGCGTTAGGCTCGGGGTACAACAAAAGCCGCCCGAGCTGTGGGTACCGCCTACTCTGATCCTAGCCTGTGGGCAACGGGTTGCAGACTCTCGTCCTTGGGGGAAAGAGCGCCCTTTGACCAGCCAATGATGCCGCCAAAGAAGTGATAAGCCGCGAAGGTCTCCAGGCCAAAGGGCAGGTAGCCGCCGTAGCCCAGGACCGGCATCTCAAAGATGTGAAACACTTCGAAGAAGGCGATGTCGTACTCCCATTTGGGGACTGCGTGGAAGTTCCACATCTCCCAGAAGAAGCCACAGATCAGCGCGCCCAAAGCCAGCGACCAAGGTAGCCGCCAGTCGCCGTGCCGGACCGCCGCTAATACGCTGGGGCGGCCCTGCAGATAGTTGATGGGGTCCAGGATGAAGAAGACTCCGAGCCAGGTAACCGGGAAGGCGTAACGGGGCCAGAACGCCAATGCGACCAGACAGATCACTCCCGTTATCACGGCCCCGGTCATGAATTTTTTAGAAGGCTTGACCACCGGCCCGATGCTCAGCCGGTCCAATAGACGGGTGGTACCAAGATATTCAGCGGTCTCCAAGACGGCCGGGACGACGATTGAAAACGCCCAAGACGAAAACAATATGAAGTGGAGTGTCGAGCGGTCCTCGTTGCCCAGATAATTCCAGTTTTCGGTGAACTGATTCACCCCTTCGAAGAACCACCAGAACGGCGTCGCGATGACAAACATGCCAGCGAAGGTCCAGGGGTTTCGCTGGATCAATGAGGTCCCGGTCCGGCGCAGTACCAGACCCTCAAGGGTCAGGATGTAGCCAAGCCAAAGGGGAAAGAATGAATAGTGCCCCAGCAGCCCCAGATGGAGCCAGGATGCTGGCCAGAAAAATGCGATCAATGCCAGGCCCAACAACCCTCGGTAGGGCAACACGTAGCGCGGCAGCGGCTTTTCCCGAAGCGGTATCCTCCGCACCGGCAGCCGGTCATCGCGGATAATCACCAGGCTCTCCAGAGATGCTCTCATGTCGAGGTTTTTAAGCACTCGTCCAATCTCTCACAATGTCCCTAAAAGGGCAATCCAACCCGATAGCCGATTGGAGCCGTCTGAGATATTCCTAGATCGCAGGCTTGCGGGAGTGCCATTCGGTGCCCTGCTCGTACGCGTGGCCGGCCCGGAGCACGGTGCTCTCTTCGAATGGGCGTCCTGCGATCTGGAGGCCGATGGGCAGACCGGTGGCGGTAAAGCCGCAGGGCACACTCAAGGCCGGGACGTTGGCCAGGCTGAAGGTGGTTGCCATCAGCCAAGGAATCCGGCTGCTTGCCGCTTTGCTGTCGATGACCGGGTCCGGCCCGAGCAGTTGCGCGGCGACTCCGGTGGTCGGAGACAGCATCACGTCGACTCCATCGAAAGCCGCCAAGACCTGGTCTCGCAGCAAGGACCTGAGTCTTAGCCCCTTGTAAAGATAGGACGCCGGCATGATCGTCCCGACCAGGTAGCCGATGCGGTTGTCGTGAGCGATGTCCTGGGGCTGGTCGCGGAGCAAATCTTGATAGGTGACCGGGGCTTCGACCCTGATTGCGCCGTTGATGGCCCCGGCGTTGGCGGCCAAGGGTATGGAAATCTCCTCCACTTGGGCGCCCATTTCCTTCATGGTGGCGGCCGCCGCTAACACCGACTGCCGTATCTCTTCTTCCACCAGATCTGTATAGACCAGCTCTTTGAGAATCCCGACTCTCAGGCCTTTAAGGTCGGCCGTGAACGCAGCCCGGTAGTCGGGGACCGGCTCTTTGCTGCTCAATTTGTCTTTAGGGTCGTGGCCCGCTATGGCCGTAAGTGTGATGGCACAATCTTCAACGGTCCGTCCCAACGGGCCGATGGTATCCATCGAGCGGACGCCCGGCATCACGCCGTAACGGCTAACCCGCCCCCAAGTGGGACGTATCCCAGCCAAGCCGCACCAAGACGCCGGGAAGCGCACCGAGCCGCCGGTGTCCTCACCCAGGGACGTGGCGCAGAGAAATCCCGCCGTAGCCGCCCCGGAGCCGCTGCTGGAGCCACCTGTCGCCCGTTCCAAGTCCCAGGGGTTGCGCGGCGGGTCGAACTGATGTGACAAGCCGGAGGTGGCGAACTCGGTCATGTTGAGCTTGCCCAACAACACCGCTCCGGCAGAACTCAGCCGGTCGACCACAGTCGCGTTGATCGTGGGAATGTGGTCGTTGAACACGGGAGAGCCGCCGGTGGTCAGCACACCCTGGGTATATATCTGGTCTTTGATGGCGACCGGTACGCCGTGCATCGGTCCCCGGTGGTTGCCCTGTGCGATCTCCTGCTCCGCTACCTTGGCGGCGGCCAGGGCCGCGTCAGCGGTGACCGTTACGAAAGCTCGCAGTGTGCTGTCCAAAGACTCGATGCGTTCCAGGTAGGCCTCGGTGGCCTCCACAGGAGAGACCTCTTTGGCGGCCATCAACTTGGACAGCGCGGAGGCGGAGAGAAAAGGTAGTTCAGACTTGTTCATATCATGCCTATCGGAGACAGTGCCCGGCGAAGATTTACAGCATGATAGGCGGGCATGGATGGCCGGTCAATAAGCGGCCTGACGCCAGCACGCTATAATTACCCATCATCAACACCAAAACAGCACCAGAGTTGCGGATAAATAAATGCCAGACGCCACGGTAAAATTCGAAGGCGCCCGCTTTATCATCACCATGGACCCGGACCGCCGGATCATCAGCAACGGCTCGCTGGTCGTCCAGGGACAGAACATCCTGCAAGTGGGAAAGGCGGATGAGCTGGCTGGGATTCAGGCAGACCGGGTGATCGATGCCTCGGACATGGTGATCACTCCAGGGTTCTGCAACGGGCATATGCACATCAGCTATGCCCACGCGACCAGGGGAATATTTCCCGACGACCTCGGCTCGGCCTACCTGCCCAATGTGTTCAAGCTCCAGGCGATCATGACTGAAGAAGAGGAATACCACACCAGCCTGCTGGCTATCACCGAACTCTTGAAATACGGCACCACCACGTTCATGGACCCCGGCAGCACCAAGTATCTCGACCGCTGCATGGACGCCTACGAGCAGGCCGGCTGCCGAATCATCACCGGCGCTCACGTCACCGACAAGCCCAACCCTCTGGGCCTGCCCACCTACTCCACCGCCGAAGCTATAGAAATCGTCGAGACAACCATCAAGAACTTCGACCGGAAGTTGGACGGCCGCGTCCGGGCTTGGGCGATGCCCTTTGCTCCGAACATGTGCTCCGACGAACTGCTGCTTGAGTGCAAACGCCTGGCGGACCACTACGACACGGGACTCACGCTGCACTACAACAACGGCGATAACTATGTGGAAACCAGCATCAAAGACTCGGGGATGCGGCCGACACAATACTTGGAGAAGTTGGGCATCCTGGGTGAAAATATAACGCTGGCCCATATGCTGGGTCAGGACGAAAGCGAGGTTGAGGTGCTGGCCAGGACGGGCACGAGGGCCGTGGTTGTACCAACTGCCGCGATCAAGGGCGGCGCCGGCATGACCCAGTCAGGACTGCTACCGGAGATGCTCGACGCGGGCATGACCGTGGGCCTGGGCACCGATGCCGGCAACAACTCCAACCTCTTGGAAACAAACCGGGCCATGTACCTGATCGCCGTGCTGTACAAAGACGCGCGGCAGGACTCCAAGACCATCCCAGCCGAAACGGCTCTGGAGATGGCGACCATCCAGGGCGCTGAAGCACTGGGCTTGGGTGACGAGATTGGCTCATTGGAGCCAGGCAAAAAGGCCGACTTGGTGCTGTATGACACGCGCAGCGTGGAGTGGCAGACCCTGTTCAATCCGGTGAACAACCTGGTCTACAATGCTGATGGCCGCAGCGTCCACACCGTCATGGTGAACGGTAAGATAGTGGTTGAAGATCACACACCGCTGTTCGTCGATGAGTGGGCGTTGGCCCAGAAAGTCCAGGGTATCGGCGAGGACATGCTGGCCAGGGCCGGTCTTTCGTTCCCGTCCCGATGGCCCATAATCTAATAACTTAACGATCCAAGAACCAACCAAGAACCAACCGAAACCGACCGGAACCAACCGTATACCCCGAAGGAAAACCATTATGCCGCAGTTAGTATTCATCCATGGACCCGGCGCTGGCAGTTGCTCCGCTGGTTTCAAGTATCAGAAAGAGCACTTCCCAGGCAGCCTGGCCCCGGACTTGCCTG
>CAVOAA010000048.1:0-18132 GCA_963693555.1 Dehalococcoidia bacterium | reverse complement strand
CGACTTCTCCTTGGTCTACGGGACGCCGGATTCCCCCGCCAAGATCATCAAGCTCGCCGCCTCCAGCAACATGACCAACGACGACTTCTCCCTGGTCTACGGGACGCCCGACTCTCCTGCCAAGATCATCAAGCTCGCCGCCTCCAGCAACATGACCAACGACGATTTCTCCCTGGTCTATGGGACGCCCGACTCTCCCGCCAAGATCACCAAGCTCGCCGCCTCCAGCAACATGACCAACGACGACTTCTCCCTGGTATACGGGACCCCGGACAACGTCAACTAAAGTATTTCAGAGTACCGGGCGGTTGGCACGGCCGCTAGGTAAACACAACGGCCCCGGCTAATTTATTAGCCGGGGCCGTTTGTGGTTGTCTTGGTGGCGGATGATCTGAGGTTTCGGACTATTGGTTAATCACCTACCAGCCGGACGCTCCTGGCGGCAGTCCCATTAGGATCTGGCCACCGTACTCGTAGTTGGAGTGCAGGGCGGCAATGTGCTGGCTGGCTGTGTGTATGTCACGGAAGAACAGTTCTAGTTCGTTGGCCTCGTGGATACTGTTGGTGCCGGCCGAATAGAACAACATGTCTACAGCCCGCACTGACTCGCGAGCGGCGTGGGTGATCGCCAGTCTGGTTTGCAGCACCTGAGGGCCGGGGTCGGCAACCCCCTGACAAGCCGCTTCCCACAACGCGCTAGTCGCGTCCAATACGTAGGCCCTGGACCCGCTGATGATCGCCTCAACTTCGCCAACCGTCGTCTGTACTGGCGAGCGGTCCCGCATCAGCGACGGCGAGGTGGTCGATCCGGAAGTGGTCGCCATGCGGACGAAGATGTCCATCGCGCCCCGGGCTATTCCCAGCACGGCGGCGGCGAACAGCACCCAACTGACCGTCGTCACTACGCGGGGGTTGTAATACGGCCCTTCCGTTACGGACGGCTCGTAGAGCAGGCAGGTATGCTCGTTGGGAACAAACGCTTCTTCTATGACTACGTCATTGCTGCCGGTGCCCCGTAAACCGATGGTTGACCAAGTCTTCTCGATCACGGCGGAAGACCGAGGCACGACCATCATTCTGGTTACGGGAGTGCCATCTGCGTCAACAACAGGCCCGTCATCGTCCAAAATGTTGCAGTTCAGCACCAGCCAGTTGGCGTGGTCCGACCCGCTGACGAAGTTCCAACGTCCTCCAATCTTGTAGCCACCCTCAACCAGCCGGGCATCGGCTGTGGGACGGTATGACCCGGCGGTTCTGATGTCCAGGGGCAGCCCGAACATGCTCTGGGCCAGGTCGGCGGGCAGCCAGGCTGAGTACATGGATATGGCGCTGGCCACAAAGGAACACCAACCGACAGAGCCGTCAATCTTGGCGAGTTCTTCCACGGCCCGGAAGGCTGTGATGGGATCGGTTTGCGGCCCGCCGATGGTCTTGGGCACGAATAGCTGAAATAGGTTGGCCTCGGCCATGGCTTCGGCCAGGGAGTCAGGCAGGGTGGCCTGGGACTGGATCTCTTTCCTGGCCGCCCTGATCTGAGGACCCAGCGCCATGGCAGCGGCCACTGGGTCCTTGGTTTTCGTGTCGGTCATTTATCCTCGGATCGTTCTGGTCCCGGGCTTGCGGCTTATGCGGATGTGCAGGCGATGGCCTTGACGCTGCCGGCCATCTCCGGTAGCGCGTGAGAGGACCAGGTCTGGCCGCCGTCACGGGTGCCGTAGACCTCGCCTTCCCTGGTGCAGAAGTAAACCTGCTCCGGTGCGTGTTCGTTGATGCTCACACCAAAGGTGGTGCTGGCCGGGCTGATGCCCTTGTCGAAGCGCTCCCAGGTATCGCCCTGGTCGGTTGAGCGCATGATGCCGCCCTGCTTGCTGCCGAAATTCAGTCCGACGCAGGCGTAGAGTGTGTCGGGGTCGTTGGGGGCCGATTCGACTCCCCGGGAATAATAGATGTCGGAGAACTTCTCAAAATTAAGGTTGTCCCAGTTGACGCCCCGGTCCCGGCTCCGCCACACACCGGTGCGGTTGGAGATGAACACAGCCGAAGAGTCGGCGGCGCCCACGGTAACACCGTGCAGGTCCATGCGGTCCACGTCACCGGCGAACTCCTTGTTCACTATGGCCCAAGACTTGCCGCCGTCGGAGCTATGGGCTGCTCCGCCAACTTCCAGGGCGGCGTACATCTGGTCTGGGTTCTTGGATTCGATGCCGAGACCAAGGATACGAGTGGCGAAGGCCATCTGAACTGAATCTTGGTTGATGATCGTGGCCTGATGGTCCCAATTCTCACCGCCATCAGCGGACTTGTAGACCTCGCTGCCTTCCGTGCCTAGGAACATGATCTTGGGGTCGTTGGGGTGAAACTTGATCGTCCAAACATGTCGGCCTTCGGCCATGTTCATGCGCTCAAAGCTGTCGCCGCCGTCCTTGGTCCGGTACACGCCCCGCTGCGTTCCCACGAAGATCGTCTTGGAGTCGTTGGGGTGGATGGCGATGGCCCGCACCTGGGGGGATGGCGGCATACCTTTGGCCAATTTCTCCCATTTGCCGTCCGACTCTTCCTTGCGGTAGAGCCCATCCGCTTCCGCGCCGACGTATATCAAAGTCTTTCCAGGCATATCAAATCCCTCCGGCAAAAATTCTTAGGGTCCCGTTTTGGTTTGGGGCCATTTTGCGTAGGGAGGCCCGCCTTGTCAATCAGAAGATCGACACAGCCCGCCAGAGCGGCTCACTTCAGTAGGCACATCTACGGCATCAACTGCCGCGAGAAAAGACTGACTTGCCTTTCAAGAAGACGGTGCTCAACACCCTGAGGGCGAACTCCAATGCGATGGTGAACACGAGATAGTAAACTATCGCCTCTCGGTTGTCGTCCGCTTGTTTGAGCACATCCAAAGATTCCGATACGTCGAAAGTAGTCAAGTTGATGATTATGAAGGCGAGTACACCGAAGGGCAGCATCTTGGCCAAGTCCCGTGAAAGGTCCTCGGCGATATAGGCGCTGATCCTGATCGTCCCCACCACAGCCATCGCCACCAGAAGTATCTCGTTGAACTCCTGTCCGGCCGCCAGGAATGACAGCATGACGGTGATTGCAGCGAACCAGAAAAACGCAACGATGGGGAATATGAAGAGATATTGGGCAACGTACAGGACAAGGTGGATGAACACCCGGACCACTTTGAACTTGGAATTCTCATACTTGGAAAGATCGAAGGCGAAGATGTCCCGGGCACTCACGAACTGGTAGAACTTGAAGACGAACAGGGCGTACACCGCCATCCCGAGGATGTAGATGATGACGGGCTCCAAAAGGTCATAAGCATCTGAAAGGTCTAATCCTTGGGGAAAATATCGTTGAAATCCAATGGAGGCCTCCGAAAAACCTGGATGGTAGCAGTATGAACGTCTCTCTGTTAAGAGGATTTAACACGAGGCGGCACGGCGCTTTCAAGTTCAAGCCGGGGGCTATTTCGGGCAGACTAGCATGACCTGCCAGACCGGACCCAAGGATAAACCCGGCCGGAAACCCCGCCGCTCAGAGGCCAAATGAAAAAGAACTCCACCAGAGGGAGCTCTTTCAGAGGGAGTTCGTCGGTCCGGAAAAAACAGGGGTTGTCGGGCCGGTCGGCTGCCTCAGCTTCTAGTGTTGCACGTACCAGATTCCTTTCTGAATCTCGGGTGGGCCTGCTTCAGATAGCAGGGTTGCCGTCTCTGCCGGGTCGCCTTGGGTGGCCGGCTGTTCGGACGTGGATATTGGAGAGAGCGAAGCGCAGACCCCGTTTTCTAGGACAACCAGATCTACATTTGGTATTGTGTCGCCCGACTCAGCATCGGCGTTGGCGGTGGTGAGGGAGAGGGTTGTATGGACAGGTGAGCTGGAGGCACAGACCTGTCCTTCCATCTCAGCAAGATAAACGCCATGGAACGCGGCCGAAAGATCGGCCGCATTGGGCCCGCCGCCGGCAGGACGGAGCGCCAAAGCGGTCGCTGCTATCACCAGCAGCAGGGCGAAGATACCAAGCTTCTTGTTCATTCTGCCGCGCCTCCTTGGAGGTATCTGAATACCACCTTACCAAGGCGATGTATGAACTATGTAGGAGTGGGGCATGATGTCCAGATGTGTTAGATAGGCCCGCCTGGTGGAGAGGATCGGTGAGTCTCAAAGAAGAACTTCCAGGCATAGAAAAAGCCCGGGCAGAAAAATGTCCGGGCCTTGGTCGATCAGAAAGCAGAGTTGCCCCAGGTGACAACGGTTACGTGGTATTCGGCGCCAAGCTGTCTCCGCCTGACTGGACCACCATATAAAGGGCAGAGACAGGATTGCCGTTGGTCACGGTGAATATCCAGACTCGTCCGTCTTGTAGCTGCAGGGAGAGGTCGCCGTCCATGAGATTGCGCTTGCCATCTAATACCCGCAGTCGTCCTCTGGCGCTCGCGGTTGCTCCCGGTATAAGAGCCCCAGAGGCTGGCTGCGAAACAATGATCTCGTAATCTACTTCGCAGATCACCGCCCCGTCACGCGTTACGCCCCCTCTTCCCGATAGCCGGTCAATGATCCGGCCGGTCCGCATGGTCATATCCTCACAAAACTCCCACTCCCCTTCTGGTGCCATTATGACACATCTACTGAGGATATTCCGTGAATAACGTAGCCACACAGATGCAGTTGGGTGCTCAAGACCGGTGATTTTGCCGCACTGGCGTTGGCTCTGCCATCAAAGAACAATCAGTATCTAGACGACAGAAATTTTTCTTACAGACATAGTCGGTTCTGTTGTAATATGAAGAGTCAAAAGAACTCTGGCCCTTCGCAATGGTCGAATTTCAGGCGGTCAGAGGACGACGTAACAATGTGGATTAGATTCGTACCGTTAGTGCTGACAATGGCCGCGATACCATTTCTGCTATCGGTATTTTCCATCGGCTCAAACAAGGCTATAGAACACTTCAATATGGGCGTTGCGCTGAGCGCGGATGACCTCTGGGAGGAGGCTATCCCAGAATACGGCGAGGCCATCCTTTTAAAGCCAGACTTTACCGAGGCCCACATAAACCGCGGCGCAGCCTACAGCGACCTGGGCAGGCACGTGGCCGCCATAAGGCATTTTGACGAAGCGGTCCGGCTGGATAGCAAGAATGCGTTTGCCTTCATGAACCGTGGCGGCTCGTATATCACCATGGGGAAAACCCAGCACGGTATCGAAGACCAGGATGAAGCCATCCGTCTGGACCCGGAGCTTGCCCACGCCTATCTCAACCGTGGGTTTGGCTACGGCGAGTTGGGGATGAACCGGCGGGCCATCGAAGATTTTGACGCAGCGATCCAGATTGAACCCGAAGTTGGCCTCGCTTACAGCAACCGTGGCCGCACCTATTTCCTGCTTGGCGACGATGAGAAAGCCAAGAGCGATCTGAACGAAGCGATCCTGCTAAACCCCGAACGGGCTGCGAACTACACCATCCGGGCGCTGATCAATACCCGGCTCGGTGACGTTGAACAGGCCCAGTCCGATCTCAAGCGGGCCACCGAGTTGAACTCGGAGCGCCAGTCTTAGGCCGGATCAAAGGCTCGAACCCAAGGCAGGGTCGGCTGATAGCTGTCCCTGGCCAGTACCAAACCACGAACATCCTCCGCGCCGGCGTCTTTAAGGGCCGCTGCGCAGGCGGCAAGCGTGCTTCCCGTGGTGGCGACGTCGTCCACGACTATCACCGACAGGCCCTCGACCTCGGCCGAAGCACCGAAGCTGCCCGCCACGTTTTCCCGCCTTTGTTTCTGCGTCCGTACCTCCACCTGTGGAGACGAGTCGTTGGAGCGTTCCAGAAGGTCATCCCGGACTGGCATTCCCAGCGTCTTCCCCACTTCCCTGGCCAGCAGGCCTGACTGGTTGTAGCCCCGGCTGCGCAGACGCCTGCGATGCAGCGGTACAGGGACCAATATCCAGCCCTTTGGTCTAGCGGGAATGACCTGTCGTCCCAGGTGGTCAGCCAGCAAACCGCCCAACAGCGGTGCGGCCGTGCGCCATCCTCGATATTTGAAACGGTGGACGGCTTCTCGTATCGGCCCCTCGAACAGGTAGGGTGATAATACGCTGTCTATGGCTGGGAGATGTTCGAGACAATCGGGGCAATGGCCGTCTGTGTTGGGACGGGCGCAGATGTCACAGAAAGGCCGCTCTAAAACCTTGAGTCCAGCCACGCACGAAGCGCAGATGACCGGTCCCTCTTTTCCGCACCCAACACAATGGACCGGAAACAGGAGTTCAAGCGCGGAACGCGCCAGGCTTCGGGCCGTGGTCTGGATGGCTGGTAGGGTCATGTTGAATATTTTACCGCCGCCGGTGGGGTGTGGGTTTGGCGGGAATAATAGCACGGCAATGGCAAGTGGCACCCCCGAAAGGTGTCACCTGGCAGCCGTATCTATGGAAGTGTTCAGGCTAAATTCTGGCATAATAGGCCCGACCAGATTCCAACAATATTGCGACGCAATGCAGAGAGGTGCCATGGCGATGTATCGAGTTTTTCCGGGGGATTACGGTGAGAGCCACATAGAGGATTTGAACCTGGATGCACACCCAGAGTTGGGCTCATTGACCAACATCAGTGAGGTTAAAGTCCAGAAGTTCGACGGTTCCAGGGATATGCCGTTACATCCGCTGCCCGAACGCCGGTTGATAATTCACCTCTCCGGTGAGGTGGAGATCACGACCAGCGACGGCGCCAAGCAGGTCTTCAAGGCCGGCGACGTTAGGCTCATGGACGATGTTACCGGCAAGGGCCATGCCCACCTGGACCTAACCCCTTCCGAAGCTGTCTATATCATTTTCAAAGACTAGAAAGCGTGGTCTAAAAAGGCGTAAAGGAGTTTGCGATGCCCATCCAAAGAAGCAACCCCACCGCACTGGCCAACCCGCCAGGATACAGCCACGTAGTGCTGGACGGCACGACGATCTATGTGGCCGGTCAGCTGTCCAGAAATAACAAAGGGGAGACGGTGGGAGAGGGCGACTTCGCCGCCCAGGCCGAGCAGGCTTTCAAGAACGTTCAGGCTGCCTTGGAATCAGTGGGCAGCGACATGAATCACATAATGAAGATGAACGTATTCATGACCCACCGGGAAGACATACCGCAGTACCGGGAGATCAAATCCAAGTTCGTTCCCAATGGTGACCTTCCGGCTAGCACTCTGATACTTTGCTCCGGTCTGGCCGACCCGGTTTTCCGAATCGAGGTCGAAGTCATCGCCAGGATGCCCTGATCTAGGTTTGGTTTGGCCGTGACTGAGATGTCTTCACAACCTAACGCCTCGGCTTGACCGTGACTCAGGGTGCTTCTTAACATAACGCTAGTAGGGTTGGAAGTGCGACCCTCCTATCTCCTTAATGCTTCACTTGGGCGATCCTTCTGAGTGAAGCATGTTCTTGTCATGATTCGTTGTCTCAGGCATGTAAACTTGACCGGAGGGCGATCAGTGATTAACATAACATAAAGATAGAAATACTCCTTTCTCCGAATCGCCGCCTGGTTGATCCTACCAGGCGGCGTAATTTTTTGGCGTAATTTGTTAAGTGCTTTGGGAGTAGTTCGCTTTCCATTTCGCCAGCACTTCCCGGTCCCGTAGGAAGGCCAATTCGGGTAGGTCGTCGGTGGCGAAAAAGCCCACTTCCAACGCCTCCGGGCCTGCCTCCAGGTCTCCGCCGCTCTCCAGAGCGGCGTAGACAGCGACTATCACTGGGTTGCCGGCCTCGGAGAACAGGCCGATCAGTTCCCTTGTTTCCACCTCTAGACCTGTTTCTTCCCAGACCTCTCTGGCCGCCGCCTTTTCCACCACTTCGCCCCGGTCCACGTAACCGCCAGGCAGTCCCCACAGCCCATAACCCTGCTCGGTGCCCCGGCGAATCATCAGTACTCGGCCTTCGCGTGCCACGATACATATGACTGCGACCTTTGGGTCGTAGAATATTACGCGTGCGCATTCCGGGCACACGGGCCGTTCGTGCCCGAATACTTCTTTGGTCTCCAGGGCGGTGGCGCATGATGGGCAGAATCTATCTGGTTGATTCAACTGACCACTCTCTTGTAATTCGGATGCCAGTCCACGGTGCTTGGCAGTGCCGCTGATTATAATATGCCCTGACGCTGTCGAATCGACACTCGTTTGAGTGTTGCCATATTGCGGGAATTCCGGTCGGACGCCGGGAAGTAGAGTCGGGTAATTCCACGTTTCAGCTTTAACATGAACGCATTTGAGAGCCCAAAGCCTTACGCTATCGGTTTTTTGCTGTCTTCGGTGGTGGCTGTGTTGATAGTCATCGCCATGATCGTGCTGGGCGAATACACCAAGACCAGAGGGCGCTTTCTATTGTCGGCCCTGATATTCGAGGCGTACTTCTTCTTCGGCTTGGCATCCGCCTGGGCCGCCGAAAAAAAGCTTGATTCATGGGTCGCACGGGTCGCCCTAGTGTCCGTGGCCGCCGCCCTGCTCATGCTATTGACCGGGATATGGGGTACGCCCAACTCCGACGCATTTTGGAAGAGCGCGGCCATAATCACGACCATTGCGGTGGTCCTGGCCTACGCAGCAGTGGTCGACGTTCAACCGGGGAGACTGGCCAGCAGCTTTCAGGTAAAGCCTATAACGTTGGCCGCCGTGATCGCCTGCTTCGGCATCGCGGTCGGGATCAATTGGCCGCCCTACTGGTGGGTATTCACCCTGGCGGTCTTGGTCTGGGTCGGCGCTCTGGCAGTGCCGGCGGCGGGTTACCTGGGCCGAGGGTTGGCGGCAAGGGTTCAGCGTCGCTGATCTTTCAATAATCTTTCGACCAGACCGCGCTCGGGCATCGAGTCCTGCGCACCGGTCTTGGTGACAGCCAGGCCGCCGGCGGCGCAGGCGATATTCACCGATTCTTCCAGGGCCTTCCCCTCCGCAAGACAGACTGCCAGTGCGCCGTTGAACGCGTCCCCTGCGGCGACCGAGTCCACCGCATCGATCTCGAACGGCTTGGCGATACCATGCCCGTCTTGATCGGCGAAATAGGCCCCTTGCGCGCCCAGCTTGACCACCACCGTACCCACTCCGCGTTCGAGTAGGGCTGAGGCAGCCTTAGCTGCGGAGTCGGGGCCGGTAACCGGAAAACCCGCCAGGGCCTGGGCTTCAGTCTCGTTGGGGGTGATTACGCCACACAGGGAGAGCAATTCTTCGGGTAGCGGCCTGACCGGCCCAGGGTCCAACATGACCATCACCCCCTGGGCTTGGGCCTTCCGAGCCACCTCCAACGACAGTTCTATGGAAGTCTCCAGTTGCAACAGCAATGCCGCTGCACCGGCCAGCTCGCGCTCTACCGCCGCACCTTGTTCCGGCCCGCAGGTGTCGTTGGCCCCTAATATCTGGGTGATACAGTTCTGGGCTGTTTCATCGACGCCGATCACTGCGATACCGGAGCTTTCGTCGGGATTGACCGTGATGCAGGAGATATCGACGCCGGCCGCTGTCAGGCCTTCAAGCAACTGGGGGCCAAACATATCCCCGCCGACCCGGCCCACCATGACCGACCTGGCGCCCATTCGAGCCACCGCCACGGCCTGGTTGGCGCCCTTACCTCCGGCGTAGGTTAGAAAACTGGTGCCGACCACTGTCTCGCCTGGCCGGGGAAACCGGGGCGAAAAGGTCACCAGGTCCATGTTGATGCCGCCCAAGACGACGATCTTTGGTTGTTGTTGGGTCATTTCACGTCCACGCTAGCACCAGCCGTCCGGAGGGTCAACGAGGAGTGATGAGGAGTGATATCAGGGCCCATGCTATAATCGCCGCGGCATCCAGGCACGCCTATTCACACAATTAAACCAGATACTCCAGGAGAATCATTATGGCTGCGGCGTTAGACACAATTAAGGTGGTAGACCTGACCCGCACACTGGCCGGACCCTTCTGCACCATGCTCATGGGCGACATGGGCGCCGAGGTGATCAAGATTGAAGAGCCGACCGGCGGTGACGAGACACGAAAATGGACCCCCTTCGTCAACGGCGAGAGCACCCAATTCCTTACCTTCAACCGAAACAAGCGCAGCCTATCTATCAACCTCAAAGAGCCCGAGGGCCTCAAGATAGTGCAGGACCTGGCGGCCGACGCCGATGTCATGATCGAGAGCTTCCGCGCCGGTACGCTGGAACGGTTGGGCCTCGGCTACGAGGCGATGAAGGAGACGAATCCGGGCCTGGTCTATTGCTCCATCTCCGGTTACGGACGCACCGGACCAATGGCCGACATGCCCGGTTACGACCTGCTGATTCAGGCCTACAGCGGGCTGATGAGCCTCACCGGCGACCCAGAAGGCAGCCCTCTGCGGATCGGTTTCTCTCTGGTGGACCTGTTCACCGGGATGATGGCCTACGGGACGATCTTGACCGCCCTGCGGCAACGCGACCAGACCGGCCACGGCCAGTGGGTGGAGTCGGCCTTGCTCGACGGACAGGTCGCCGCTCTCAGCTATCACGCCACCGGGTTCATGGGCACGGGAGTCGAGCCGAAACGGATGGGCTCAGGACACCCCAGCTTGGTCCCATACCAGGCATTTACCTCATCCAACGGCCAGTTCATCATCGGCTGTGCCAACCAGGGTCTGTGGGAGCGTATGTGTGGCGCCATTGGACAGCCCGGCATGGTGGATGACCCTCGTTACATCACCAACACCGACCGGGTCGACCACCGGGCCGAGTGTGTCGGCGAATTGAGCGCGATATTTGCCACCAACACCACCGACCATTGGGTTGACCTGATCGTCGCGGCTGGCGTTCCTTGCGGGCCGATCAACACGGTTGCAGAGGTGGTATCCAACCCCCAGGTCCTCGCTCGAAACATGATCACCACGGTCGACCACCCCAAGGTGCCCCAACTCAGGTTCCCTGGTTCACCGTTGAAGCTGACCGACTCCCCGGCGACGGTCCGCCGAGTCCCGCCGATGTTGGGACAACACAATGAAGAGATCCTGCAAGAGGCCGGTTATTCTGCGGAGAAGATCGCGGACTTCAAGCAGCGCGGGGTGATCGGAGAGTAGGCCGGAGCCGTCTTGACCTTGTCACTTGGCGCTTGCGCCGTATAACCTAGACTAAGAGTATGCCTTCAAAAAAGCTGCGCCTGATACATACTTCGGACACCCACTTGGGCGACGTGACCGGACATCCTCAGTCGGCTGACGCCCTGACCGCTGTGGTTGATGCCGTGGCTGCCAACTCCGGCGATATGCTGCTCTTGGTTGGAGACGTCTTCGACAACGAGCGTGTTTCGGATGATGTCTTGGAATGGTTCTTGAGTCAGATGGGCCGGCTGAGCACGCCGGCGGTCGTCCTGCCCGGCAACCACGACCTGATTCACGAGACCTCTGTATACCGGCGCGAGCCTTTCAATAATGCCCCCGAAAACCTCTTTGTTCTCAAGGGAACGGAGGGCGAGCTGCTGTCCTTCCCCGGCATGGGGATCGACCTCTGGGGCCGGGCTATGCCGATGCACACCCCGGCATTCAAGCCACTGGAAGGGATGCCGTCGCCGTTGGACAACAACTGGCTGGTGGCGCTGGCCCACGGTCATTTCCATTACGAAGACGACCGGGACCAACGGTCTTCCCCGATCTATCCCCAGGAAGTTGCCGACGCCGGCTGCCACTACCTGGCCCTGGGACACTGGGACCGCCATGTGGACGTCTCACAGGGGAACACGACTGCCGTTTATTCTGGATGCCCCCTGGGGCCCATCGGCAGCCCCGGCGCCGGAGAGGTGACCGTGGTTGACCTTGATCCCCAGACCGGTGTTTCCTACCACCAGGTCACAATCAACTAACTGTCCACCGATTACCCCACGGCAGCCTAGGAATATCTTCCCCTTGATGATTCTTATCTAGGTTAGGAATCGTTGCCCGTCAAGAAATCGGCGGCCCGCTCGCCGATCATGATGGTTGTGGCGTTGGTGTTGGCCGTGGTGATATCGGGCATCACCGATGCGTCAATCACCCTTAGACCTTTTACGCCGTATACCCGGCAGTATTGGTCGACCACCGCTTCGGGGTCTGATGCCGGGCCCATCTTGCAGGTGCGGCAGGTGTGGCCAGCGATTGACAGTGTGCTGGCGATCCAACCGTCCAGCAGCTCATCGGAAGCCAGTTCGTCAGCCGTGGGAGCGATGGGTTTGTCGATAACGGCCTGGAAACCGGGGTCCTGGAATAGCTGTGCGCACTCCCGGACCGCCTCCCGTAAGCGTATCTTGTCCGACGGGTCTACCAGGAACTGGTAATCCAATTTGGGCTGAACATTGGCGTCGGCAGATGTGATGGTCAGCCGGCCCGCTCCCTCGGGGAATTCCAACCGGCAGCCCACCCTTATCTCATCGGCCTCGTGACCAAGCGGACCAGACGTGAGCGTCTGCACCTGGATGTCGTTCTTGAATGATGAGCCTTTGGCGGTGAACCGCAGACCAAGTTGATTCCTTGGCGAGCCTGGCTCCAGTGAGTAGCCGTCCACCGGCTTGAATCGCAATGATACGGCCGGGTGGTTCTTCATGCCCTTGCCAACGCCGGGAGATTCGTGGACCACGGGAATCTGTAACCCATCAAGGATGTCTTTTGGCCCGATACCCGAGAGCATCAGCAGCTGTGGTGAGGCAATGGCCCCGGCGCTCAGGATTATCGTCTCCCCGGACAGATCGAACATCTCGCCGCCGCTTTCCACCCGCACGCCGACGGCTCGTTGGCCCTCGAAGATCACCTGGTGAGCGGTGACGTTTGGCTTGATGGTCAGGTTTAGGCGGTTCCGGCAGGGGGTGAGATACCCAATAGCCGTGCTAACCCGGATGCCGTCCACGTAGTTCAGGGGGATGGCGCCGACACCCTCGCCGTCGGGGTTGTTCATGTCGGGGTCGTCGCGGTAGCCGGCGGCCAGGCAGGCGGCATGGAATATGCGCTGCAGAGGCAGCCAGTCTTCCTGCTTGTGCCGGGTCAGGGTTATCGGCCCGGTGGTGCCGTGGAAATCGCCGGCGATCTCCTTGTCGGTCTCCAGCTTCCGGAAATAGGGCAGGACTTTGGTATAGCACCACTCGTCGTTGCCCAAATCAGCCCAGTGGTCGAAGTCACCCGGTAAACCCCGGAGAAATATCTGGTGGTTGATGGCGCTGGTGCCGCCAAAGACCTTGCCCCTGGCCACCGCGGCGTTCCGGCTGGCCTGAGCGTCGGTCGTGCCGGTAAACGACCAGTTGTGGGAGGCGTCTGACTCCGACGCCCGCTGGTTAAGGTCGTGCTTGATCTCGTCGGGCATCAGGTCCATGTCCGGGTAATCCGGGCCGGCGTCTAAGAGGAGCACCGACCGTTTTGGGTCTTCGGATAGCCGGTTGGCCAGGACACAGCCGGCTGAGCCTGCGCCAACGATGATCACGTCGTATTTCATGGGAACCTCTTGGTCTTGTATCTGACGCCGCATTATAGCGTGGGTTAACAGCATATACGTCGGAGGGGCGCCCCCATCTCCGACAGCGCCGAGAGCCTCGACTACGTCAGGCCTAATCTTCCCCCGTGCGCGGGGGAAGGGACTTTGTGCTCTGCCAGACAGACCTGATTGGTATTAGAATATGTGAGCAGAAATCAAGAGGGGGACAACTTCATGTCAACCGTTAATACAGTATTGGGGCCGGTGGAGACTGAGGACCTGGGCTTCACCCTTAGTCATGAACACCTTGCCACCAACGCCGCCGGCATCCTACGCACTTATCCCGAACTCATCGACCGCTCCGGGATCATCGAGCAGGCCAACGCAACGCTGCAAGAGGCCTACCGGGAAGGACTGCGCACGATCATCGACGTCAGCACCATCGACCTGGGGCGTGACGTTGAGATGATGCGGGAGGTCTCCCGCGCCACTCGCGTGAACATCATTGCCGCCACCGGCAACCACCTGGCTGTTCCCCGGCTTTTCATCGACCTGCCGCCAGAGGTCATCGCCGACCTCTACGTGAGGGAGATCGAACAGGGGATCGAGGGTACAGGCATCAAGGCTGGCATCATCAAGGTCGCCAGCGACGAGGGCGGCGTTACCCCGGCGCAGGAAGTCGTGCTGCGGGCTGCTGGTCAGGCGTCACAGCGCACCGGGATTCCCATCTCGACGCATACCTGGTCGCCGGACCGGGTCGGCGAGGAGCAGGTCCGCATCCTGCAGGACGAGGGTGTGGATATGGACAAGGTCTACATCGGCCACAGCAACGACGATATGGACATGGTCTACCTGCTGGGGTTGCTGAAGAAAGGGGTCTGGCTGGGACTGGACAGGTTCCCCGGCGGACGCCGTCCCGGAACACCGCATTGGGAGGAACGCACTGACCTGGCCAAGCAACTAATCGACGCCGGCCACACCAGCCGGATCATGCTTTCTCACGACCACTCGGTGCCGAAGGCACGGTACGGCGTGGCAGTCCAGGAAGAGCGCATCAAGTACAACCCAGACGGTTACAATTTCATCACCCGGAACGTGCTGCCCCGCCTGAGAGACCAGGGCGTTTCAGACGAGACCATCAACCAGATAATGGTCGAGAACCCGCGCCGGTTCTTTGAGGGACGGTAGGAGTTGGCCGGTAAAAAATTTAATACCTGATTTTAGAAAACGCTTTAGGGCTATCCGCTCATGGTGAGCCTGCCGAACCACTTTACTCGTCGATGAACCATGTTTTGGGTGCAAAATGGTCCTTCGACAGGCTCAGGATGAGCGGAGCCAGATTGATTGGTTCAGATAGCAGCTCCTGCCGCTTAGTTTCTGAACACCTACCACCAACCGTCAAACCCGCGCCGGTTCTTTGAAGGGAAGTAAGGGCGCCGTTTAATAGTCTCTTACTCGACCAGCACCTTTACCTGTTGTGCCATGTTGTTGCCCATCCCTTGGGCGTTCCAGAATTGCTCCACAGGCTGGACGTTCTCGGCGGTGTCGGTGGCCCTGACGGAGAGGGTGTGCCGCCCCGGAACAGCGTTCCATTCAAAGGACCAAGGCCGCCACGCAAAGGTCGAGGCCTGCTCGCCCAATTCGGCGTCGGACCAGCTTGAACCGCCGTCGACGCTGACTTCCACCCTGGAGATGCCCAACCGGCCGGCCCAGGCCCTGCCGGTGAGCAGATTGCTGCCGGCGGTGACCAAACGCCCTCGCGTGGCCGTATCCGGAATGCCCGGCGGAGCCATCAGCGCCCTCACCCGAATCAAGGTTACAGGCTCGCCAGGTTCGCCTTTTACCTGGGTGTAGCGGTAGGACGAGGCCATTTGAAAGCCCTGGAACTTGTTGCCGATGGCCTCGATGGTGTCGAGCCATTTCACGCTGGCCATCCCGTACCATCCGGGCAATAACAGCCGTAGCGGATACCCGTGTTGGGGTTGTAGAGGCTGACCGTTCATCTCATAGACCAGCATCATCTCTTCCCGGTTGGCTTCCTCCAGGCTGAGACTGCGTTGGTAGACCTGTAGTACGTCCCCTTGGATCCCCGGATCGGCGCCGGAGAACACAAGGTCCACCGCATCGTTTGAAAGCCCGGCTTCATCCAAGATTACTTTGAGGGGAGTGCCGGTCCACTCGGCCGTGCCGATGCCCTCCGTGAACCATGGCTGGCTGATAACCCGCGGACTCAACAACGACCGGCCGTTTCCGGCGCATTCCATGGTTACCGCCATGGTGCGGGCCGGCCTTTTCTTGATGTCGTCCAGGCTCAAACTGAGCGGCTTGTTGACCAGCCCGCCGACGTTAAGCCTCCATGTGTCAGCATCGACGTCAGGGATATCGAAGTGGATGACCAGATAGTGCAAGCCGGACGGAGTGATGGGATAGCGCATCGCCTCCAAGGGCATGCCCCGGTTTCGCAAGGCCAGCTGCAGCTCCTCGCGGTGAAACTGATCGACGGCGTCGCGTTCGCTGATGTCCGGAATGGAAGGGAATCGTGGTGACGGTTTTTCCTGGGTCATGCTTGCCTCGCAGATTCAGGTTAAGGCCAGCTCCAATCAAAGGGAGCGTAGTGAGCGTTCTTGCCGGTGTTGTCCCAAGTCATGCCATTGTCGGTATAGATCGCCTTGGTGCCCTTGGCCAAGTAGAGGTCCCGGTTCACCGGGTGCCCCGCGTTGACCAGCTGCATGTCTTCATCCTGGCCCGGCTTGGTTATTCCTTCTACGTTGAAATCGATGATGCCCGGTATATTTATGCTGTGGACACGGCCCTCAGACTTGAATTCTATGGGCACGTATTTTATGCCCTTGAAATCGGTGGTCATAGCCCTCCAGCGTTCGGCGGGGCCGCCCATGTCACCGGAGAGGATCTGTTCCATCGCCTCTCTTTGCTCGGGTGTGGCCTTCTCGTCAACATAATACCCGGAGGTCCAGTTGCCGTCGCTCATGGGACCGGGAGTGTAATTAGCCGCCAAAAAGTTCAGGCCAGCCAAGTCGGTGCCATTGAGGTTGCCTTCTTGGATATGAAAAGCCAGGCCTACGTCGCAGTGACCATCGGTGGGCGTGCTCTGCACGATGCAGGGGCAAAGGACCTCGCAGTTGCAACTCTCGAAGTATTGGCCTTTCAGACGCCATCGGTTGGTGGTCATAGAATCTCTCCTTAACGGACTGTTTCTTTGGACGCTCGCCGGGGCTTTCCGGCTACCCGGTCTGCATTGGCAGCGATGAGTCGGCCGCCCACTCGGACATAGAAGCGTCGTAGACGGCCACGTTCTCGTAGCCCAGTAACGTCAGGATGAATGCGTCGTTGCTGGCGGCTATTCCGCCTCCGCAGTAGGTAATGACCCGCTCCGCCTTGTCCGCGCCGACTTGGGCGAACTTTTCGGCCAATTGGTCTGCCGGCAGATAGGCGTGGGTTACGGGGTCCAGTAAGTCGCCGGCCGGCACGTTTACGGTGTCGGCGATGCGTCCGCCCCGCCCGTAGTTGGCCCCTCCAGTGCCCAGGTGCTGCTCCTCGCTGAGCGCGTTCAAGACGCATGTGGAGCCTTGGCCCAACGCCGCTAGGACTTCGTCTTTGTTCGCCATGAGTTCCGTCCGGGGTCTGGCCACGAAAATGGTCGGCGGGTAGCCGGTAGGAACATCGTCCACCGGCCGCCCCTCCAGCTTCCATTTGTGCAGGCCGCCATTGAGCACATAGGCGTCGTTGAATCCGATGGCCCGCAACATCCACCAGATGCGGGTGGCCCAAGAACCTGAAGTGGAGTCGTACAACACGGCCCTCGTGCCGGCGCCCACTCCGCACCTCGAAAAGGCTTCGGCGAGTTGCGGGAGCTGGGGCAGCATGTAGCGGAAAGAAGATTCTCTGTCCGAGAGATCGACGACCAGGTCAGCATGGCCGGAGCCTGGAATGTGCTCTTTCGCCCAGGAATCGCGGCCGCTCTCCGCACGGATGCCGCCATTCGCATCAGGCAGGTTGAAAGCCGTGCAGTCCAGGACTCGGAGATCAGAGTCGCTCAGGTGCTCGGCAAGCCAGTCGGTCTCCACCAGAAATTCAGGGTATTTAAAGGCCATGATCGCGCCTCCGCTTATTATGCCGAAGAATAGCCGCCATCAACCGTCAGGGTTGAACCGGTGACGTAATCTGAAGCCGAGCTGGCCAGGAAGACGGCCGCGCCGCCCAGTTCTGACGGCTCGCCCCAGCGGCCGGTGGGGATGCGGCGGCTGATGTTGTCGTACCGGTCGGGGTCGGCCTCGGGGATGCCCCGGGTCAGGTCGGTCATGAACCAGCCGGGCAGGATGGCGTTCACCTGGATGTTGTCTTTGGCCCAGGCCACCGCCAGGCTCTTGGTCAGTTGGACTATCCCGCCCTTGCTGGCGGCGTAGGGCGCGCCCCAGTCGCTGCCGAAGATGGAATACATGGAACCCACGTTGATGACCTTGCCACCGCCGACGCTCACCATCTGCTTGTAAGCCTCCCGGGACGCCAGGAAAGCAGCCCGCAGGTTCACGTCCACCACGGAGTCCCATTGCGCTGCGGTCAGGTCTTGGGGCATTCCACGGACGGCGATACCCGAGTTGTTTACCAGGATATCCAGCCGGCCCAGGTGGTCGATGGTGCTGGTAATCATGCGCTGGATGGCCGGTTCCTGGGTGACATCAACGGTGACGCCGTGGGCTTCGACGCC
>CAVOAA010000047.1:0-18281 GCA_963693555.1 Dehalococcoidia bacterium | reverse complement strand
AGCCGAGGTTGGCTGCAGGAGTTCGATGAAGGTGCCGTTGCCTGCCGGAAGCACGGCATTGATAAGACCGTAGTTGCTCAAGTCCTCGGAGTGGCAGGTCTCCATGCCCAGGTGCTTGCGGTAGAGTTCCTTGCCGTCTTCCAGGTCCTTGACTAAAAACGCGACCTGCCGTAGCCGTTCCAGCATTTGTTTTACCTACCTGGCGTAATGGACGAGATAATCAGAGAAGAAATACTAGCGGAAGCCATCTAACATGAAAACCCGGCTGCGCCGGCTAGCGGGAAGGTAGGGCTACTATTGCTTTGCCGCCGACGTAGCGTTCGCCTTCCGTGCCGGTCATGAGGATGTCGCATTCCACCAGGTTCTCGCCGTCCTCTTCCCGCAGGTCTGTGATGGTCGCGGCAAGGGTCAGCGCCCGGTTGTGAGGCACCGGTTGCCGGAAAACCAAGTCCAGGTCTTTGATGGAGCCGGGGCCGCCCCAGTCGGTGAGCAGTTGAGCCATCATCGCCATGGTCATGATGCCGGGGACGATGGTCTCTTTCATTCCGGCCTTGATGGCAATTTCTGGGTCGGTGAACCGGTTGGGCGTGGGCGCGCCCCAGACTTCGCAGAAATTGGAAACCTCATCGTCGGAGGCCACCTTCTCCACAGGTCCAATCTCGTCACCCAGTTCTATCTCGTCGTAATAGGGCAATCTTCCCCCAATAAATCCGTTTTTCTCTCTAGCGAACCCAGATTGGCAGACCCGGTAATCGTAGATGACTCCTACCAGATTGGCAGACCCGGTAATCGTAGATGACTCTTATATGAAAGCCCGGCTGCGCCGGTGGAAACCCGGCTGTGCCGGCGCGGGTTACTCGCGTTTGGCGAAGGACTCTTGGACCTCGGCGACGACCGTGCCGTCCTGGTTCGTGAAAGTCGTCTCCCAGACCACGAAGACCATCGTCCCTGACCGTCCGGTCTTGGCGTAGACATCTTTCAGGTGAGAGGACGCGGTGAGCTGGTCGCCGGCGTACACCGGGGCTTTGGGTTCAACGCGTTGTCCGGCGTGCATCTGAGTCTTGCCGAACTTTACTTTGACGTCGGGAAGAGAAACCTGGCGGACCAGGATGCAGGGCAGAGTGGGCGGCGCGATGCGGCCCCGGTAGCCGGCCTCTTTTGCGCCCTCGTCGGACTTGAACGCCGCGCCGGATTCCCCGGTGCTGGTGTTGGCGCGGTCGATGATCTCATCGGTGATCTCAAAGGGACCGGCGATGTGCTCGACGCCGTATAGAGACCGGTCATATTCAAGTTCCATTGCCATGGGTCTGTCTCCTTAATCCAATGACGCGCCGGTTAGGACGAGGCGCCGTCAACGACATTCTCCAGCCAAACAGGCTGGAATTCTTTACTGAGTAGGGCGTCGACCAGGTCGTTTGCGGTCTTGATCGACGCTTCGAAATCGGTCATGCAGGTGGCGATGTGGCTGGTCAGGTGGGCGTCGCTGCCGCCGATTCCCAGCAGGTTATGGCTTTCGCAGAGCTCATCGGCCCGCTCGTTTTCGCCCGGTCGACTACCGCCGTTGAATTGCTCCACGATCGTGACATCATCGAAGGTCTCTCCCTTGGCGATGTAGTCGGTCAGGCCGATCCCGAATCGGCCTGGGTGGGCAGGCAGGGCGATGGCGTCGTGCTGACGGGCGGCCTGCATCAGGGCTCTGGCGTCCATGCGGACATCGCCAAAGTCGATCGCCTGGGTCAACGCCTGGGTGACGCCATAGACCAGAAAATGGCCGTAGCGGGTGTCCAACTCCGAGCCTTTGAGAATCAGCACATCGTACTGGCTAGCAAGGTCGGAGTAGTCTTTATCGAAATCGAATTTACGGTGCTCGGTGAGCACTATGCCATCGACGGTGTGGCCTCGTTTTCGCAGCACTTGGATCCATTTTACGTACTGCTCCACCGTGGCCCGGGAATCGTCGGACGACACGGAATGGCTGTGCATGTCCAGGTACAAGTTTAGGAAGTTCCCCTGTTGATTGAGTGGCCCGGGCCCGCTTGGCTGCCGGTGGCGAAGGCCGCGATCGGCAGGCTCATGGGTGGGCGAGAGTCTAGGTCAATCATAATAGTTGGCGCTGTATTCATCAACCGGCACACCAGAACCGGCAAACCAGCGTCTTGGTGGACCACTTAGCCGGTTGTGGACGCTGTACGTCCCAAACGGGAAGTGATGATGGGTGATGGAGGAGGGTTTTTGCAGACCTGTAAGCCGGGTTCTGTTTTCTTCCCATACAGGAAGAATGGTGACCATCTATCTAGCCCAACTACCGGCGGTTAAGCCAGCGGAAGTCCGCTTTTGGCGGAGCGACGTTACCGTCGCGGTCGAGCAGCCAACCCGGGGACGGGCCGGGCACCTAAGTCCCCCTATTTGGCCTTGCTCCAGGTGGGGTTTAGCCGCCGCTGCGTCACCGCAAACGGCCGGACGCTCTTACCGTCCGATTTCACCCTTATCCCGATTCAGGTCCAGCGGACCTGCATCGGGACGGTATGTTTCTGTGCCACTTTCCGTTCCCGATTTCAGCCTTTCGGACCTACATCGAGACCTGGGAGTTACCCAGCACCCTGCCCAGAGGAGCCCGGACTTTCCTCCCTCCTTCCATCGCTGGAAGAACGGCGGTCACCCAGTCTGCATTGCCCTCCGATTCGAACTCTAGCATAGGCCCTAAAATGGGTCAAACGAAGCTGAATTCCCAGTTGCGGCCACACTGGGGCCGCATTGGGATCTGAAAAATGACGGGCAATAAAAAAATGGCCGGTTTATCCGGCCATTTGATTCTGCTGGTGCCTGGTCTGGGTTTTTGTTAGGAACTTAGTCAGGTACTAAGTTCCGAGAAATAGCATCCGGCCACAACTGCTGCAGAGGACCACCTGGCTTCCGCTGCGGACCCGCTGCTGTTGGTGGGTGGGCAGAGACATTTTGCAGCCCTGGCAGAGCCCTCGCTCAACCTTGGCCACGGCCAGTCCGCCTTTGGACTTTCTCAGCACCTCATAGTGTTGCATGGAGGTTGGGTCTAGGGTTTCGGCCAACTTGGTCCGCTGGCCCTCGAATCCCGCTTTCTCTAATTTCAGCTCTTTTAGGGAGCCCTGCAATTCAGCCAGGCGAACCTTCCAAGCTGCCTTTGCTTCATCCAGTTGACTCTCCAACTCGGATTGTTTGGTCTGCGCTGCCTCGATCTTTACCGTGAATTCCGCGAGGGCGCTCTCCTGCTGCTCGACCAGTTGGAGGACGTTGGATGCTTCCCGTTCCAAGCTTTCAAGGTCTCTGGGGTTGGTGACCTCTCCGCCGTATAGCTGGGAATTTAGGGTTTCAGACCGTTCTTTCTGCGAATCAGCTTCAAGCTTGGTAGCCCGCTGCTGAAGTTCTGTTTCCTGGAGCTTTTCGGCGTCCCGTTCTAGCTCCGTCTCCAAATTCTTTACCAGATTGCCACTGTTCAGCTCGTGCTCTGCCTTGTCATGCTCTTTCTGGACTCGGTCCAGAATGATGTCCAATTCCTGTAGTGCAAACATTTGCCTAACGGTAGTCATCAATGCCGTCCTTGAAAGAGTACCAGTGGTTCCCACCTTCACAACCTATCCGATTCTAGGAAGGCCAGCCCTAGTTGTCAAATCTATGAAACTCTGCAAACGGCTTGGCCACCTTCCAAAAATCTACCGGCCAAACGGTTAATCTGGTCGCGGAAGGTCTTGTTTATTAGTGCTTTCACCCAACATAATCTGTGTCGTGATATCCGCGAAAATTGCTCAGCATTCCCCCGGCGTATACGGACGGATGGCCAAATGAGGGTCCTTCATTTTTCTGATCTTCACATCGGAGTGGAGAATTACGGCCGGATAGACCCCGAAACTGGGCTGTCCACACGGCTCGGGGATTTCCTCGATTCCCTGGACCAGGTGGTGGAGTTTGCCCTGAACGAAAGCGTTGACCTGGTGCTGTTGGCCGGTGACGCCTATAAAGGCCGCGACCCGACCCAGACCCATCAGAGGGAATTCGCCAAACGCCTGAACCGGCTGTCCCAGGCCGGCATCCCGACATTTCTGTTGGTTGGCAACCACGACTTGCCGGCGGCCTCCAGCCGGGCCACCGCCGTGGATATCTTCCCAACCCTGGAAGTGGCCAACGTCTATGTCGGCAACAATCTCCAGAATTACAACATAACGACGCCTTCCGGCCCGCTGCAGATTCTGGCCGTCCCTTGGCCAAGGCGTAGCGCCATCCTCAGCCGTGAAGACTCTCGTGGCATGTCCATCGAACAGGTGCGGCAGGCGCTTGAGCAACGCCTAACGGACGGCATTGAAAGCGCGGCTGCGGAACTGGACCCGAACATCCCGGCCATCCTCACGGGGCACGTGACGGTTAACGGCGCCACCGTTGGCACGGAGCGGTCCATGATGCTGGGTCAGGACCATGTGTTGTTGGTCAGCGCTCTGGACCGGCCGGAAGTCGAGTACGTTGCCTTGGGCCACATCCACAAGCATCAGATCTTGCGTCCGGACCCGCCCATGGTGGTCTACTCAGGTAGCCTGCAGAGAGTGGACTTCAGCGAGGAAGGCGACGAAAAAGGGTTCTGCGTCGTCGACCTGGACCCGACGGCCCCCCAGGGTCAAAGGATGACCAATTTCGAGTTCCATAAACTGGCTGCGCGGATTTTCGTGACCGTCGACGTCTCGGTGGAACCACTGGACATCGACCCAACGGCCACCGTTATCCGGGCCATCGCCCGTAAAGACATCGCCGACTCGGTGGTGCGTGTTCGAATCGCCCTGGCCGCGGAGTCCGATGCACATCTGAGAGAGACCGAGATACGCGCGGCTCTGGAACCGGCTCATTTCATCGCATCTATCTCCAGGGAAATTGCCGGCGCCCGGCGGACCCGTATCTCGCCCACGGAAGGAGAAGACTTGCAACCGATGCAGGCGCTGGGGCTATACCTCGACAGCAGAAACATCGAAGGCGAGCGCAGGGACAAAATCATGAGAAAGGCTGAGGAACTCATCGAACTGGACACGGCCGAACCCGAAGAAATTTCTTAGAAGTTTCTTCGAATAAACTTCTTCGAGGAAGTTGCTTAGACGAGTTGCGGGTCTTTAGACAACCCGCGCCGCCGGTAATTTTTTAGGCCAGCTTTCGGGCAAGAGAATGGCTTCCATCGACTAGGTCTTTAAAGACTTCTTGGACGGTCAGAATCTCAGAGATCAGCCCAGCGCCAGCTCCGGTATAGGCGATCCCGGCATCGAAGTCGCCGTTGATGAAGGCAGCCCTCGTCCGGTCGATACCCAGCTCCTGCTCCCAGGCCGCCGAGTCATCGCCAGTGTCCAAGCCCGACTCTTTCATCTGCAAGGCCACGCCCTGTTTGAGTATTCTGGTCGGCCATTTGTCGCCGCCAACCACGATGGTCCCGCTGTCGATGGCGGCGATCATCGCCGTCTTGTAGATCTGGTGGGAAACACATTCTTTGGTCGCCACGAACCGGGATCCCATCTGCACGCCCATGGCGCCAAGGGCTGTTGCAGCCACGTAACCGCGGGAATCGACGATACCGCCGGATGCGATCACGGGGATGGCGATGGAATCAACCACCTGAGGCACTAAGACCAAGGTCGAGACTTTTTCGACACCACGCAGGCCGCCGCTTTCAAATCCCTCGGCGATGACCATGTCCACACCTTGGGCTTCCGCGCCGCGGGCATGCCGTACGGTCGTCACATGGTGTATGACCGTCATCGAGTGATCTTTCAAGGAGCCGGTGTAGAGCGCGGGGCTGCCGCCGTAGGTTATCGCGATGCCGATGCCTTCTTGGGCCGAGGCCTCGATCAGTTGCTCGATCTGAGGGTGCGCCAGATAGAAAGAAATACCAAAAGGCTTGGTGGTAAGACGCTGTACCTTGCGGATAACGGCGTGGAGATCGGCCACGGGGTCACCGCCAGGTTCGTTACCAGCGGTGGGATGTAAGATACCCAGCCCGCCGGCATTGGAAACAGCGGCCACCAATTCCGGGTTCGACACCCATGGTAGACCCGCTTGTAGGACAGGATAGGAGATACCTAGTGCAGTGCTGACCGGCGTGCGTTTCATCTGATTTTACCTAAGCGATTTCCCCAGACGGCTTGGTGCTGATTCGCATCAAGCTGAGCAGGAAAACCGGGGACTGAGAGCAGATTCGTTGCTCGATAAACCGACTTTATGCAGACCGGCCTCGAAGATTGACCGATTGTACGGCCACGCCTATGTGGTGTCAACCGATTTCGGATACCGGGCCGTCCGTCTTTGGTCTGACGCGGCCGCCTGACAGGCGGGCTGATTAATAGGGAATAAACTGCTTGCTCCGGTTGCTTTGCTAGAGGATAATACGACCTCAAGCGCGTCTTTTCCTGTCTCAATCGCTAGCTTAACCGGAGCGAACGCCCATGTTAACCAGGGATGACAATGAAGCATTAACCCGCACAGACCAGGGCACGCCTATGGGCGAGGTCATGCGCCGTTATTGGATACCTGCCCTGCTGGCCAGCGAGCTTCCCGAACCGGACTGTCCACCTGTGCGAGTTCGCCTGCTGGGCGAACAACTGGTAGCCTTCCGCGACACCCAGGGCCGCGTCGGACTCCTCAGCGAGTTCTGCCCCCACAGGTTGACGTCCCTATTCTTTGGGCGCAACGAAGAAAATGGCCTCCGCTGTGTGTATCACGGCTGGAAATTCGACACCGGCGGCAACTGCCTGGATATGATGAACGAAGGCCCGGACAGCGATTATCACACCAAGATCAAGGCCACTGCCTACCCTGTAGTTGAGATGGGCGATGTGATCTGGGCCTACCTGGGTCCTGAAGACAAACGCCCACCAGAGCCGAAGTTTGAATGGACCCAGGTGCCGGAAAGCCACCGTCTGGTGACCAAGAACTGGCAGGAATGCAACTGGCTCCAGGGCCTAGAAGGCGGCATCGACACCGCCCACGCCCCGATCCTCCACCGCCGCATAACCGAGAATACTGACCGGCCCGGCATCGCGATCAACACCAATCTGGTCAAAGGTCAGGCACCCAAACTGGAGGTCGACCGGACCGATTACGGATACCGCTACGCAGGCGTCCGTGACCTGGGTGACGACCACAACATAATTCGGGCGTACCACTACGTGATGCCCTTCCACCAGTTCCGTCCGCTGCAGTTCGGACTACAGGGCCAGGACCCGCGCTCGCTCATCGCCGGGCACGTATGGGTGCCGATGGACGACGAAAACTGCATGGTCTACAACTGGGTCTACAACTTCAACGGAGAACCCCTCACCGACGCCGACCGGGAAGAGGAAGTCCAATTGGGCCGTGGGCCGGGCGAGATGCTCCCCGACTTCAGGACCAAGCGCAACAAGTCCAACGATTGGATGATCGACCGCCAGGTACAGAAGTATGAAACCTTCACTGGTATCGAAGGCATCAATACCCAGGACCAGGCGATCCAGGAAAGCATGGGGCCGATAGTCGACCGTACTGGCGAGAACCTTTCCGCCAGCGACATTGCCATTGTCGTTGCACGTCGGATGCTCCTGGCTGCCGCCAGCACCGTGGCCGACGGCGGTGATCCCCCTGGAACCAGCGATTCTTATTACAACGTCCGGGCCATCGACAGCATCCTGCCCAGCGACGCCGACTGGAAAGAGGCCTTGGAAGACCAGATGTACCCGCATTAGCCAAGCCATCTCGCCTCACCATGACTCATGCGGCCCTTCGACAGGCCCAGGACGAGCGATTGGCGGGCAGCCTGCAATGGCGGCGACCGACCCACCGTCATTCCTGCGAAGGCAGGAATCCAGATAGCCATTGGGAAGTGACCTAGGCCGGAGTCACAACCTCAGAAACACCCGTACCCTGACGGGATTCCCAATTTCTTGGCAATAACGAACCCCCCCAACGAGAGAAAACCATGAAAGCAGCCGTCTTGTACGAAAAATTCCAACCACTGGTCATTGAAGACCTGCAGTTGGACGGACCCAAGGAACACGAGGTGCTGGTCAAACTGACCGCCAGCGGCGTCTGCCATAGCGACCTGCACTACATGAAGGGAGACCGTGAGCACCCCTTACCCGTGGTGCTAGGCCATGAAGGCGCGGGTATCGTCGAAGAGATCGGGCCCGGCGTCACCTACGCCCAACCCGGCGACCATGTGGTGCTATCGTTTGTCCCCACTTGTGGGCATTGCTCGTATTGCGTGAGGGGACGCCAGAACCTGTGCGATGCCCGCTACCAACTCAAGGGCAAGATGCTGGACGGCACAACCCGCCTCCGGAACGGCTCCCAGGAAATCCACCACTTCAACGGCCTGTCCACCTTTGGCGAATACGCCGTCGTTCCCGAAGACAGCCTGGTGAAGATACGGGAAGACGCACCCCTGGACCGCGTGGCTTTGATCGGGTGCGGCGTACCCACCGGAGTCGGCGCCGTCATCAACACTGCCAAGGTGAAGCCCGGCAGCAGCGTAGTGGTCATCGGAGCCGGGGGAGTGGGCCTGAACGTCGTGCAGGGCGCAGTGCTGGCTGGAGCCGAGGCGATAATCGCCGTCGACATCTACGGCAACAAGTTAGAACACGCCCTGGAATTCGGCGCGACCCACATCGTGAACGCCGCCACCGAGGACCTGACGGAGAAAGTACGGGACATCACTCGGGGAGAGATGGCTGATTACGCCTTTGAGGTCATTGGCTCCACCGACGCCATCAACCAGGCCATGAGCACCACCAAACGCGGCGGCACCACAGTTGTCGTGGGGGTTGCGCCGGCCGGAGCCGAGTTGACCATCGACCCTGATTTCCTGCACTTGGACCGGGTGCTGATGGGCTGCACCTACGGTTCCGTCTACCCCAGGGCCGACATGCCCATGCTGATTGACCTCTACATGGCCCGCCGGCTGAAACTGGACGAACTGATCAGCGCCACCGTCAAATTGGACCAGATCAACGACGCCTTCCAAGCACTGGACCAAGGCGAAGTAGCCAGGACGATCATCAGGTACTAGGCAGGGTTTTCGCTCCCGCCATCCGCTACCACCAAATCGTTTTGATGACGTAAAGGGCAGCCAACAAAACTCCCCCCGCTATCGCCCGTTTCAACGATTTCAGTAATATTTCGTTCCAAGCCATCTACGCCCCTGGCGGCCGCATGGTGTGCCAGGTTGTTGCCTGCTCGTAGGCGTGGCCTACTTTGAAGATCTTGTCCTCCGCACCAGGCAAAGCCCCTATCTGCAGGCCCACGGGCATGTTGCGGTCGTCAAAGCCGCAGGGTACCGACATGGCTGGGCAACTGGCCAGGTTGAAGATTCGGGTGAACAAGAACGCCAACCGGCCCGCGGTCTCCTTGCTGGTGATGGGCGGGTCTTCCATTCGCTGCTGAGCGCCCTTGCCGGACGTGGGGAGTACTAACACATCGTATTTCCCCAGCGAGTCCAGCACCTGTTGGCGCAACATGGTGCGCAGTTTCTGGGCCTTGTAGTAGGCCTGGGCGGGCAGAAGACTGCCGGTCAACAGCAAAATCCGGACATCATGGCCGTAGTCTTGGATACGGTCCTTGATCCAGTCCTGCTGGGCCAGGGCCGGCTCAACGGCCAGCAACACCGCCGACGCCACTCCGGCGTCCATGGACAGCGGTATCGACACCTCTTCGACCGTCGCACCCAATTCACCCAGCGTCGCGATCGCTTTTGATACGCTATGGCGGACCGCGGGTTCCACCAGGTCGGACTCCATGAATTCGGTGATCACGCCTATTTTGAGGCCGTTAAGGTCGCCGCCCAAAGACTGCCGGTAATCCGGCACCGGGGCCTTGGAAGAATAAGGGTCGCTGGCGTCGTGGCCGGCGATGGCGCCCAGGGTGATGGCCGCGTCTTCCACCGTTCGTGAGATCGGCCCCACCGTATCCATGCTCCAGACACCGCGCATCACGCCGTGCCGGCTGACCAACCCCCAACTGGGACGGATGCCCACCAGACCGCACCAGGTGGCGGGGAACCGGATGGAACCGCCAGTGTCTTCGCCGAGCGACGTGGCGCAGAGGTAGGCGGCCGTGGCCGCGCCCGACCCGCTGCTGGAGCCACCCGTGTAGGTGTCGATGTCCCACGGGTTCCGAGGGGTGCTGTAACGGTGGGAGAAGCCCGTGATGGCGAACTCGGTCATGTTCGTCTTTCCCAAGACCACCGCCCCGGCTTCCCTCAGCTTGGTGATGACCGTGGCGTCTTCATCTGGAACGAAGTCGGCCAGTATTCGCGAGCCGCCGGTGCTGCGTACGCCCTTGCTCCAGAACTGGTCCTTCACTGCCACTGGAACACCGTGCATCGGCCCCCGGTGCTGGCCGGATGCGATGTCCTGCTCGGCCTGGCGGGCGTCGTCCATGGCCTGATCGCGCATGACCGTTATATAGCTGTGGAACCGGAAGTCTTCGGCCTCGATACGGTCCAAGTAGGCTTCCGTGGCCTCAACAGGCGAGACCTCTTTGGACTGAATCAGGCGGGATAGGTCACTGGCCGAGAGAAAAGGCAGCTCAGACTTGTTCATAAAAACTCCGCATCGCTAGCTCTAAGGCCCGGGATAATATGCCGGTAAAAGCAAAATGTCCCCAACAAGTCAGGGACATTTCGAAAGTTCAGTGTCGTGGAGTGGCTATGCCGGAGGCAGGATGATCGGCAGCGGCTCGACGTCATTCAAGCCCGGTGGGTTGATGGCGTCCAGGGATTCCAAGAGGGCGTTCAGGCTGTACATGACCTCGGTCAACTCGGGGTCTTGGATATCCAGACCCACGGCTTTGCCCATGGCGCGAATCTCGTCTTTGTTCAGGTCAACCATCGAAACCTCCGGCCCATTTACGTGGCCCGTTCAAGTGAGCACATATTGCTGTAAAAAAGCCACGGCGTCAAGATGCTGATTAACCCCGCCCTGTAGCCTTGAGGCCGTACACTTGGTCGGCTATACTGGCCGAAATGTCTAAATGCCGGGTAACGCCCGGGAATGTCTGGAATTAGGAAGAAACAAAGCCAATGGCTACATATAAAACCATCAACGTCGATATTGGACTGGAGTCTGATTTCACCAAGCTGCCCGCGCCGGTGACTGTGGGCGAGTGGTCGTATTTCTTGGCACGGAGCCGGAAGGGCGTCTACCAGCTCCTCTCCAACGTCTGCCCCCACCAGGCTGAAGAAGTGGCGGATTGGACCGGCGTTTTCATGTGCCCGGCCCACGGTTGGCGCTTCGAGTACACAGAGGGCGTGTGCGTGAACGGCCCCAACGCCAAGCTGGTCGGATTCCCCGTCAGCGTCGAAGACGGCCACCTGATCGCCGAACTGCCCGACGACTGACCTGTGCCCCGTCTTTAATGCCCGGTCTTTAATGCCTGTCGGCTAATAGGTCTTGATCTCTAGTAGATGGCCGCTGGGGTCCTTGAAATAGACGCCTTTGCTGTCGCCCCTGGCACCTGGCGATATCCCTGGCCCCTGCATGTTGTCCTGAGCAAAGGGACTATCCCCGTATGGTATCTTCGCGTCCTTGACGCGCTGGAACGCATCCTCGAACTCGTCAGGCTCCATCGCGAAGGCATAGTGGATGCTGCGGAAGTCTTCGTCCTGGCGGAAGTCCAGGTTTAGGCCGTCGTTCACCCGGACCGCCAGGAATGGCCCAATCTCGCCCAGTTCTTCGAATCCGAATATCCTAGAGTAGAACTCCACCGCCTGTTCGCGGTCGTTCACCGGGACGATCGTGTGGTCCAAAACAACGGTCATAGTGCCTCCAGATTATCGTCGAATCGTGCCTGGAAGTCAGAGATGCTTGGAGTTTATTGACGTTGTGGTACTCTATTGGCTACCTCTGGAGAAGTCAACATAACCACGCCTGGGCCGTGCCCGGCTGGATGAGTGAAACTTAGGGAGATTATGAATAAGAAAGAATTACCCTTTCTGACTGCGTCGCAGCTATCAAAACTGATCGAAACTAAGGAAGTCTCGCCCGTAGAGGCCACCGAGGCCTACCTGGATCGCATCCAGGAAGTCGACGGCAAGCTCAATTCCTACATCACCATCACCGGTGAGCAGGCGTTGGAAGCGGCCAGGCAGGCAGCGAAAGAGATAGCCACGGGCATGCACCGGGGGCCGTTGCACGGCGTACCGATCGCGGTGAAAGACCAGTTCAACACCAAAGGCGTCCTCACCACCGGCGGTTCTAGCATCCTCAAGGACAACATCCCCGACGAAGATGCCACGGTCATCACCAAACTGAAAGAAGCGGGTGCTGTCTTGCTGGGCAAGCTCAACATGAGCGAGTTCGCCATGGCAGAGATCTATAACCACCCCTACGGCACGCCCCGGAACCCCTGGGACCTGGAACGCAACCCCGGCACCTCCAGCAGCGGTTCGGGAGCGGCAACCGCCGCCGCGCTCTGCGCAACGTCACTGGGCGAGGATACCGGTGGCTCTATTCGAGGCCCAGCCAATTTCAGCGGTCTGGTTGGTCTGCGGCCCTCCCACGGCCGGGTCAGCCGCTATGGTGTGCTGGGCGGTTCCTGGTCCATGGATACCGTGGGGCCCATATCCCGCTCCGTGGAAGACGCCGCCATCACCATCCAGGCCATCGCCGGCCACGACCCCAAGGACCGTTACTCCTGGGACGTGCCGGTGCCTGATTACCGGGCAGCCCTGACCGGGAATGTCCAAGGCATCAAGATGGGAGTCATCCAAGAACGCATGGACTCCCCCAACCTGGACCCGGAATTCCGGGAGACCGTGGCCAAGGCCATCGGTGTGTTGGGAGAACTGGGCGCGTCATCCGAAGATATATCCATCCCGTTGGCTCCCAACGCCGGGGCACTCACCATGAGCATCTTGAGCGTCGAGTGGGCTAACCTGCACCGAAAACTTTTCGAAGAAAACTTCGACGAATTGGACCACAACAACAAGATCAGGTTCCTGACCGGCAGCATCATCCCGGCCCAGGTATACTACAAGGCCCAGAAGATCCGGGCGGTGCTGCGGCAACAGATATTGGACGCCCTTGAGAAGGTGGACGTTCTGGTGCTGCCCACCGGGCCGGTTACCGCACCGCCAGTGGAGAGCAGCCCCGGCGTCCAAAGTAAAGAACACGCCCTCACCGGGCTGGCCGGACGGATCAGTTTCACGGGTCCGTTCAACCTGGCCGGCACGCCTGCTCTGTCGGTCCCCTGCGGGTTCAGCGCCGCCGGCATGCCCATGGGACTTCAGATAGTGGGCCGTCCGTTCGCGGAAGAAACAGTCTTGAGGGTCGCCCACGCCTACGAGCAACAGACCGACTGGCACAACCGGCGAGCACCGATCTAGGAAATAGCTTTCAGCTTTCTGTTACCGAAATTATTTTTAGTCGAAAAGGAGTCGATCATGGCCGAATACATACCGAGCACCACTGAATGGGTGAGAAACCAGGTGGAGTTGTACGAGAACAGCGGTGGCACCGAAGGTTTAACCCTGACGGATACGGGCATGGCCGTCATCATCGTGACCAACAAAGGGAATAAGACCGGCGCGATACGCAAGACTCCCCTGATGCGGGCCGTTGATGGGAAGAACTACATCTTGGTGGCGTCCCGAGGGGGGGCTCCCAAACACCCGGTGTGGTACCACAACCTGAAGGCGGACCACAACGTAGAGATTCAGGACGCCACCGAAACCTTCTCGATGAGAGTCCGGCAGGTTGAGGACGCCGCCGAGAAGAAGCGTCTTTGGGACATAGCCGTGGAAGCATACCCGCCGTATCAGGATTACCAGGACAAGACCGACCGCGTCATCCCGGTATTCATCGCTGAACCGATAAGCTAAAACCTGACAGCTAAAAACAGGCGGCCGCCGCCAGGAGGGGACATGGACGACATTGGAGTTTTCGAGGCTATCTATAGCCAACGGCAGTTCACCCGGTACAAGCCGGACCCTGTCCCCAGGGAGGCCATCGAGAAGATACTCGACGCTGCCACCAAGGCCCCCAGCGGCGGCAACAAACAGCCCTGGCATTTCATCGCAATCACGGAAAAGGACCTGATCGAGAAGATCGGCGGCCTCTACAAAGACCTGTGGCTGGGCGCGATGGGGGCCACTCCGCCGCCGGGCGAGCCACCGGCCTATACCTCGGCCCGGTACCTGGCCAACCACATGCCGGAAGTCCCGGCGATGATCTTGATCTGCGCCGACCACACCATGGGCTCCGTGCCCTACACCAAGGGCGAACCCATAGAGCGAGGCCGGTACGCTTCGTCGCTGTGGCTGGCGATACAGAACCTGTTCCTGGCTGCCCGTGCTCTGGGCCTGGGCACCCGTATCACGACCACGCACCTACGCGAAGAACAGAAGGTCAAAGACTGGTTGGGCATTCCCGACCACGTGGAGACGCTCTGTCTAACGCCCCTGGGCTACCCCCGAGGCCGCTTCGGCCCCACAGACCGCCTGCCAATGTCAGAAGTCGTCTCTTTCAACCGCTACGGCGAAAATAGCTGACTGCTGATCACTGACAGCTGAAAGCTAGGCCCCCCAAGCGTCCCCAGCCATCATCTGGCTCCAGCGGCGGTAGAACTCGCGGTGATTACTGTCGCTATAGCGGTAGTCGCTGGCCAAGGCTTGAAGGTCGTCGTTGAAGCTCTCGTGTCCCAGACCCATCTGGTAGTTCAGCCGCATGCGGCGGCTGACAGTGCCCCGTCCTGCCTTGGTGCACTGCTCCCAATTGTCCATATCATCCTGTTCGAAAACACCAGAGGGGCCGAAGCTCTGGATGCCGGCCAGACGCAACGCCTTTTTGACGCTGTCAGGCGCGGCTTTGTCCACGTACAACCACGACCAGATCTCGATCTTGTCCGGCCCTTTTGGGTGCCACATCCGGAACGTCCGGGCGCTGGCTCGCAGCAACGAGAAATTAGGGAAAATGGTGGCGGCCGCCGGGTTGACCTGGTTGGACCGCGGCCCGAGCCGGCTCCGCACTTCGGCTTTGATCTGTTCTTCGTATTCCCTGATTTCCTCGACGGGCGGATCAGCGATGTCGTCCGCACCCATGGTTATGACACAGTGGCCGTTGCCGGGCGACACTGCGCTGCCGGAATTGCTGGGCTGGAAGCGGTAGTTGCCGGCGAACCCGGAATTGATGGCCGAAAGATGAGTCCAGGCCACATGGTAGCCGTCACCGCCGAAATTCTCGGCCGGCATCTTCCAGTTGCAGGGCACAACCCATTTGTTCACACCGCCGATGACCTCGATGCCGCCCTCCCGGCGATCGACAAAGGCGTCCAGATACCAGGCGGTCTCACCCAGGTAATCGGTCAGGGAAGGCGCTTGGGCGTCGAAGGTGGCGAAGATCAAACCCTTGTAGCTATCGAGCTGGGCCACCGGGATCAATCCCCACTTGCTCTGGTCCAGCTCGCCGTAGTAGGCGTCTTTGGCGTTGGGCACGCCCATCAGTTTGCCGTTGGCGCCGAACCCCCAACCGTGGTAGGCGCAGATGAACGAAGAAGCGCTGCCCGCATCGGCCCGGCATAGCCTATTACCCCGGTGGGGACACACGTTCAAGAACGCATTTATCTTTCCGGCGGTGTCGCGCGTAACCAGCACCGAATCCTCGCCCATGTTGGTGGTGAAGAAATCGCCTGGGTTGGGTATCTGGCTCTCATGGCAGAGAAAAAGCCAGCAGCGGGCGAATATCTGCTCCAGTTCCTGCTCGTATAGGTCATTGTCGGCAAAGATTCGCGGGCTTATCAGACCGGCATCCGCGTCGACCAGGCTTTTTAGGTCATTAATCATCGAGGTGACTCTCCATCATTTTCCCTGGTTTTAGCTTATTTACCCCAAGTTTCGCCGAACTCGGCACGCGCCGCCAACTGGCCGGTGAACGTGGAAGCGTCCTGCAGCGCCAGATAGACCGCGCTGGGGCCGGCTGCTTCGGGCTCGACGCGCTGCTCCCAGTCGCGTTGAGTCCAAGGTATCGCTGCTGAACCCTCGGTCTTGAGTCCGCCGGGCGAGAGGATGTTCACGGCGATGTTGTGCTCCCGTACCTCGTCGGCCAGGCAGTAGCTGAACATATGAATCGCAGCTTTGGACGAACTGTACAGCACCCCGCCGCCCAGTTCGGGATCGGTGGCCATGCGGGAGCCGATGTTTATGATGCTGCCTTTCTTCTGTTCGATCATAGTCGGCAGGACCGCACGGGAGCATAGATATACGCCTTTGATGTTCGATGAGATGCTCTGGTCCCATTCGTCCGGCATGATCTCGAGCAGGGTCTTGCCGAGGACCATCACCCCGGCGTTGTTCACCAGGACGTCGATGCGGCCATAGACGTCGATGGTCTGGCCGACCATCGCCATGACCTGTTCCTCGTCGGCGACGTCACAGGTCAATGCCAATGCCTCCCCGCCTGCATCCCGTATCTGCTGGGCTGTCTCAACAGCCGTTCCGGCCAGGCCGGTGGGAGAGCTGCGCCGGGCGGATACGACCAGGTTCGCCCCTTCCGCGGCGAACTCTTTGGCTATGGCCCGTCCCAGACCCCTGCTGGCCCCGGTGACGATGGCCACCATGCCGTCCATCTTATTGGTGTGATTCGGTTGCATATCTCAGGTCCTGTGGATCAAAACTAAGAAGCGAATTTGGCTTCCACCCAGCCTTTGTCGAACGGCGTCCAGAAGTGTGTGCTGAGAGTCAGGTGTTTGAACATCCATTTCCCGTTCACGCGCACGTACTCTTCGTCGTAGCGGGCAGAGCCCCATACCGCCTGGTTGCCTTCAGTGTAAGTGCAGGGCTGGAACAGATACCAGACGCCAGTGGCCCGGTCGCCGTCCACCTCAATCACAGGGTTGAGCACCATGTGAATGGCGAAAGACAGGCGGCTGGGCGCGTCTTGGAAGAACTTGCGGATGGCTTCTCGCCCGTCGTTCCGACCCCGTTCCTTGCCGTCCCATACCGCGTCCTCGGTGAAGAGTTCAGCCAGGGCGTCGGCGTCGTAATTGGCGTCGCAGAGGGCGCAGTACTGGTGCTTAAGCTTCTTGATCTCTTCGATGTCTTCCAGGACTTTGATTCTTTTTTCCAGACTTTCTAGGCTCATGGTTACTCTCCAATTATTGTCTTAAGTCTGCTGGTGGTCATTTGTCGAATCGACTCCCACGAGTCCCTTTAGATGGCGGTCCAACCGCCGTCCACCATGAGCAGATGCCCAGTGGTGCCCGCGGAGGACTTGCTGGCCAGATAGATAACCGCGCCGACCATTTCTTCCGGCTCCATGCGGCGGCCCAAGGGCAGGTGCGCTTCCAGGTCGGCTTGGACTTCTTCCGGGGTTTTGGTGTCGGCTGCCAGCATACCGGGGGTGCTGACGGGGCCGGGACCGATGGCATTAACCGTCACGCCGTGGGCGGCCCACTCGACCGCCATGACCTTGGTGATCCCGGCGACGCCGAACTTGCTGGCACAGTAGGAAGAACGTCCCTTGGAGGCGGTTACCGAAAGCTGGGACCCAAGGTTGATGATCCTTCCGTATCCCTGTCCCACCATGTGTCTTCCGGCCGCCTGGGCACAAAAGAAGACACCTTTGAGGTTGATGTCGATGGTTGCGTCCCAATCCTCTTCGGTAACCTCAAGGGCAGGTTTGGGTATCCGTATCCCCGCGTTGTTGACCAGAATATCCAGCCGGCCAAAGTCCTTGACCACCTGGTCGATGACCTTGGGGATACCCGGGATGTCCAGTACATCCAGAGCATAGACGCCGCTCTTGACACCCTCGGCTTCGATCTTGGCTTTCGTCTCTTCCGCCAGGTCCAACCGGTCGGGCCGGTCCGAAACAACCACCGTCGCACCGGCTTGGGCCAGACCTACGGCCAGCGCCGCGCCGATGCCCCGGCCCGACCCGGTAACCAACGCCGTCTGTCCCTTCAAACTCAGTCCCTCGTAGGGCATTCTAGTTCCTCCGTTCGCTACGCTTCTGTCAGACTCGGTGTGCGGTAAATTCGCCGTAGCATAGCACACCGGCTCCGAGCCTAAGACCGGTGGATCCTGGCAGCGAAAGATACTACAAGCCGAAAGCTGATCGCTGTTGGCTGGCCCTGCCATACTTGCGCACGCTACGGCCAAACCTTAGAATCACCCTTGGCCCGAAGTATTCGAAAAGGTTTGCATTGGCAAAGGGCCTTAGCAAAGGGATTTATGGCAGAAGCAACACAAAGGTCGAGAGGTCTCAGGCAGAACCGGAACTTCTTACTTGGAGCATTGTCCTTCGGCCACGGCGTAT
>CAVOAA010000046.1:0-18400 GCA_963693555.1 Dehalococcoidia bacterium | reverse complement strand
TCAACGGAGAGGAGGTGGTCACCAAGTAGAACATTGGCAGACCCTGGAACGACGGCGGGAGTCTCACTTAACATTGCCCCAAACCTGTCCAACTGACGGGGTCCACCTTAGAAGGCTATGAACGCGACTATCGCCATGATGGTGACGGTGACCATCCACTGGGGCATGAGCTTCGACGGCTCTTCGCCCTCTAGGTACGGCTCTCGTTCGTCTCTGGGCACGAATTGCAGTACCTCTCTGGCCCGCGACTCGTCACCCTCGTAGACCAGCAGGTCATGGGGCAGGTTGTAGGCCGTCCCCCAGAGTCCGGGGCCGCCGCGCAATGACCGGACCAAGCACGGTATACCTTCGATCTGAAGGCGCTGCTCGGCCATGCGGGCTGTCGGCTCGTTGTCAAAGACCCTGAGACTGACTTGTTTGCGCTCGGGTTCCGAGAACATCGGTCTATTATAGGGGCTGGGTATGCTGCCTGTTGTCGCGGTGGTTGCCGCGGTGGTGTCGCGATGACGGCGGGTTGGCTCCCAGGCTTGAAAGTGGGTGCCACCATGCCTAAGAGGTGATATAATACCGGCGCGCACGGCAGGGCCGAGGTGGTGGAACTGGTAGACACGCGGTCTTGAGGGGGCCGTGGGCGCAAGCCTGTGTGGGTTCAAATCCCACCCTCGGCACCAAAGTCAGGTACAGTAAAGACTACCGGCAGCCGTACACCGAACGGGGCGACGTAGCCAAGTGGTTAAGGCGGAGGTCTGCAAAACCTCTATTCGGCGGTTCGAATCCGCCCGTCGCCTCCAAAAACTCCCCTCAACTCCCCAGATCCCTTTCAAAAAGCCCGAGCGCCCGGAACCCCAAACGCCCTGAAGGTAGAGCCTGTGTAACCCCAGCTTAAAAAGCCGGGATGGCGGAATGGTAGACGCGGCGGACTTAAAATCCGCTACCTTAACGGGTGTGTGGGTTCGAGTCCCTCTCCCGGCACCAACTTTCCAGGCACAGAAAAAGGCCTCTGATTGTTTTCAGAGGCCTTTGTTTTTGTCCAGATGTCCACAGGTCTTTTCGAAGCCTAGGTCTTAGCCCTGGTATTATTCCCTGGACCTTGATCGCAAGAAACACATGTTATGAGGGAGACAGTAATTGTATATGGTGCGTAATGTCCGGAACGTGATTTCTGAGCTATCAGGGTTCGATGACTAAATTAAGTCTGCCAAGTCAGTGATGTCTGTTGGCGGGCCATACTGGTTCGCGATTTCCGCGGGGATAATGAATTCCTGGTAGGCTTTGCCTTCTTCAACGACTTCTGCCGGTCCATCTTGAGCGTTAGATTTAGTCACCAAGGAACTGCGCCCCCATAATCCCATACGGACAGTCTTATCCACTTTCTGGGCGACTTCGTCAGGGATTTCTAGCACGAGTTGTCTGCCTCCATCGCCATCCAACGGATAGTCGACAAACCACACGGCTTTGATTTCAGGGATCTGGCCGTAGAACCCGAGATTTATCCCTGTCGGATCGGCTTTATCTTTGAAGCCATCTCTCAAAATCGCTGTTGTGGCTTCTGTGTTAGTTCGGTGGAACAATCTCATGATGGTGATTTCTGGAATATCGGGATTCGACGACTATTCTTCGGGTTCGTTGCCCATGTCTTTGGAAAGCCTTCCAGATAGATACCGATAAATGCCCATGTGCAAGACTGGCACACTGACGCACACGAGGACGAGGATTAGCACCGGGGCGAGTTGGAGAATCATAAGCGTGTAACGATATTTTACACATTTCGGTCAGAATCGGGGGCCGGGAGATAGGTCTCATCGACTGGTGGCTCGGCAAGTACCGTGTGTCCGCCTCATCAGGTCACTATGGGCTTGTATGCCTTGATGGCGTCTTTGCTGCTCACCTGCTCGGCGTAGTTGGGGGTCATCGTCGAACTGCTGTCCCTAGTAGGCTCTGCACGTAGAAGACGTTCAGCCCGTTGCGCCAGGGCATCATTCGTCATGATGAGTAACGGCTGCCCAACTTCTGTCACAAAACGCGTCAGATAGCCGAAGTAATACTGGCAAGTTGCGGTAGTAAGTCCGCGTGCTCTTCGGTTGTTAACAAAACGGGCGACAAGTTCGCCATTACTAGGGGTATCCGTGTCTGCGATACCTGCCTGGCGGGACTTAAAATCCGCTACCTTAACGGGTGTGGGGGTTCGAGTCCCTCTCCCGGCACCAACTTTTCAGGCAAGAAAAAGGCCCCTGAAAACAATCAGAGGCCTTTGTATTTGTCTAGATGCTCACGGATTTTTTCGAAGCCTGTCTCTTAGACCCTGGTATTATTCCCTGGGCATTTGATTGTAAGAGACGCATGTCATTAGGGAGACAGAAGATGTATATGGTGAGAAACGTCTGGAAGTGTGCCCGAGGGAAGGTTCCTGAGTGCTTGGAGGTTGTGAAGTCGGTCAGGGATTCTTGGGCCAACGATGGTAATAAAACGGGCAAGATCTACCTGGATTACACTGACCGAATGGACACTATCGCGTTTGAGATCGAAGTGGAAAGCCTAGATAGCTACTTCAATGATCAGCGCACCAATTATGAAGTGCTATCCCCCGAGATTATCGAGTCGGTCAGGAAATTTAACATCAATACGGTGGAAGGTAGCCGTCAGATATGGGAAGTCGTTCCGTAAGGTTGCTCCACAAGAACGATCCTCTCACCAGCCCACGAGTCCTAGCTCTCAAAGAGCATGGAGCCACTCCACGCCAATCGCTCGCCGACAACCCCTGAACGAATCATATCGTGACGACCATTAACACCCTTTCCAGCTACCGATGGGTAGTATTCTGCGTTTGGTCTATATCCAGCGTCTCTTTCAACATGGTGCTTTATTCGCTGGGCGTTCTTTTGCCCTCGATCAGCACGGACCTCAACCTCTCACCTAGCCAACAGGGACTATTGGGATCGGCGTCCTTGTGGGGCAACATCGTGTTGGCTATTCCACTGAGTTGGGCAGCATCTCGCCTATCTCCCAAGTGGACCACGGCCGCAACGATCTCGTTGGGCACGGCATGCTTGTTTCTCCAGAGTTGGGCGCCGGGGTTCGCCGTGCTTCTGCTCGGGAGGTTGCTATTCGGCATTGGACAGATCGCCCAGCAACCGACTCGGGCCCTTTTAACTCGACAGTGGTTTCCTCCCCACGAGGTAGTCATCGCGAATGGCCTTGGCAACGTTTTCTTTGGCCTGGTCGTGGGTGGCGGACTTGCCCTCTCACCGTTGATTCTTGAGGCTGTCGGCGGCGAATGGCGGACAACTCTCCGAATATTCGGAGTTTATTTTGCTGTATTAGCCTTGATCTGGGTCGTCCTGGGCAAGGAGCGAAACACTGTTGAGTACAAACAAGACCGCGACAGTGGCGACGTTTCTACTGTCCGCGGAGCCTTACGCTACCGAGATCTGTGGATCTGCGGTGTTGGCTTCGCCGGCGCCTCGATGTCGCTGGGCGGATTCATGGCGTTCTACCCGACTTTCATGCTAGAAGATTTCGATCTGTCGATACGGCTCTCAGGATCGATCCTGGCCGTTGGGGTCATAGTGGGCGGAATAAGTGGCATGTGGTTAGGCTACGCAGCTGCTTCCGCTTCAAGGGAGCGGTTATACCTTGAAGTTCTTGGAGCGCTGATGGTCGGTAGTTACATCGGAATGGTGTTGACCGGCTCCGCTCCGTTGCTATGGGTGTTGACCTTTTTCAACGGACTCGCCTGGGGGTTCTTCCCGATACTTCTTACAGTGCCGTTCAACCTCCGCGGAATCCGCCCTCAAGAGTTGGCGGTAGCCTACGGGTTCACAATCATGTTCGTATCATTGGGCGCATCTTTGGGGCCATTGTTTGTCGGCCTTCTTCAAGATGCTACCGGCGACCTCAGATTGGCTCTACTCCTGGTCAGTCTAGCCTCCGTGTCACTGATCGGCGCAGGGATGAAGATCCGGTTCGGTGACCGGTTGTCCGCGGCTTAACACTCCCGGTAGCGAGTTGGCCACCCACGGCGGATGTTCAACCCTTTCCCAACTCCATCGATCTCTGCAGCTTAAACCGGACCATCACCGCCGAAAGGGCTGAAGCAACCAAACAGAATAGCCCGACCGCCGCAAAATCACCGATCGACAGCATCACTCCACCGATGGAGGCGCCGATCACGCTCCCCAACTGGTTGCTGGCGCCGAACATCCCACTGGCTGTTGCCCTCGATGGACCGGCGAGTTCCAACATTAGAATCATCAACACCGGCATGGAAACAGTAAGCAGGACCGATGCAACCAAAGAAGAAGCAACCACTACCCATATCGGGGCGCCCAAAGAAAATATTGCCCCAACCCCTAACCCACCGCCGAGACTGGCAATCGCAACCCCTAGTAGGCGGTATGTCCGCCCGGCTATCAGCCCACCAAGGATGCTTCCGAAGAATGCGCCAGTTCCGATCAAAACGAGCGGGAATGAAGTTGCTCCTTCGTCAAATCCATAATCCTGAATCAGGTAAGCGGCAAAATAGGTCATCAACCCAATCAAAGCTGTTTGCTGAAGCGCGTTGGCGATCATGACATGCCAGGGCGCAGCATTTCGCCCGATGTCCTTGAATCGAGATAAGAAAGCCAGGTCCCGGCCCGCTGGCCGGCCAACTCTTGGGAGCAGGACCCACATCACCCCCAGATTCATCAGCAAAAGAAATCCCGTTGCATAAAAAGGTATTCGCCAACCCCAGACATCCCCGACCAGAGCCACTACAGGTACACCCAACGCAACCCCAAGCCAACTCGATCCAGCCAAAAATCCAACGCCGCGCCCTCTATCTGCCTCCGGCAAGATATCGGCGACGGTTGCCGCCAGAGTGGGCGGAATCATTGCTGCTCCAACTCCCGTGAGCAAACGGAAAGCGATCAACGAGTTGTAGCTCCAAGCCGTTGCCGAGCCCAGAACTCCGATCGCCAGTATTGCCAAGCCTGTCAGGAGAACCGGACGCCTGCCGTAGGTATCCGAAAATGGTCCGACCAGCGGGGCTGTGATTCCCCAGGTAACGAACGTAACGGCTGCAAGCTGTCCGGCGACTGCCACAGACGTGTCGAACTCATCGGCAAGCACCACTAACAGCGGGCCTAACATCAGACTCACAAGCCGGGCCATCAATACGGTGCCACCGAAAAGCACTAAATATTTAGTTGTATTGTTTGGCACTGAGGTCAGGGTTGCTCCGTATTTAGACACATCGGTATAGACCGAGTGGAAACATCCGAGGGTCGTGGTCGTCTCGAGGGGCCGGACAAGGATGCGGCGAGGGCCGATCAAGCCAAAGGTAGATGCATTGTTACTGTGGTATAGAGCCACAGAGGCACAACACTACACCTGGAATGGGGCCTCTGCAACGAGAGAATCGTTTCAACCCACTCCATAGGAGCAGCCCTTATGGGCTGGTGGACGTTGGCAGACGGCCAAAAACAACAACCCTTCCGAATTAAACTCCACTACCCAAACGTGGGTGTGGGTTCGAGTGCCTCTTCCGGCACCAGATTTTTAGTGCCCAAGAACTTTTCTTAGCCGCTACTTGTTCGGTACGAAATGGCGCTCGAAAAAATTAGGTGTCGCCGCCGAATCATCAATGCGAGCCGACGTAGATGTAGCGATATTTATGGTGTCGGGCGGTGAGTTTTGGCGTCTGGTTCCCAGCGGAATTCTTTTTGTATATGTCGGTACCGCGCACGTAACCTCAGAAGAACCTTCCAAATTCGCATAAAGCCGTCACCGTACCAACCAAGGATAAACATCCATGTCGGACATAATACTATCCAAATCCATGAGGAGGCGCGTTTATGGAAAAGCTTAGTATTCCCAAAAATCTGCGGTGGTATCTCGCCCCAACTGCGATATTTATCGGTTTGGTACTTTTTTTATTAATAGCGCCCGTTTCCAATGCAGCCAACCCTCATACAACATTGATTGGCGATTGGGTTCCCGTGAATAACAACACCACCATTATCCAAAAGGGCCAGGGAGGCCCATTAGTCTTAGAGACAGATAGTGAAATGACTTTCACCGGCGGAATCGATGGAGTTGTTAGCGCCCCCTTAACCCTCGTTTGGAATGAAGCAAATGGAAACTTCAGCGTAGAGGGTAGGGGTGTTTTTGTTGGAACGATCGACGGGAAAACCGGAACTACCAAAATTCACTTTGTCGTGAACGGACAAGACCTCATCTTTGGTAGTTTCTGTTGTTACCACGGTCCCATTAGCTTCTATGGCGGTACTGAAGAGCTGAAAGGCCTTACGGCAACGGGAGTCTTGACCAATGATTTTCCAACAACCGGCCGCCGATATTCCGTTGATGTAATCTCCCGATAGTGAACGACCTGGCAGGACAATTGTTTTTGCTTCGAAATACTCGTGGCGTAGGTTAAGCCCTGACGAGGGCCGGTCACTCACCCGGCCCACTCCTAAGCCACCGAAGAATAGATCACAGCCTATCTGACGGCCACACCGAAAGACATCGGCAAGAAAAAGGCCCCTGAGTATTTTCAGGGGCCTCTGTTTTTAGCGACCTGCCCCAGTCACTTTTCCTGATCACTGGACCTTCTAGTGTTCCGGGCATTCTTTGGCTGGTAATTGCGCATGCTAGAATTTTCGGTAATAAAACTATCTGATCTTCGGTGACTAGCAATGGATCGGCTAGTTCGAGGTCTTTACCTATGAATCTGAAGTTGGTCGGCATCGTTCCGGTGTTCGCGTCGGTCACGTTGGTCGCCTGTTCGGCTGCGAGCGAACTCAAATCTCAGCCGTCGCCTACGGCCACCGTCGCAGCAACGTTGGCACCGCTCACAGAAGGGCCAACTGCGACCACGGTTCCAACTCCTTTACCCACGGCGGTACCCGAACCAACAGCCACACCTGGCCCCACGGCCACTCCCAGGCCGGTGGCAACGCTTACTCCTCATCCAACACCCAGTCCAACTCTCAGTCAAACACCCGTGCCCCAGCCAACTCCAACCAAGATTCCCGACGAGCCGCCGGCACTACTCGAGTTCAAAGGATCCGTCCCTTCGGTCAACGCCAGAGTCACGGACCTCAGGTTTTTCGAAAGCGGGTCTAGCCCCAGTACCACGGAAGACCGTGTCTACCGCAACACCTTTGACCGGACCGCCGCCCGCTTTGTTTACGCTGAACTCAGCTTTGCCTATCCGATCCCAGGGTCTCGGGTAAGTTTCGACCTGGAAACAACCTACCGGCGCTCCGACGGGTCTATCTTCGGGTCTTCGATCAGGGATTCTTATTTCGAGAGCGATTGGACTTCCAGCTCCAGCGCCCGAGGCAGGGGCTGGGCCGACCCAGGCAAATGGCCGGCAGACACCTACACGGTGGAACTGTCTGTCGGGGGAGATCTCGTCGCCAGCAGCCAGTTCATAATCGCAGATGAGGCCCTGCCGCAGACCGGCCCGTTCCAAGACCTGCGAGATGGGCTTTCCTGGACTAGAGTCGTCGACGATATTTCCGAGCAGCGCGCCTTATTTGCCTTAGCCGGGATATTGGCTGAAGACCAAGATCTTGCCGCCAGCTTGGCATCACATCCGTGGGTGTCTGACGATCTATCCGAGAGCGAGGCGGGAGTCCTTGAATACCTGGCCGTAATTGCCGCCCAAGATGCCCCACTGGCAGGGTCCATAGCAGGCTGGCCCTGGCTCGCCGATGGCATCAGCAGCGATGAGTGGCAGGCCATCAAATACCTCGCTCTACTGTCGAAACAAGACTCGTCTGTAGCCAGGTCTGTAGCCGGTATTCCATGGGTCAAGGACGGCATAGCCGAAAACGAGTCGCCGACATTAAAAAGCTTATACCGGCTGGCCAGAATGGACTTGTCTCTGACTAAACACCTGTTGGAGATTCCCTGGGTCTCGGAAGAAATGACTGACGAAAGATTCAGGACCGTGCAGTACCTGCAGGAGATCGAGAACCAGGACACGCCGCTTGCCCAAGTCGTCGCAAACTTCCTCTGGTTATCCGACGATATCAGCGACCAAGAACGCTGGGGTCTGCGTTATCACAAAGACATCACGGCAGCCAACCCTGCCATGGGTGCGGAGATCGCCGCACTGTCCTGGGTCAGCGACGACATGGCCGCTGACGAGCGCGATGCCCTGAGGTACCTGAGAGACCTGAACACAGAGGAACCTCTGCTGGGTGCCAGTGTGGCCGCAATGCCGTTCTTCACCAACGCGTTCAAAGACCAAGACAGTAACGCCCTTTATTCCTTGACCTTCCTGCAAACGAAGTACCCGGACGACTTTGACCTGCTGGTTGGGCAAGACTGGTTCTTAGATGGGGTGAGTGATAACGAAGCTTCGTTTATCACAACCCTGGGCCGTGAGGACCAATACTTCACCCCTCCCGACCTGCGCGAATTCGTGAAAGTCCATCACATAGAGTCCAGGGAGATATCGCTCACCCTGTCCGGCGAGACGACTCTGACCTTTATCCAGGCCGCGCCGGATGACCGCAACGCCGAGATCGTAGCCCAGGTGGAAGAGGCGGTGAAAGAGATCGAGGCGTTCATGGGCGTTCCATTCCCGACGACCGAGGTTATCTTGCTCTTCGCCTCGGGCCGTGACCCAGTCTTCGCCAGCGACTGGTGGGGCCTGCACCGGGGCAGCCACATGGTGGTCCAGCCAGGTTTGGCCAGGCAGGGCGATACCAACCGAGTTCTCATCCATGAGGTGGGGCATTACTATTGGGGAAGCCTGGAAGCCCCGTTGTGGTTCCGCGAGGGCGCGCCCGATTTCTTGGCCAGTTACGTACGTGACAAGCTGTATTTCGACTCGCTTTATGACCGCGAGATCTACGACCTGAGCATCGCCCAGGAGTATTGCGATTCTGTAAATATGGGCACCATCCGAAAACTGATCGACCGGTTGTCCGCCTACGGGTTAGCCGAATTTAGGGCCTCGGAATTCTTCATCTGCAATTATCGGATCGGGGAGCGCTTCTTCGTTCAACTGTTCAATACCCTGGGCACCGAGCCATTTCGGGCGGCATTCGGTGAGCTATACCAGCTTACTCAGGACGATAACCGCCAGATCACCGAGGGCGATATCTACTCTGCTTTCCTAAAACACACGACCGCCAGCACCGAAGTCGCATTCAAAACGCTCTATACGTCGGCCCACGGTGGTCTCATTCCCGATTAGGACGCCGATAACCCAAAGCCCAATTTCAGGCCTGACGAACCAGAGGTTAGAATAGCCAAGATTTAACTGCCAAGCGGGATGCGCGAAGGCAGACCTCAATACGTGATTCAACACCACAAGGAGCCCTGAATGGAAAAGGTCTATAAACTCAAAGTGGAGCCGATGACAGTAGAGTCGTTCAAGCCGTTCGGGGAGATCGTTGACCCTCAAGAGCGGCCACCAGGCGAACGCATGATCTTGCCCCTAGATTTTCATGTCGATGGCAAGACGACATTGAGTTCCATCTGGCAACCGTGTGAGGGACTTTCATTCTGGGAGCTGGAGCGTCATTTCGGAGTGACCCAGACTTTTTTCCAGCTCAGTGGCTCGCCAACAGTTGTGGCCGCCGCCGCTCCAACCGACCCTGACCCGATGGCGATACCGGAACCCGATCAGGTCAGAGCATTCTTGATTGACCCCACTAAGGGTTTTTCGTTCAAGGTCGGGACCTGGCATTCGGTGAAACGGTTCGTTCTTGCCCCTCCCGGCTCGACGCTGGCCGTGATCAATTCAGACCCGAACCCCTCGCAGATCGTGGACTACAAGGAAAATCTGAGCCTAACCTACACCGACTTGGCCACCGATGAAAACCCACGCAGAGACGACCTGGGGAACAAGTTCGGTCTGATATTCGAGCTGACGCTCTGAGCGGATTGCACTAAGCACGGAACTTGATAACCTGAGGTTAGAGAGATTTATCCCGTGGAGGCCTGCCGGATGGTCAACGTGTTGGTTATTGAGGACGAAGAGGACATCAGAAATCTGCTGGTGGAGCAGTTAGAGGAAAAAGGATACAAGGTCCGTAAGGCCGATAACGGTGCCACCGGACTGCAACGTGTCAGTGAGCTCGTCCCGGACGTCATCTTCGTAGACGTAAAGATGCCGGTGATGGACGGATTCCTCTTCGTATCTGAACTGAAGCAAAACCTGGAGACATCCAAGATCCTGGTGGTGATGGTAACCGCCATCAACATACCCGACGCTGAAACCCGGGCGCAGGCATTGGGCGTTAAGCACCGGTTAGCCAAGCCCTGGGACCAGGAATCGTTGGACCGGGTGCTCGAGCAGGTGCTCCCAACAAACGGGGGCGATTCCAACCATGTCGCCAGTCAGCAAGCCTGGCAGCGGTAGCCGCCAGTTCCGGCGGTGTTTGAACCCCGGCTAGCCACACCTATCAAGTAAAGAAAAGGCCCTTGGACTGATCCAAGGGCCTTTTCTTTTTGGCTTGTCATCCGAAATCCGGTCAGCTGGCGCGGTCGATCACTATCCGGTAGCTGCCCGTTTTCTTTGCGATCTCGTTAGTCACCGAAAGAAATATCGTCTCGCCGTCCGACACGACCGAGATTATGCCGGTAAAGACGTCTGGGATTACGGTCGAACCGTCGATCGCCAATGCTGGGTATCGGTTTGAGGTGGTTTCCGGCGGTACGTATTCAGGCGTAAAGACCCATATCTGCCCGACGACGGCATCGGTAAACTCGAAATAGTCCACGTCTTCCAGGGTTTCTAGCACCCCTAAGACGACTACCAAAACCTCGCCCGAATCTATCACAGTGGCGGAATCAGGGTCGTCCCCGTGATCATCTATGATGGTCGGCGTGCTCGTGGGTCCCGGGGTCGGCGTGGGTTCCGGAGTAGCGGTTGGCGCCAAAGTCGCTTCCGGGGTCGGCGTTTCAGTGTCGCCCACTTCCGGAGTGGCGTCTTCGGGGTTGGCGGTGGGTGCGCCGGTCGTGGCAGTCGGAACGGCAGTGGGCTGGTTCGCCTCGGCCAACCTCTGCGCAACCAGGGCATCAACAGTGGCGCCCATATCTACAGTGGGCGGCGCGGGCGACTCGGGAACCGCCGTTCGTTGAACGGCCGAACCAGTGCTTGAACAACCCAGGACCAATAAGACACCGGCCAGAGCCGCCATGGCTAAGAGCAGCCGCTTCCCTTTCTGGAATATTGCCTCAAGCTTGATCATGAGGTCTAGATCAACACCTTCAGTAACACATTCATAGCCCAACGCTTAGGGCCTATCGTGGAGGCCGCTTTTAGACAAGGCCTGTGCCGATGTGTGAGAAGCTATTCAGATGGTAGAATCTCGCCAGCCTCTGTCTCGGAAATCAGGGGTTCTGGGCCAAGATCAAAGCCCGTTTTATTTATCTAGGGCGACCGCCCAGGCGACCGCTAATCTAGGACGACCACTAATCCAGGTTGACCGCCGGACAGGGAGAGTTATTCCGATGCTTGAAATGAGGTCCGTTACCGCCGACGAGTTCGTTAAGTGGACTCGTGCCGAAGCCCGCGCTCACGGCAATCGCTTGAACGACGACCCTGAGGTACTCAGGCCGCATTTCGATCTGGACCGCTCCATCGCAGTGTTCGACCGGGGAGATATCGTCGGCGGCGCCCATTCGCACCAGATCACGATGTCCATACCAGGGGGTTCGGCAACTACAGCAGGAGTGGCCAACATTGCTGTGCAGCCCACGCACACCCGGCAGGGCGTGATGACACAGATGATGCGTCACCAGATCCATGATATTCACGAACGCGGCGAGTCGCTGGCCGCCCTGTTCGCAACGGAAAGCATCATCTATGGCAGGTTCGGCTATGGCATTGGCTCTTTGTACGAACGGTGGGCGATCGACCGGCACCACAATGGGTACTCCCAGCCCCACGAAAGGCGCGGCCGTGTCGTCTTTGTGGACCCGGCCGATATCGCCAAAGACCTTCCTGAGGTCTTTAAGCGGGCCACCGTTGACCGGCCAGGCGTCTTCCAGAGGCCCGTCCACCAATGGGAGCGAGACTCACAGGCTCTGGAACACACCCAAGGCGGGCAGGGAGGCCTCTTCTACGCCGCCTACGAGCAAGACGGCAGGGTGGACGGCAAGTTGGACGGCAAGATAGACGGCTATGTGACCTACCGCATCACGGGAACCACCCTGACTGTTAACGAGTTGATGGCGGTTACCACTGAGGCTAATGCTGCTCTGTGGCGGTTCTGCTTTGACCTAGACCGGGTGAGCACCACCGAGGCGTTAAGGCGTCCGGTGGACGACCCACTACCGTGGTTGCTCGCTGACCCGCGGAGGCTACAGAGATTCACGCGTGACGGCGTCTGGGTAAGAGTGGTGGATGTGGCAGCCGCTTTGAGCCTGAGGCGATATATGCAGAGCGACCGGTTGGTGCTGGAGGTCAAGGACGATCTTTGCCCTTGGAACAACGGCCGGTTCGAGCTGGAGGGGTCTCCCGAGGGTGCTCAGTGCCGTGCCACGGATTCGTCCGCTGATCTGACGATCAAGGTTTCAAATCTGGCGTCGGCCTACATGGGGGCTGTTGGTTTCAGCACTCTGGCTGATGCGGGGTTGGTTGAGGAGTTAACGCCGGGAGCGTTGCTGCGGGCTGATTGCATGTTCGCCGTCCAATATCCGCCCTGGACTCCATGCAATTTCTAGGGGCGGCGAGCCTTTGGTAAATGGGCGGGTTGGCAGTCCAAGTTTTTGTTGTCCCTGTTTTTTTGCCCCTGTTTTTATCTAAGCGGCCTGTCGGTTGTATTCCTGAAGTCCGTTTAAGATTAACTAATGGTCAACAACCTCGACGTTATCGCTCCGGCTATGACAAAAGTGTATATAGAGGCAAAGACTGCGAGCGCACCCACGATCACCGTAGATTCAACTAGAGTCAGCCCGCTGGGGCTATTCGCTTTTTTAACTCGGACCTTGTTAAATATCTGAACCATATTGAATCGCTCCTCGAAAGTACTGCACGCCAGCCCTCAAAGTCGTGAGGTCTTAGTTAGATTAACTGAGGCAGCCGGCAGGTTCTGTGATTCGCCGACATGGTCGGAGTGACCTGCGTCACTGTCCCGCTTAAGAGCAGGTCAGAAGCGCGGCCAACCCAGGGAATTCCGGGGGTATTTTCAGTCACTGCCATTGCCTAACGTTGCGTTGCCTGCCGTTGATTCAAAGACGCAATGGTTCGACAATAGGGTCATGCGCCTAACAAGACCCATACTGCTATCTCTGGCGGGGGCGGCAACGCTTCTAGTTGCCTGTGCGTCGGGAGACGGGACATCCACCACCGCGCCGACACAGCAGGTCAGCACACCTGTATCTTCGACCACTCAAACCCCGCCCACGCCTATATTTACGGTAACGGTCGCACCGACTGCTACCCCGGAACCCACGGATGAGCCTGACCCAGTTTCGACATTGATCGTGCCTACATTCACGCCTGTCCAACCCGTTCCAACGCCTGTCGTTCTGCCCAACCAAACACAAGCGCCGGCTCCCACAAAAGCTCCTACGCCAGCCGCGACCCCGGCTATTGAGCCTTGCCGGGTTACCTACCCGACCCAAATCGTGTCCGGCCCAGCCGTGCCTGACGAGCCGGCCGACGGAGACCGGGTCTTCCGTTCACTGACCGTCCACCCTTCAGACCCGGATACTGTGTTGCTGGGGACGGAGCGGAATGGATTCATGCTCACCGAGGACGGCGGATCAACCTGGGCACGGCTTCGGGCTGGTATGCGCTCGACAGATATCGGTTACTCAGAGATCTGGGACATCGACTACTCTGTCAGCGATCCGAACATCATAATGGCCGCCACCCTGGACTCGCCCGGCCCGGCCAGCGGCCCAAATGTAAATGGCGGGCTCTACCGGAGCATCGACGGCGGCCAGACCTGGGCGCAGCTGAATTGCGGCTTCCTCTCCTCGCGGGTGGTTTCCGTGCGCATCGACCCTTCGAACCCTGACGTGGCAATCGTTGGCTTGGAAGGTGGCTTCCCATCCTTCACCGGGCCGGGCGCCGACCAGTACTACCCAGGCGGGATATTCCGGACTGGGGACGGCGGCCAGAACTGGGACCGAGTTTCTATAGACCCCAATGATGGACGCAACGGCTATGTCATCATGCGCATGACCAGAGGGAGCCAGCCGCAGATCGTGACATTCGGCGCCAACGGCGATGATCCCAGCCAGAATGTCGGGTTCGCGCGCAGTCGGGACATGGGCCTTACCTGGGAGCTCTTCGCCCCTGATTTCCGGACCAGCGATGTCAGTAACTTTGACCTGTCGGCCGACGGCCAGACGATCTACGTGAACGAGGGTGGCACCTATTTTGGCTGGTTCTCCAAAGACGCCGGCAAGACTTGGGGCCAGGGGCCCATCCTGCAGGTCAATGGCCCCATCGCCGTGTCGCCAGCAGACTCGAACCTGGTTGTGTTTAGCTCACAGGGAAACATCCGCCGCTCGACCGATGGCCTGGCCTCCATGAGCGTGGTCGAATCAGGTCTGGACACCATCCGCGAGATTGTTTTTTCGCCCTCTCACCCCAATGTCGTTTACGCCGAGTCTGACGGCTATCTCCTCTATCGGAGCGACGATGCCGGCCTCAACTGGCGTCTACTGGTCAGGGGCCGCGACGAAGTATTGAACGCCCAGCCCTAGCCATAATCAAGAATCTGGGCGGGCCATTTACTGCTTGATGCCCACGCGATAAAATTCCGTCAATGGCACTTCCAATTACTCGGCCCATTCTCAAGGACTTCATCTGCCAGGCCTTCCTGGTCGCCTTGGCCGTAGCTATCGTCTTGGTGTTGCTGGGTCCGGCCTTGGACCACCATTTTGCCGAGCGTCAGCATGAACACTCCCACGCTTTTCTGACCGCCACGGCTATCAGCCAGGGCCATCCGGAGCTTCACCCATTTGAAGAGACCCATTACCATGTCACGTCAGGACAAGAACGATCCGGCCAGAGCGGCATCCTATATCAGACGTCCAATGATGGAATCGGTGAGTCCGGGTCCATCTTCTTAACGGCCGCCATCGATGACGGTCTCGTCCATCCCCCTCCGGTCGGAGACTCCTTGTCTCACGCTCTAGTCCCGGGCGAAAGCGCGTACCGCGAAGCCAATGTCGCGCCGCCCAAGAGACCTCCCCGGGCATAACCCCTCTTTCATCCACGATTCGTTTGATGGCGCAGGCCATTGGGCTGAGGTGAATCCCGGCCCGGCCAAACTTCATCTACGTATAGCGCAATGACCCCCGCCTGGGCGAACCACTGATTCTGGCCGTTTGGAGAATAGATCACTTGGCGACAAAAACCTGGACGTTCCTTGGCATCTTATTGATGATTGCGACCGTCTTTGCCGCACGGGTACCGCCCGACTGGGTGTCCGCCAACGGGGCTACGCGGCTGATCGTCAATGATGTCAAAGAGGGGCCTTATCTCTTCCGGGTGGGAATATTGCCGGGCAGCCCCAAGGTGGGGAACCTGCACCTGAGCGTCTTGATCCAGTCTGCCGATGGTGATGGCATCATCGAAGACGCCCGAATGACCCTCCAGGCCGCCGGGCCGGAGCCGGGAATGACCGCCGGACCGGTGCAGGCGACGAACACACCCCTAAACCCCCAGGTGTTTAGCGCCGACATTACTTTGACCGCCCTGGGTAGCTGGACCATGACTCTTGAGACCGTAAGCGAGTTGGGTGAAGCGACCCTGGTGGTGCCTCTGCAAGTTACAGAGGCCGGGGGGTTCAATCTGATGATAGTGGTTGTGATCGTTGTGATTGTCTTGGCCATCGCCGCTCTGGGATGGTCGCAGATAAAACAACGAAAACGACCGGCCTAAAAATTTACGGAGTAACTGATGAACATAAAAAAACCAACGCTCACGGCACTTCTGGTAGCCGTGGGTCTAATCGCAATGATTGCCGCAGCAGCCTGTGGCGGCGGCGACCCTGAGGAACTGGATCTACCGGTCTCGATCACCGGCGGGGTGATGGAGCCTGGCACCATCAAGGTAAAACAAGGCGACATGGTCACTTTCAAGATCCAAGCAGACCAGGGTGGTGAGTTCCATCTTCATACCTACGACATCGAAGCCGACATCCCCGCCGCCACGGTGACGGATTTCTACTTCGTAGCCGAAGCCACCGGCCGCTTCAAGATCACCTACCACCCGGTCGCGGAAGATGGTCATGACGAGGCAGAGGGACATGACGAAGAAGATGAAGCCGGTGAGATCGAAGTAGGGTTCTTGGAGGTCCAACCCAGGTAGAGCGTTGGTAGCGGTGCGCCTGCCAGAGGGGCGCCAACCAAGTCTTAAGCCTGGATGGGTAGCCAAAATGAATAAACTAAAAATCGCGCTCCCCGCCTTCGCCGCGGCGGGGAGCCTGGTCGCCTGGCCTGCCTACGCCCATGGCTTTGGCGAGCGTACCGAACTGCCGGTGCCTTTGGGGTTCTTCCTCATCGGAGCGGGTCTAGCGGTGGCGCTCTCTTTCGTCTTCATCAGCGTGGTAGTCAAGATAACTGGCGAGGCGTCATATTGGCGGTTCAACCTCACCGGCTCCGGCTGGTCGAAAGCGGTGTTGACCTCTCCCGTGGTCCTACTTCCGATCAAGATTTTGTCTGTCTTCCTGCTAGGACTCGTGATCGCCACCGGTTTTGGGGGTGAACCCAGCCCATTACTAAACTTCAGTCCGACCTTCGTCTGGATCGTCTGGTGGGTGGGCATGGCTATGGGCGTCGCTTTGATCGGAAATATCTGGGCGTTAACCAATCCCTGGAAGATTCTGTTCGGCTGGGCGGAGGGCCTCTACCGGCTAATACGACCCGGCCAAGACCTATCCTTGGGCCGGAAATATCCGGCCAAGTACGGGATATGGCCCGCCCTGGTGTTGTTCGGCGTGTTCGTCTGGATCCAGGACGCCTACCCCAAGACCGACGTTCCCACCCAAATCGCCACAATGGCCGTTATTTACTCAGTCATAACCCTGGGCGGAATGGCCGTCTTTGGCAAACACCAATGGCTGCGGAAAGGCGAAGCATTCACTGTGGTGTTCGGCCTCTTGAGTCGGTTCTCATTCACCGAAGTGCGAGTGAAAGACCAGGAAACGTGCCAGGCCTGCTCCACCGAGTGCCGGGACCTGGACGGCGAGTGCATCGATTGCTACGAGTGTTTTCAACGCTCCAACGACCGTGAGATCAACCTTCGGCCCTTCGCTATCGGCCTGGGCCGGAACGCGCCGGTGACCAACGATGTCCTGGCCCTGGTGGTTTTACTCCTGGCCACGGTCACCTTCGACGGGTTCAGCGCCACCTCGGCGTGGGCAGAGTTCCAAACGTTCATCGTGGACCTGTTTGGAGCCGGCGGAGGGGAGATATTCAATAGCCTGGTCCTGGCCGACACACTGGGCGTTGTCCTGGTGCCGGTGGGCTTCTTCCTGGTCTACCTGTTCTTCTCCAAACTGATGGCCAGCTCGGTGGACGGCGACATAAGCGCCCTTGAGATGGCCAGAATATTCAGTTTCTCGCTGATACCGATAGCCCTGGCCTACAACATTGCTCATTTCATCACGCTCCTGCTGATACAAGGTCAGCTGATCATCCCGTTGGTCTCCGACCCGTTCGGTTCGGGATGGGACCTGTTCGGAACGGTGAACTATTCCCTGAACATCAGCATCATCAACGCCCGGATACTATGGTTCCTCTCCGTGGCGCTGATCGTGGTGGGGCACGTATTGGCGGTGTACTTGGCGCACCGGGTCGCCGTGCGCACCTTTAGTAGCCGTGCATTGGTCTTGAAAAGCCAATATCCGATGCTGACGTTGATGGTGGTGTACACGGTCATCAGCCTCTGGATCATCGCCCAGCCAATCGTCCAGTAGGGGCGTGAGATTGTCGGTTTAACGGATGCCGCTCCTTGACGGTGCCCCCGGCAGTCTTTAAACTTGGGCCAAGTCCAGTATCCGGAATCAAGCACTGGTAGGTGGACCATGCGTAGGTTTTTTATTCCTTTGGTATTCGTGTTGTTGTTGACCGTGGCCGTGGTCGTACCAGCAGCCGCAAATTCTCCGGAAGAAGCCCCAACCCACTCCGGGCAGGGTTGCAGCTACGCATAGCTAGAACCTCAGTTACGGCTGGATAGCCGCCGCTTTTTGATGATATCGGCCTCGTCCTTCCGCGGAAGGACGAGGTCTTTTTTTTGGGTAGTGATATTTGGAAGAAGTCCTAAAGATAGTCGCCGTGGTAGTCGCCACGGCCGTGGGATTCACCATTGCCGGTGTCGCCGGGTTTGGCGGCGGAGTGGTGGCCCTGCCCGTGCTGGTCTGGGTCTTTGGCGTTCGGGAAGCCATCCCCATACTAACCATCTCACAGGTCCTCAGCACCGTCTCCA
>CAVOAA010000045.1:0-18576 GCA_963693555.1 Dehalococcoidia bacterium | reverse complement strand
TGAATACCTTAAGACGTAAGGCCTGAATCGCCCGGTCCGTGGGTGCGGTTTCCGGGGCATCATCCGATACGCCAAAGGGCCGGATTCCGATATCCGCAGGCTTGCTGCGTATGAACGGGAAGACCAAAAGCATTATCACGGTGCCTATGATTCCCACCGATGTAAACGCTGCCTGCCACCCAATGGATTCCAACATGTAGGCAATCACGGGTGCCAGGATTGCCGTTCCGATACCTCCGGTGGCCCACAAGATGCCGACTCCCCAACCCAGGCGGCGGCGGAACCAGCCGCTGATGGAGGCCATCATCGGGACCATGGTGATAGATGCGGTGAACGACATGAGGAAGCTATAGAAGAGGAAGAAATGCCACAGTTCGGTCACGAACCCCAGCGCAATCATGCCCACGCCATACATAATAGCGCCGAGGAACATCATGGGGCGTGCGCCAAACCGGTCGCCCAGATGGCCCGTTATAGGCGCGAATATAGCACTGAAAACGTAGTAGAGGCCGATGGCCATGCTGAGCTCGCCGATGCCGAAATTGAAGCCACCATCGGGGTCAGTTAGTGGCGGCACCATGACTCCGGCAATCATGAAGACGGAGCTGCCGAAGACCTGGACAATGGCAAGCACGGCCACGATCACCCAGCTGTAGTGGATGCCAAACGGCATCTTCGCCGGGGAAAATCCGAACTTGGTTCTATCTAACAGGGCCAATTTACACAACCCGCCCGTTCGACTTGTTGGTTCCCTTTACTCGCGCTTTAAAAAAATCATGACGATCCGCCGTCACAATTGCAGGCCGCCATCAGATCATGATGTTCATCTGATGGACGATTTTCTCACCGAGTGCGGTATCGCCGACGACCGCTATTTTACCAGAAGACAATGACTCGGTTGGGTCCCACCGTCCGCACCCCAAACACATGAAGGTTTCAACATCGGCAGTGATCTTTACTGTGGGGGACGGCGGTACTGAATCGAGTTCGCTACCCCGGCCTCCTTCTATGGACACCGGAACCACCCGCCCCGCTGGCCCTGTGATCTCAAACACCACGGTGGCTCCGTCCGGGGCTTGAGCCTTTCTGGCGGTCACGAAAGGCATCGCTCGGGCTACCCGGCCGACGGCATGGGCTGCCACGGAACTTTCCAGTTCTCCGGGTATGTTCAGAGCCCGCCTGATGTCCTGCTCATGAACCCAGGCGTCCATGATGCGGATGCGCACGAACTCCGTAACGGTGCCGGGCCCGATGGGCGTCTGCATCTCGGTGGCGAACTGCTCTTCGGTCAGACCTCTTAGATAGGTCATCCGCCGGCCGGTCAGATCCCGAAACTCGTCCAGGACATTCTGTCCGGTCCAAGAACGGCGAAAATCCACGACCACTTCATTAGACTGGCCCATGTCGTTCTTAACGTGGCCTGTGTCTTGGGGTGTGTGGTCTGGCCGAGGCTCTCCCAATATCCCGGACTCTGAGCCCACCAGGTGGGACATCTGGTCTTGGACAGACCAGCCGGGACAATCAGTGGCTGTCTTCCACTGCGCCTCTGACAGGGGAGAGCATAGCGAGTCGATAGAACTCCAGACCTGTTCCATCAGGTCGACAACTTCCTGGTTGCTCATTGCTCTCCCCCGTTAGTTTTGGCTTTGCCGAGCTAGGCTAGGTGGCCTTGCCCTCTTCTTCTTTACGCATGTTCTCGCGCCTGGTAATCAGGCGGATAGCCTCATCGGCGCCCATGCGTCCGACCGGTCCGGAGGCGTACATCGCGCCCAGCACCGTTCCGCCCCGGCCCAATAGGAACTCGGTGGGCTGGATGTAGCCGCCCCGCTCCTCGGACCACCATGAACCAACCAGATCGCCATCGGCCTTGGTTGCTCCATAGGCAACTGGGAACGTCAACTTATTGTTGTCTCTGACCTCTGTCGCCAATTCTTTGGTGTCCACGCTAACCGCGTAGATGGTGACGCCAAGTTCGTCCAACTCAGCTTTGTTCGCTTCCCATTCGGCTAACTGCCGATTGCAGTAGGGTCACCAATGTCCCCGGTAGTACAGCACCGCTGTGTACCTGGTGGGTGCGTCGTCGGGTAGGGTGATGGTCGATCCGTCCAGAAGCTGGAAGGTAATCTTGGGGATACGGTCCCCCTGTTGCAGCATTTCGCCCATTGTCGCTCCTTGTCTTGCCCTTATCGCGCATAGAGATCTGCGCCTTCTATACGATGCAGGATGCCGAAAAAGGTTGCGGGTTACCTGAAGGTTACTAAGGAAGAAGGAAGGCGCCAGAAGATTAGCTGCCAGCATAGCCATGGCCGTGTGCGCAGTCAACAGCGGGACCGCTCCCTATCAAAGCCCAGGACCGCGCGCCATCAACCCTGATCACCCCGTGATTTTTCCCTAGTTTTCTTCCTGATCGGCCTTTTCTATGTATCGCCGAAGCGCGTCGGGGGCGGTCACCCCTCCTACGCGGTGGGGTCATCCACGCCTGCCAGCGCCTCCCTATAGGGATACCTCCCTATATGGCTCGCAACCCCCAAGAAATCCTCGTTTTTAAAGATGAGGAACTTCCCCCATGTGCGGGAATACCTACCCGGCCTACGATGATGTCACGTTAAACAAACCGAGGTGAGGCAACCATGACAACAGCAACAAACATCCAGACGGCAACCAACCCGGCAACCCAAGAGAACAATAAATTCGAGGTGCAGGCAAAAATGACTATCACAGATCACATCAATGGAATCATCCGGAACAACACCAAAACCCTGACCGGCATCATCATCGGCGGCCTGATCGCTGCTGCAACCATCCTTCCTGGAATCGCTTCCGCAGACGAATTGGCCCGGCCGGCGACCGAGACGGAAGCCGCTTCTTCGATCACCGTCACGACCTTGAACTTCCCGAACGTTGACGACTATGACTCCCTGGTTCCCGCGATCAAGACCGTGACCAACCTTGAGTTCCCGAGTGTCGATGACTACGACTCCCTGGTTCCTAGCATCAAGAACGTGACCAACCTTGAGTTCCCGAATGTTGATGACTACGACTCCCTGCTTAAGACCATCACCAACCTCGAGTTCCCTTCTGAGGATGCCACCGTTTAACGACCGGGTCTTACCTCGGACCCGAAAGCATCCGGCATAGCACTCGCGAGCGGGTCTTGCCTCGACCCCTCTCGCACCAAAGCCCCGGCTTAAATAGCCGGGGCTTTTTCTTGCCTCGATCGGCAGCATTTACCCTAAATTCACCACCAGAGTAATCTGCGTCCTTCCGCTGAAGGCGGAAAGGGCTGTGGTTCTTAACAAGCCAACTGATGGCGGCCAGACATGGCTTGCCTGGATTCCTGTCCTGCCCCGGAAGGGCAGGAATGACCGGAGTGCCTGGCGTCTTCAAGGCTGTCATTCCGAGCAGGCGCTAGCTGACGAGGAATCCCATCCCTTAGGTTCAACCCTCGATCGCTCTGCAAAGCTGACAGTTGGTTGACCCTAGCAACGAGATTCCTCGCTTCTCTCGGAATGACATTTAATCGGTATACCAAGAAACTCAGGCTGGGCTTCCGCCAATGTTTTGCAATCTCTCATGGTTGTCGCCTTTCCCGTCATTCCAGTAAAGGACGAAGAATGTAGAACTCCACCAAGCGCCTCCTGCACCGTTCGTTCTGAGCTAGTCGAAGGATGCGGCAATCCATGTTTGATTGGCGAATGGTGGTTCGACGGGTCCGATCCTATCGAGACTCTCGACCACGGTCGGAGCTCACCACAAACGGATGGGGAAGTTACGGCGTTGGCTGAATTCTTGCCTGCTCAGGAATGGCGTTAGGTGTTCAAACCGTAGCTATCGTCATTCTGGCAAAGGCCAGAATCCAGGATGGTTGGATCAGACAAGCATGGTTCTGCAACAGCATTCTGGATTCCTGCCTTCACAGGAATGACGGGGATGGCATCATTGACGCTTGAAAAAGAAAAAGAGAGTCCGGGTTAAACCCGGACTCTCTTTTCAATTGGCTATTGGCTGCTCGCTAACCTAGTCGTCGAAGGTCGCTAAGGCCCTTTGGGCTGCTGATAGGCTTGCGCCGAAGGCGACTTCGTAGCCTTCTTTGTGCAAGAGAGTCTCCAGGGCTGAGAGCAGCGCGAAGACGTTCCGCTCCCGGGCCGACTCGCCCATCAGTCCGATGCGCCAGGCTTTGCCGGCGAATTCGCCGAGCCCGCCGCCGATCTCGATGTCGTAGTCGTTCAGCAGCGCCCGCCTAATCTTGGCATCTTCGATGCCTTCGGGCACGGAAACGGTGGTCAGCGGGTTCAGGCGGTGCCCTTCCTCAGCCAATAGACTCAGCCCCAGAGCTTCCGCTCCGGCTCGAAGGGCAGCGGCCACCTTGGCGTGGCGATTGATACGGTTCTCTTGACCCTCTTCCATCATCATGCGCAATGCTTCACGTAAGGCATAGGTCATGTTGATTGGCGACGTGTGGTGGTAGGCCCTAGTCTGGTTCCAATACGCTTCCAGGTCTTTCAGGTTGAAATAGAAGCTCTGGACCTTGGTCGGCCGTTTGGAGACCACGTCCATGGCCGCTTCACTCAGGCTGATGGGGGCCAGACCGGGAGGGGCACCCAGGCACTTCTGGGTCGCGCTGTAGCAAACGTCGATTCCCCAGTCGTCCATCCTTACTTCATGGCCGCCCAGAGAGGTCACGGCGTCGACTATCGCCAGTGCACCGGCTTCGTGTATAACCTCGACCAATTCTTTCATGTCGCTGAGCACTCCGGTGGAGGTCTCGGCGTGGACCACGCCCACAGCCTTGAGACCAGGGTGCTTCTTGAGCTCGTCCTTCAGCATCTGCGGGTCGACGGCTTTGCCCCAGGGAGTGTCCATCAGGTGGACAGTCGCCCCGCAGCGTTCCGCGATGTCACCCAGTCGGATGCCGAAATAGCCGTTCCGGCAGATGAGTACTTCATCTCCTGGCTCGATGATGTTGGCGCAGGCCGTCTCCATCGCGCCCGTGCCGGTGGACGATATAGGCACGGTCATGGTGTTCTTGGTGTGGAATACCTGGCGCAGCATCTCGCATACGTCATCCATCACCTGGAAGAAAGCCGGGTCCAGATGTCCCATAACAGGGAGAGATAACGCCTGCAGCACCCTGGGGTGCACGCTGCTTGGTCCGGGTCCCAGCAGCACCTTCACAGGTGGCTGCAGTTCGTTCATATAAGAGCTAGTCAATTTCGGTGGCCTCCGGTCTCGAGTACTTTTTTATTGCGCTTTATTGTTTATCGATCGAGCGATTTGATGAATTGGTCTAAAGGACTGCCGACGCGCCGCCGTCCAGGTTCACGGCGATGCCGGTCAGGTAGCTGGCCCTTTCGGAGGCCAGGAAGGCGATGACGTCGCCGGCTTCTTCGGGCTCGGCAACACGGCCGATGGGAACGTTCCGACCCGCTGCCAGCTCGTCGTAGAAAGTCTCCAGTGACAGGTTGGGCTCTTTCTCCAGGCGGGCGTCATACCGGCGCTGGTGCTGTCCGCTCTTGACCAGCCCGATGCAGACGGTGGTCACCAAAATGTTTTCTTTGGCCAGGTCTTTCGAGAGGCCCTTGGTGATTGCGATTCCAGCGGCCCGGGATATTGAGGTGGGCATGGAAGAGGGGCCGGGGGTCCGGCCGCCAAGGTTGGTCACGTTGATGATCCGTCCGCCGCCGACCTTACGCATCTCGCCGATGGAGTCCTGCATCAACCGGACCGCTGCCCAGACCTTAAGCTCGAAATCGGACTGCCAGTCTTCGTGACTGACGTCCTCGAAGGGTTTGGCCATGGAGGAACCGGCATTGTTGACGATGATGTCCACACGCCCGAAGTTGTCCACGGCTGTCTTGATCATCTTCTGCGCCGCGCCTTCGGTGGTGATGTCCAAGGCCAGCGCCACGACTGAACCTTCAGTGGCTGTCTTGATGTCGGCGACTGCCTGGTCCAGCACTTCCTGGCGGCGGGCGACGATCACGACATTGGCGCCTTCTTTGGCCATGCTGAGCGCGGCCGCTTTCCCGATCCCGTCACTCCCACCGGTGATGATTGCAACTTTGCCTTCTAGGCCCATATCCATAGTAGTCTCTCCTGATGTTTTTGACGGAATTCGAGTCCGAATCAAGCCTGAGCACGCTCAGAAACGGCCCCAGCGAATCGGCAGCAATTATAGCACAGGGTTTATCGCCGCCTTACGTGTGGTGCAGCTTCGACCGTAAACCGCCGAAGGCGATTAAGTCAGCCTAGATCTCCAGCCCCGATGCCTCGGCCACGATGCCGATGTCCTTGTCGCCACGGCCACTGAGGCAGACCAGGACTATCTGATCGGGCGACAGCGTTTTCGCCAGTTCTACCGCGGCGGACACCGCGTGGGACGACTCCAAGGCCGGGATGATTCCCTCAGTTCGGCAGAGCAGATGAAACGCTTCCAGGGCGTCAGCGTCATTGACCTCCCGGTACTCGGCCCTGCCGGAGTCCTTCAAGTAACTATGCTCGGGGCCAACTCCAGGGTAGTCCAAGCCTGCCGAGATACTGTGCGTCTCCATTACCTGTCCATGTTCGTCCTGAAGCAGGTAGGACATTGCACCGTGTAGCACACCCGGACGACCAGCACTGAGGGTTGCCGAGTGTTTGCCGCTGGCGATACTTTCGCCGCCGGCTTCCAGGCCCATCAACTTAACGTCTTCATCGGGGACAAAGGGGTGGAACATGCCGATGGAGTTACTCCCTCCGCCGACGCAGGCCAACACGTAGTCCGGCAGCCGTCCTTCTACCTCCAACAATTGGGCGCGGGCTTCTCGGCCAATCACAGTCTGGAAATCGCGCACCATCACCGGGTAGGGATGGGGTCCGACCACGCTGCCGATCAGGTAATGGGTGGTCTCGACGTTGGTCACCCAGTCGCGAATCGCCTCGTTGATGGCGTCTTTCAAAGTGCGGGTGCCCGAGTCCACAGGCACGACTTCCGCTTCCAAAAGCTTCATCCGGAAGACGTTTAGCGATTGGCGTTTGATGTCCTCGCTGCCCATGTAGACGATGCATTCCAGGCCGAGCATGGCGCAGGCTGTGGCAGACGCAACGCCGTGTTGTCCGGCCCCGGTCTCGGCAATGATCCGTTTCTTGCCCATGTGCTGGGCCAGCAGTGCCTGCCCGAGGGCGTTGTTAATCTTGTGGGCGCCGGTGTGGGCTAGGTCCTCACGCTTGAGGTATAACTTGGCCCCGCCGCAGATTCGGGTCAGGTTCTCGGCGAAGTACAAGGCCGTGGGCCGGCCAGCATAGGTGTGCAGCAGATGCCCCAGACGCTCTTGGAATTCCGGGTCCGCCTTAGCCGTCTGGTAGGCGTCTTCCAGTTCCGATACGGCAGCCATCAGCGTTTCAGGGATGAATTTCCCCCCGAAGTCGCCAAATCTACCCCTATCGTCCGGGAAGCGGCTCGCCGCGTTTTCATCTGCCATTGGTAGTTCCCTCTTATCCGTCGGTTGGTTTGGCGGCGGCAATCATTAAAGAGCTGACCGGGCCATACGCATAAATTCTTTGATTTTGGCGTGGTCTTTCACACCGTCGGTCTCCACGCCGCTGGAGACGTCAACGCCCCAAGGCTGCACCCTTGTGATCGCCTCTGAAACGTTCTCGGGGGTCAACCCTCCGGCCAGCAGGAACGGGTGGCCGACCTCAGATAGAGAAGCAGCCACGTCCCAATCGAACCCTTTGCCGGTACCGCCTTGGATGCCCTCAACGTACCTGTCCAGGGTCACAAGGTGCCCCAATCCGCTAAACTCTTTAACCCGCGCACCAGTGCCGGCATCGTCCGCCGCCGTGGCGGTCTCGGCTACGTGCACGACTTTTATGACATCACAGCCAGCTTGGCCAGCGAATTCGACCGATTCTTTGCCGCAGAGCTGCGCCAGGTCCAGGGCAAGGAAATCGACGGTCCCAACGACCTCTTCTATCGATTGGTCAGCGAACAAACCGACTATCCTGGGCACCGGACCGCCGGAGTTTCTCACGCCGTCGACGATCACTTTGGCCTCTTTAGGGGTGATGCGCCGGTGCCGTTCGGGCACAAAAACGATGCCGATGAAGTCGGCTCCCGACTCGGCCGCAACCAAAGCGTCTTCCAGGTTACGTATGCCGCAAATTTTGACCTTTAATCCCTGCGTGTCCATGGCTATGCTGTGGGCGCTTTCTGTCCGGTTAGTTCCCTGACCTTCTCGCCCACGTCCGGGGCGGTAACCAGGGCCTCTCCCACCAGCACGGCATTGACCCGGTGGCGGTTCATCTCACGCAGGTGGTCTCGCGTAAAAATGCCGCTTTCGCTGACGATCTGCTTGCCACGGGGCACCAGCGGCGCCAGGCGTTCGGTCACCGCCAGGTCGGTGGTGAAGGTGCGCAGGTCACGGTTATTTATACCGATGACCTCGGCTCCCGCCTCGACCGCAATCTCGAGTTCAGCCTCGTCATGGACCTCAACCAAGCACTGCATCCAGCGCTCCTGGGCCGCAGCCAATAATTCTTTCAGTTGGGCTGGCTCCAGGATCGCCACGATCAGCAGCATCGCGTCGGCCCCGGCAGCCCGGGTCTCGGCGACCTGATAGGGGTCGAAAATGAAATCTTTCCGCATGACCGGCGCACGCTGTGACGCCCCGGTCTCTTTGATCTGCCGCAGGTGGTCCAGTTCGCCCTGGAACCGGGCGTCGGTAAGGCATGATATGGCGGCGGCCCCGTTGGCAGCATAGGTCTCGGCCAGCTTCAGGTGGTCGAAATCAGGCATCAGCAGACCGCGCGAGGGAGAAGCCTTCTTGACCTCAGCAATCAACCGTACCCCGCCTCCCAACAGCGCCCCAGACAGGTTCAGGGGCCGTGGCTGGTTGGCGGCGATCGCCTCCAGTTCAGCCAGGGAAACCTGGGTCTTGCTTTCCACCAATTCGATTCGCTTGGCAGCGACTATTTCATCTAGGATATTTGGCATATTTCTTTCATTACAGGCTTGGAATTCAGACCAGCATTATACTTCGTCGTAAAATTTGCAGCGGCTCAGCCGCCTCAGCCGGCCTGGCTTACCTCAATCATGGACTCCATGCGTTCTTTGGCCGCGCCGCTGTCGATTGTTTGGGCAGCCAATTGCACGCCATCACGGATGTTCGTGACCAGGTCGCCCACCAGCAGCACCCCGGCGCTATTCAGCAGCACGTAGTCGCGCACCGGACCGCCTTCCCCGCTCAGCAAAGACCGCATAGTTGCCGCGTTGGCTGCTTTGTCGCCGCCAGTTATCGCCGCGATGGGCGTGACCGGCAGGCCGGTGTCAGCCACGGAAAGAGTCCAGTTGCTGACCTTGCCGCCGGCGACTTCCCACACTGCCGTGTCCCCGGAAAGTGTCATCTCATCAAGACCGCCGTCCCCGTGGACGATTATCGAGTGGTGGGTGTCCAGCAGGTTCAGCACCGACGCCATCTTCTCGCCCAGCTCCGGGAACGCCACGCCCACCAGCATGGATTGGGCGCCTGCCGGATTGGTCAATGGCCCCAGGATGTTGAACACGGTCCGGATGCCGATCTCCCGGCGTACCGGCCCCGCGTGGCGCATGGAGGGATGGAACGCCTGGGCAAACATGAACCCGATGCCGCTCTCCCTGATGCAACGCTCCACACCCTCGGGCGGCAGTTCGATCTGCACGCCAAGTTCTTCCAACACATCGGCGCTGCCGCAGGTGCCCGACGCTGCCCGGTTGCCATGCTTGGCAACTTTCAAGCCCGCCCCCGCAGCAACGAACGCCGCTGCGGTGGAGATATTAAAAGTGTTCAGGCCGTCGCCACCGGTACCAACCGAGTCGACTAGCATGCCGTCCACGTTCACTTTTAGGGCAAACTCGCGCATGACCGTGGCCATCCCGGCGATCTCTTCGGTGGTCTCGCCCTTGAGCCGAAGCGCGGTCAAAAACGAGCCCAACTGGGCCGGTGTAGCCTCGCCCGACATGATCTGCCGCATCACCGCTGCCGCATCATCCATCGCCAAGTCATTACTCGAGACGACTATGTCTATCGCTTCCCTGATGTCCAAACTGACCAGCTCCTAAATCTTGGGCCGCCTTATTTACTCGTCGTGTTTTACGAAGCCTAGTTTTTGTTTGGCTTCTTGGTTTCCAGGCCCTTCTTCGAGCATTCTATTGATGAAATTCGCTACAAAGCTAGGGTTATCTTGATGCATGAGCAAGATAGATTTCATAAGAATCTCTGGCTCGTTTGGAATGATGTCATCAAGCATTGCCTGGATTCCTCGTTGGATGATGGTGCCGGCGAAGATGTCGAAACTCACCTCTTCTTCCAAGATTGTTTCGATCACCGGTTTCAAGCTCAGTAACATCCCGTGCAATGGCTCTTGCAGTTCCATCTCAATCTTAGGCATTCTGTTTTACCTCGCTGACTTGATCCAGGAAATTCTGCAGCAGGTGTTTCCCATCAGGAGTCAGGATGGACTCCGGGTGGAATTGGACACCCTCGATGGGATATTCCTTGTGCCGCAAGCCCATTATCAGTCCGTTGTCGGTGTGGGCGGTCACTTCCAGGGTGTCTGGGATCGTCTCCGGGTAGACCACCAGAGAGTGATACCGGATGGCCTGGAAGGGGTTGGGCAGCCCCGCCAATACCCCAGCGCCATTGTGGCTCACCATGGAGGTCTTGCCGTGCCGTATCTCGCCGGCCCGGTCGACCTTGGCACCGTAGACGTAGCCGATGCACTGATGGCCCAGGCACACGCCCAGAGTCGGGGTCGTGGGGCCGAACTGGCGTATCACGTCGTTGGAGATCCCTGCCTCCAGGGGCGTGGACGGCCCAGGCGATATGATGATCCCCTCGGGTGCCATGTCGCTGATCTCCTCCAACGAGATCTTGTCGTTGCGGGCCACCTCAACCTCCGCGCCAAGTTCGGAGAGATATTGGTACAGGTTGTAGGTGAAGCTGTCGTAATTGTCGATCATTAATAGCATGATTCTCTGCCTTGGTGACGTTTAGCTGAGTCCGCCAGAAGGTCTTTACTAAAAAACCTCTACGAACTCCAGCCAGTTGCCATCGGGGTCCTGGGCGTAGGCCGCCTTACGCGACAGGTTGCCTTTGTCGTCGTGCATCGACGCTGGCGGGTTGTTGTACGTGATTCCCTTCTTGGACGTGTCCTCGTAGAACTTATCCAAGTCATCGACGAAGAACGCCAGATGGGAAGCGCCTAGGTCGTTACGGTGAAGGTGGTTCTCGCCGCTGGCCGGGGACAGGTATTGGATCAGCTCTAGCTGGTGGCCCTCGCCCATGTCGACGAACCCGCCCTTGATGTGGGCGCCGGGAAAGGCCAAGACCTGCTCAACAAACTCGCCGTCGCGCTCGGTGCGGCCTGCTATGCGCATGCCCAGCACCTCAGAGTAGAACTTTATCGAAGCCTCGATATCTTTGACTACGAACCCTGTATGGAAAAACGATTTCAACATTTTTTCTTCTCCTATCTTCTCTAAATTTAATCTGCGCCTTCGGCTAGGTCGATGGCCCGCATGAGTGCGCCAGCCTTGTGCCGAGTCTCTTGGAATTCGTCCTCGCCGACACTGTCGGCCACAATTCCCCCACCCGCCTGAACATACATCACGCCCTCTTTATAGACCCCAGTGCGGAGCACCAATGCCGTGTCCATGTCTCCGGAATAGCTGAAGTAACCCACTGCGCCGCCGTACGGACCGCGTTTTTGGCCTTCAACCTCGGCTATGATCTCCATCGCCCGGATCTTGGGCGCACCGGACACCGTGCCCGCCGGGAAACATGAGCGTAGCGCATCGTACGATGTCAAACCCGGCTTGAGGTCTCCCTCTACGTGGGAGACCAGGTGCATGACGTGGGAAAACTTCTCCACGTCCATGAGCTGCGTGACCTCCACAGTGCCTGGCTGGCTAACCCGGCCGATGTCGTTCCGGCCCAGGTCCACCAGCATTATGTGCTCCGCTCGCTGCTTCTCGCTGCTCTTGAGTTCTGCCTCGTTGGCGTCATCCTCCCCCGGAGTTGCGCCCCTGGGCCTGGTGCCGGCGATCGGATGGGTTGCCGCCCGTCCACCGTGCACCGTTACCACTGTCTCGATGGCCGCACCAACTATCTGGAAATCGTCCAGGTTCAGGTAGTACATATAGGGCGAGGGGTTGATGCTGCGCAGAGACCGGTATATCTGGAAGGGGTGGGCCTCAGTTCGGCGGGAGAAGCGCTGTGAGTTGACCACCTGTATCACGTCGCCCGCGTAGACGTACTCGATGCACTTGTCGATGATCTTGGTGTACCCCTCGGGGGTGAAGTTGGACTCGATCTCGCTCTTGACCAGCGTCCCACTCACATCTGACTGCAGCTCCGGCGGCAGGTTCAAAGGCAGAGACAGTCGGCGCACCATCTCGTCGATCTTGGCCGTGGCATCGGCGTAGGACTGGTCTATGTCGCCGTTCAAATTGACGTGACTGACAACCTTGATGTCGTGCCTGACATGGTCAAAGAGCAGCAGGGTGTCGCAGAACATGAACACCGATTCCGGCACGCCCACCGGGTCCTCCGGCATCACCGGCACCCTGGGCTCGAAGTAGCGAATGGTGTCGTAGGCCAGATAGCCCACCGCGCCACCGTGGAATCCGGGCAGGCCTTCCACCGGAACAAGCTGGAACTTGTCCATCTCTTCTTGGACTGCGACCAGCGGGTCGATCTCCCCCAGGACTTCTTTTGCCCCAGTCTTGACCACCTTGTACGGATCCGTGCCGATGAAGCTGTAGCGGCCGATACGTTCGCCGCCTTCCACACTCTCCAGCAGGAACGAATAGGACCCCTGGGCCACCTTCAGATAGGCGGAAACCGGGGTTTCCAGGTCGGCGTTTATCGAGCGAAATACCGGTACCAGGTTCCCCTGGCCGGTCATTCCCTTAACTTTTTCCAGTGTTGGTTGATACATCTTGCTGCTCCTAGTCCCGGTTATCGGGACACCTCAATTGTTCAAGGCTTGCCTAGTTGCAGCGTCGCCAATTACCCATGATGCTCACTTCCGTTTCGACTTATTTCCAAATAAAAAAAGACCCGTCCACCAAAGGGACGAGTCAGCTCGTGTTGCCACCCTAATTGCCGCCGGCTCTCCAAGTTGTAGGCGGAGATTTTGCGGCTTCTCAATCGGCGGGAAGGCTCTGGTCTACTGTTGCCCTCGTGCCGTGGACCTTTAACGATGCCCAACCGTCACAGCCTAGTTCAGAGCTTTCGCTCGTTGATCGGCCTGCAGCTCCGGGGTCCATTCGTTCTTCTGCCCAGAACACCGGCTCACACCAAACCCGGCTCGCTTTGTTCTGCTGGAAGACTACTACTCCCCTTCACAGCCTTTGTACATATTCGTTTGTGTAAATCCGAGTATAGAGTCGCCCAAAAATCCTTGTCAAGTTTTCGTGACTATACCACCGCAATATAGCCCTAAACCGTCGCTTCCCCCAATCCCCCATGCTCCACCGGCAGGGCTTCGGTTTCGCCTGGCCAGGGCGGGGTGGTGTGGCAGAGAAACCGCAGCGGGCCGTCCGGTCCGGCACTGAACTGGAAGCTCCATCCGGTGGGGATGACCAGGGAGTTGCCTGTAGAGATGTCCACGGGTGGCACGGTCTCGGGAGCGGCGTCAGGCGGGCAGCGCCAGATCTTTCCGGCTCCTTCCAACACGTACCAGACTTCTTCCACTGTGTGATGCTGGACGGGGCGGGACGTATTTCCCGCAGCAAGAGTAACTTCAACCAGGCTACTCTTGGATGCTCCCTGTCGTGCGTCGGCAAGCAGCCGTATCTCCGAGCCGTCAGGGGCTGTGGCGTCCGGAGTAGGGTTGCCTTGCCCGAGGGGCGGGACCGAATGGTCCATGGGCATGCTCATGCTTTCCCTCCGGTCAGGGTGTAAGACTTTCGCCCACGAGGTTCCAGTAGGGCAGTACGATTATGAAGAGCACAGCAATGGCGATCGCGGTCATGAAGATGCCCATCTTGACCACTTCCGAGGCCCGAATCTGAGCCCGCTGGTAGATGAAAACACTGGCTGTGGCGCTGGCTGGGTAGTAGACCACTGAGTCGCCCACGACCACCACTGCCAGTCCGCAGACGACGGGGTTCAACCCCAACGCCGCGCCGGTGGACATGGCCACCGGGATGATGAACGCCAGATAGCCCGATATGTTGGGCATCACCACCCTAGTACACGCCGCCGCGCCCGACATCACCAGCAGGATCAGTGTTGGGTGACCCCGCAGCCCTTCCACTGTCCCCACCAGGGTAACGGCGAACCACTCGGCCGCCCCGCTGATGATCAGCGCATTGGCCAGCGACAAAGACGAGGCGATAACAAAGAAGTTGGTCCAACCCATGTTGGTCTCGAACTCCCGCCACGACATGAGGCCGATACCAGGCAGCAAAATAATCGTCATGGCGATCAATGCCGGAACGGCTGGGGAAAGTCCGTGGGCGAAGTCGGTGAACCAGAGAAGGGCTGTTCCCAAGGCGATCACGCCTGCTTTTATCTCTTTTGTCTGGATTGGGCCGGTCTTTAATTCCACCGTGCCAGCGCCCTCCGGCAGGGTGAAACCGGACCGGTACATGATGTATACGAGCACTCCACCGAAGATCAATATCAGATAGAAAGGCACGGCCATCAGGATGAACCATCTGGTCCAGGAGAAGTCGTCGATCACCCCGAAGTCCGCGATCAAAGCGGAGGCAACCACCGGCGTGATACCCCCGGCCAGCAGGGCGGTAGAACCCAAACGGTTCAGGCCACCCATGGCCATCATGATCGCTTTGTTCAACGGCGCGGTCTTCTCCACACCCCAGTGCTCCATCACCTGCTCGTAGATGTGCACCATGATGGCGCCCCGGGTACTGGCGGACGGCAAGGCAAATGTCAGCCCGGCAAAGGCGGCCAGCATCTGTACGTAAAGCAGCCTGGGACTGCCGCCGGCAAAGCGGATCAGGTAGGACGCCAAGCGTTCGGCCAGGCCGGATTGGTGGACCGCCATTCCCAGCGTGAGGATGCCGACCAAGAAATAGGTGACCGGCTGGGAGAACCCGTAGAGGGCCACGCTAACGTCGTCGACCGCGTTGATCAGCACCAAGGCCACGATTGCCACCATGCCGGTCACGGCGATATGCAGGGTCTCCATGGCCCACAGCACCACCGCCATCGCCATCACCGCGAGCGCGCGCTGTCCCTGGTCGGTTAGTCCGTCGGGATTGGGGGCCAGAATCACCGCGAGAAAAACGGCAATCGGCAGACCGAAACGGAAGGCGAGGGCGCCCGATCTCATGTTTCTAATGGTGACTAGATCGATCAACTTTGGTTATCCAGCAGAACGGCGGCGTCCGATTTTAGGCGTCCGGTTTAGCAGATGCCAGCCGTTGATTCAGCGGCACCTACTCTACTCCAGCAGCAAAGACGGCACAAGAAAAGACCCCCGGCTATCTACCAGGGGCCCTCATGTCTATCTCGTGTGGGTTTTCTCTACAAGACCCGGGGTTTCCGGCCCTTGCGGTCCAAGAAGTCCTTGAAACCGTCTTCTACCGTTAGACCCTTGAACCGGCCTTTGCGTCCCTCGATCTCGGTCTGGAACTGGGTCAGCAGCGCCTCGCCGGTATGCTCGATCAAGAGTGATTTAATGTTTGCGACGCCATCGGCCCGGTTCTTGGCGATGCCTGCGGCAACCTCTACGGTCCGGTCGATCAAATCTCCGGACGGCACCAGGTGGTTGATCAAGCCGATGTGGTAGGCCTCGTCGGCAAACACCTCCCGCCCGCTATAGAGCAGTTCCTTGGCCTTGGGCCAGCCAACCATCGTTGGCAGGCTCCAGGTGGCGTTCAACTGTCCATAGTTGACAGCCAGGAAGCGGAAGCTGCTCTTCTCGCTGCCCATGAGGAAGTCCAGGCTGGTCGCCATCACCGTGCCGCCGCCGTAGCAAAGGCCGTTGATGGCCCCGATGATCGGCTTGGTGGAGACGGCCAGGTGCCAGGTGTAATCGGCCCGTGCGGCGGCCCCGGCGGCGCGCTGCTCGTCGTTGTTCTCCCGGTTCTCGTGGATGTCCGCGCCAGCCGAGAATGCCCGGTCGCCGGCTCCGGTTAATACGATGGCCCCGATGCTGTCGTCCTGCTCAGCCTCGGTCACGAACTCGTCCAGTTCCCGCACCAACTGCAGGCTAAGGGCATTCAAGACCTCAGGCCGGTTCAACGTCACGATGGCAACCCGGTCCACCTGGTCGATCTTTATCGTCTCAAAACTCATTGCTTCTGTGCTCCCTGATCGTTACCAGAATCATTCCCGAACGGCCGCGATTTAGACCGTCCCTGGAACATAACTATGCGAGACCTAATAAACCATACCAAGCCCACAAAGTAAACTTCCGGCCGGCATTCGGCCGGGCCGGCTACGGTCCCCGCCTGACATAGCAACAAGACTTCCGCACCGGGCAAATCGATGTACAGCCACGCCTGAAGCGTGACTAGGCTCACATTTGATCTGTGCTCACTGTCATGGCCTGGAACTGCCCGATAAAGTTAACTGGATTCAGCAACGGCGGGGCCGGTTTACCGGCAACGCCAATGAACCAGAGAAGGGGAGATAAAGATGCTCTATCGATTAAAGGGCTGCGGAAGATGCGGCGGCGACCTGCTACAGGATAACGATGAATGGCGTTGTTTCCAGTGCGGTCACGTCTACTACCCGGAGCGCACCCCGGAACGCGCCCAACTACCACTTGAATGGGCGGTTGTCGCGCAAGCGGGTTTCGCATCCAACGAAAAAGACGACCGGGACGACGACCGGCAGCGCCCCAAGGTCCGCCGTTCCGCCCGGCACCTGACTCCGGACACGTCGGTAACCCGTTTCAACGAAGAACGATGGTGGGACCGGAACCAACAGATCATCAGCCACCTGGACCAGGGCCTGAAAGTACGGGAGATCGCCGAGATCGTGGGCAAAGGCCCGCGTCAAATACGCGTGGTCCGCGAAAGACTGCGCGACCTACGCTCTGAAAATCTAGAAATGGTGGGCGTCGCCTAGACCGGTCGTACGGACGCCATATTCTATCCACCCCCTCTTTGACTGGGTCGTTGGATTTGAGGATCCCCTTCCTTCAGTCCTTCGACCCAGAAATTTTTGCCTAGACCGCCTCCCGCTTAATGCTTGGCAATCCTTCGACCCGGAAATTATTTGACTAAACCGCCTCTCTTCCTCTCCTATCCTAGCCAATCCCCAGCTGCAATCTTCCCTCTCGCATCACCTTGCTGTAACCTAGCGCTCAAACCACGAGAGCGAGGCGTTCATGAAGGCGATACGCGCATACGAGATCGGCGGCCCTGAAGTTCTGAAACTAGAAGACGTCCCCGAACCCACAGCCGGCCCGGGCGAAGCCGTGGTGGAAATCAGGTCCATCGGCGTCAATTACACCGATGTCTCCAGCCGCAAGGGCACCAACGTTCCAGCCAGCTTCCCCTGGACCCCCGGCCGCGAAGCCTGCGGGGTGGTTACGGCCATCGGCGAGGGCGTGACCGAAGTGGTCGTCGGAGACCGCGTGGCCTACGCCATGCACACCGGCTCCTACGCAGAACGACAGGCAGTGCCGTCATGGCTGCTGATACGCATACCCGACTCCATGGACTTTGCCACCGGCTCGGCCTCGCTGCTCCAGGGCATGACCGCCCATTTCCTGGTCTTCGGCATCACAAGACTCAACCCCGGCGACCGGGTGTTGGTCCACGCCGGCGCTGGAGGCATGGGACTGCTACTGATCCAACTTCTGAAACGCTTGGGCGTTCACGTCTTCACCACCGTGTCCACCGACGCCAAAGCCGAGATGGCTAAACAGGCCGGGGCCGACCAGACGATCCTCTACACCCAGCAGGATTTCGAGGAAGAGATCAGGAAGGCCACGGACGGCCAGGGCGTGACCATGGTTCTGGACGCCGTTGGCCAGACGACCTTTGAGAAGGGCTTCAAGTGCCTGGGACTGCGCGGCTACATGGTCCTCTACGGACAGGCCGGCGGCGCGGTGACGGACACCAACACCCAGGCCCTCCAGAACGGCTCGCTGTACCTGACCAGACCGAGCCTGGGAGACTACACAGCCACCCGCGACGAACTGCTTGGCCGCGCGGAAGAGGTCCTGGGCTGGGTGCAGTCGGGCGAGCTCAAACTACACATCGGCCTGACCCTGCCGCTATCCGAAGCCGTAGAAGCCCACCGCCAACTGGAAGGCCGCGAGACAGTAGGCAAGATCCTCCTAACTCCAGGCTGAGCCTGGACCCAGAGACCTCCGGCCAGGCTGAGCCTGGACCCATGGACCTCCGGTGGATGGGAGTTACTGCTATTTCTAGGTGTTGGTTCGCCGCATGTCATTCCGAGGCGTTAGCCGAGGAATCTCTTTGCCGCTGAACCAATACTGATGGTGAGAAAAGGGACCTCTCACTTCGCTCGAGGTGACAATGGAGCGAGGTCGAGATTGGCTTCGGCCTAATATACCGACCTCCTGAATCGTGCTGACCACCCTGAATGGCATCTCCGACGGTTTGCG
>CAVOAA010000044.1:0-18581 GCA_963693555.1 Dehalococcoidia bacterium | reverse complement strand
GCTGCCTGTTCCATCTGGATGGAGAAGGAGCAACTGCTCCAACTAGGCGTCTACCTCAGAGACATGGTGGGCCGCCTCTCCCAGGAAGAGAGGGACAAAACGAGCGATCTCCGGGAGGAGAGTTGGTCCGGCGCCGAATTGAACATCGACTTCAAAGCTGGTCAGATGCTGCTCAGCTATGACCAGGACAGCAACGCTTTCTACCTTCAGGCCTTTGAACGGGAGTCTGATGACCCCGAAGCCCGGCCCGACGATGCCGCCGCCGAGATTGAATCAGTAGGATTTTGGATCACCACCGCCCGGGCTGGCTCCCTTGGTGAAGAGGCCTTAGCTATCTGCGCGGCAGGAAGACCGACGTGTTTCCTCTGCGGACAGCCCATCAGCCCCGATGGCCACGCCTGCCCAAGAGCCAGTGCGCATACCGTACTGGAAGCCGGCTAACCCAGCACCTATTCAGCTGCTTCGACCCTTGCACTTTTGAGTTAAGTTCTGATTTGAGTTCCGACTTAAATTCCGGTCTTGATCCCGAGTCGAATCCAGAGTCGAATTCTGGGCCGACTGCCACTGATATTATCCGCCACGGCGAGATAGTCTCCTATCAGTTGACCCCGCTCGGTTCCAACTACACGTTCACAGTCAAGATCGAATTCGAAGGTGGCGAGGGCCTTGCCATCTACAAACCCAAGGAAGGCGAAGCGCCCCTTTGGGATTTCCCCAGCGGCACCCTCTACAAACGGGAATACGCCGCCTATCTACTGAGCGAGATCCTCGGCTGGGAACTGATTCCATTCACCATCATCCGGGACGGCCCTTACGGGATAGGCTCGGTGCAACAATTCGTCGAACACGACCCCAAGCAGAATTACTACACCCTGGAAGAAGGGTGCGCCGACCAACTACGCACCATTGCCTGTTTCGACTTGGTCGCAAATAGCACCGACCGCAAGGCCAACCATCTTCTGATGGGAGAAGGCGGCAAGATCTGGAGCATCGACCACGGGCTGACGTTTCACTCGGAGATGAAGGTCCGCACTGTTATCTGGGACTTCGGTGGCGAGCCGATACCCGATGAGCTGCTGAATTCGTTGACCCAGCTACGGGAACGGCTGGATTCCCTGGTTGGAACCCTGCCCAGTCTCATCAAAGAATTGGTGACCCTGCTGCCGTCAGAAGAAGTGAACGCCTTGAAGCGTAGGATGGACTGGGTCTTGGAAGAGAGGGTCTTCCCCGGTCTCCCCGGACGGAACCGCCGCCGCCGAGGCTAATACCACACCCACGCCCCGAACCCTAACCTGACCGCATCACCTGAGATGATCTATGGGATGGTCTAGATGAACGTTAAGTCCATCAGCGCAGTCACCCTGGCCGTCTCCGACATGGCCCGGTCCGTGGATTTCTACCGGAGTAAAGTAGGCATGGAGATGCTCTACGGCGGCGATTCGGCATCCTTCACCAGCTTTAGGATCGGTGACGGGTTCCTGAACCTCATCTTGGACGGCCGACGAGACGAGAAGGTAACGCCGGTCTGGTGGGGCCGCCTGGTCTTCCACGTTGACGATGTCGATGCTCTCCACGCCCGTCTGGTACAGGCCGGTCTCACGCCATCGACCGAGCCTGCCGATGCGTCGTGGGGCGAACGCTACTTCCACATAGAAGACCCCGACTCCCACGAACTTTCTTTCGCCAAACCTCTCTAGCCCCTCTCTCCCCACACAACTCCCTCTAGTCCAAAAGCCCGGCACTTCGAAGTCGATTCGCGCCTGCGAATATCCTAACTGATAATCAATATTTAGCTCGATATAAGCAATACACATGGGGTTCCTTCCTTGCATGGGTGCGAACGCCCGTGGTTTCGGGAGTTAGTCGCGGCCGCAACATCGAAGAATGTCCTGATTAAAATTGACAGTGTTATGTCAGCTCAGCCTTGATATCATTTTTCAGATTTGCAATGATTGTTTAAAGGATTTAGTTGAAGTTATTCGATATATTTTACAGAATCCATTTATTATAATCTTATAATAATCCTTATTCGTAAATTTCGTGTTACCGTAATTCAACCGAAGTTATTGACAGAACAGATGCCTTAGCTTCTAAATCAAAGGCTGGGAACCCAGATTATCGCTGGAGTCCCCATCTACCCCACCCGGTATGCCAAATTAGCGTTTCGGGATTTCGTAGAATAGGAGAGTCCAACGTGCCGAATTCTGGTTCCAATCGAAAATACATCCGTTTTTAGCCTCAGGCGTTAATCCTGTTGTTCACGGTCGTGTTGGTGGCTTGCGGTTCTTCCGCAACAGCTACTCCAACAACATCAGGCACCGCAGTGCCTCAGGCTACCGAGGCTGCCCCAAATAGTGTTCCGGCTCGCACCATTAATATGGGTCAGAAGGAAACCGGCATCTTTGAAGCCCATCCGAGCTTGAGCTCCAGCCCCAGGATTCAGTTCACCAGCAGCTCGGTTGGTGAGGGCCTGATCACAACCGCTCCTGATTTTTCCGCCTCCCCGATGCTCGCCAAATCCTGGAGCGTCTCTGACGACTTCCTGACCTGGACCTGGAAGTTCCAGGAGGGCGTCCAATTCCACAAGGGATATGGAGAAATGACCGCCGAGGACGTTCTCTATTCCTACATTCAGTGGAACGCTGGAGCCCTTCACGCCCGTTCCGGCCTCATGGGTGAGTACTTTGGTGGTGAAGACGGCGATTTCGGCGGCCGCGAAGGCGCGTCTGTTGAGATTGTTGACGACCACACCATGGTAGTAAACACCGGATTGCCCTGGGTGCCCGCGCAGGTCTTTGAGTTCATGCGCAACGGCGGCGGCTCTAGTTCATGGGTCGTCAGCCAGAAACAGTCAGAAGAAATAGGTATCGAAGCGGCAAGCAAAGACATCGCCGCCACCGGTCCCTGGCAGATCGAAGACCACGCCAGCGGCGAGTTCTGGAAGATGAGTGCGGTGGAAGACCACTGGCGCCAAACTCCTTACTTCGCCGAACTGATCTACTGGTCGATCCCTGAAGAGTCTGCCCGTGTTGCCGGTTTCCAGACTGGTCAACTAGACAGCTTCGACATGGCATTCGACTCTCTACCCACGGTGGAAGCTGTGGAAGGAGCCAAAGTCCTCGGATTCCCCAACGCCGGTCAGGCCGGTCTGAACTTCTATGGTCAGACCTACGGTCTGGACAAAGACGGCAATGAGTACGAGTTCTACAACCCCGACCAGCCTTGGGTCTCCTCCGATGCGGACACCGAGTCCCAGGCATGGGCCGACGCAGTCATGGTACGAAAAGCCATGAACATTGCCATCGACCGCCAAGCGATCGTTGACGAACTGCTGTCCGGATTCGGCGCCGTACAATCCGTACGGGACTGGATGGGCCACGACGCCCGTGCCAATCCTGACTGGAAATACGATTTCGATCCGGTTCTGGCCAAGCAGATGCTGGACGACGCTGGCTACCCAGACGGTTTCGAGATCACTCTGAGCCCGGCCATACGCGGTGCAGCCGCCGAGGTCGAGGCCTGTGAAGCGGTCGCCCAGTACTGGGAAGACATCGGTATCGACGTCAAGTTCCAGAACATCCCCTACGCTACCATCCGGCCTGAGTTGATTACCCGGAAGTACCAGGGAGTCACCTGCCACACCGTCGGTGTACGCTTGTCTCCCATCATCGGAGCTTCCAACTACCAGACTAAGTCAACCTTCAGTTACGGCTCTCATCACCCGTGGATCGAAGAGCATGTCGGTGCCACCTAAGTGGAAGTAGACCCCGTAAAGATTCAAGAAGGCGAGCGGGAGATCTACGACTGGATCTTCGACAACTCATTCGCAGCCTCGCTCTACGTCCATGACGGCATCTGGCCGGTGGGTGCGCGTCTCGATACCGATTTCGGCCCGGTCGATTTCAGTGAAATCCGGACCACGGTTGGACTCGAGTACGCCAAGCATCGGTAGGATACCGACCAACCCTAGCTAACAAAAAGGCCCCCTCCAGAATCTGGAGGGGGCCTTTTTTGTATCGCCTGATCAGGAGTTTGTTGGGCTAATACAGGTCCTTGATGAAATGGTGGACGGTTACCTGACTGCGCGATGGCGGTCCGTATGGTTCCGCTTTCTCTAAGATGTAACCGTAGTTCTGATACATCAACAGCGCTGGTTTGAGGATATCAACGGTGGAAAGGCCGATCCGCAGGTAGCCCTTGCTGCGACAGAACTCCTCGGTGGTGTCCAGTAACTGGCGGCCGACTCCCTGCCGGCGCACGGCAGATGAGACGCTCATTCTACGCAGCTCGGCTTCCTCTTCCAGTTCTCTGGGCTGGATACCGACGATTCCAACGATGCCAGCTGAAGGGCTGCTTGATTCCGCCACCCAGAAGTTGCTGCGGGGGCCTGACTGGTAATGAGCCGGGATATCGGCCATGTCGTCTTTCAGAGCATGATCAACGTAGCGGCGCACCCCTTCTTCGGCATCCCCGGCGAACTCCATCAGCCCACTGGCGAACAACTCTCGCACCTGGGCTAGGTCGCCCAAGACGAAATCCCTAATGTTGATCACAGGCTGGCCGCTCATGAGTTCCGGTTAGGTGTTGATCAAGAAATTGATCACGTCGCCGTCTTTGACTTCATAGGTCTTGCCCTCGGAGCGTAAGACACCCTCTTTGCGCCCCTGGGCCAGACTGCCGCAACGTATCAGGTCGTCGTAGGAGATCACTTCAGCGCGGATGAACCCACGGGTGAAATCGGTGTGTATGGTCCCGGCGGCCATCTGGGCCTCGATTCCGGTGGGTACCGGCCAGGCGCGGACCTCGTCTTCGCCGACGGTCAGGAACGACACCAGTCCCACAGTGCTGTAACAGACCTGCTTGACCCGTTCAACGGCCGGTTCGTCCAGACCCATGGCCTCCCGGAACTCGTCCGCTTCTTCAGCTTCCATAGCCGCCAGGTCTTCTTCCAGCTTGGCGCAGAGGCCAACCTCGCCCAACCCATTGGCAACATCGCCCGAGACACCCACTCCTTCCAGAGTTGGCGTTGGCTCGGACTCGCCGGTGTTGAAGGCGATCATAACCGGCTTGGCGGTCAGCAATTGGAAATCCACCAGGGCGGCGGTCTCTGACACTGTGAGCGTTTGAGATTTCACGGGAATCCCCGCTTCAAGGGAGGCCTTCACTTTCTGGACCGTTTCCAATTGCGGAATCATGGCAGGTCGCTCGGCCGGCTTGGCCTTCTTGAGACCGTCACTAAGGCGGGCTTCGGCCCCTTCCAGGGCTTGTAGGTCTGCCAGGGCCAATTCCTCAAGCAAAACTTTGACGTCGCGTCCGGGGTCAACAGACTCCAGGGGATGCAACAGCGCCGGGTCTTCGAAAGCCCGAACCACCAGCAAGACCGCGTCTGCGGACTGGAGGATGTTTCGTTGGCGGCCGCTCAGTCTCTGGTTAGCCGAAGACGAGTCGCGGTCCACGGGGGGCAGGTCCCAGTATTTGATCTCGGGGTGTATCACCTTCTTGGGGTGGTACATGTCATCTAGCACCGCCAGGCGGGGATCGATGACTTTGACCACGCCGACCTGCATCGGCCCGGAGCCGCCCACTCCGGTGGACGTTGAATGACCGGCGGTCAGGGCATTGAAAACCGTGGACTTGCCGCTTTGCGGCAAACCTATTACTGCGATATCCATACCTGGATTCTTAACCTCTTTGATTTAATGACTGGGATTTGATGACTGGGATTTCTTGGCTGGGATCGGCCCTAATAGGACTCGAACAGCTTGCCCCACTCGGTCTGCATGGCGGCTTTGATGCGGCGGCGGCCTTTGGTCTTGAGCCAGTAGCCGTTGTGATACAGGTTCGACGCCAAAAACGCCCAGCCGACGATGGGGCTGCGGAGCAACAGCTTCTCCAGCGGCTTGAGCGGGCCCCAGTAGATAAGTTTCTGGCCGCGGCTGGCAAGGGTGTTTTCCACGCCTGTGAACTGCCAGTTGACCTGACTGATATCCTCGCCGACCACGTTGATCTGGGAGACGTCTCCGCAGCCCAGACCCCGTTCGTGGGCCAACCGGATGAACTTGATGCTCATCGGGTCGAAACCCATCATCTTGGCGGCCACGGCGTCGATGGCAACTTGGTCATTACTGGCCAAGATTCGGTCTTTGATATGCCAACGCATGGCTCTGGGACCCGGGCCGTCTCCAGCGAACGTCCCGTCCATCACGGCGAACAGTCCGGGATGTATCTCTTGCTGGATGGCCAGCAGGTCTGTCAGGGTCTCGTGAATCACCGAATGGGTCCAATGGCGCTTGCGGTGCAGCAATCCGCCAAAGGCATTCTTCATCGCGCCGGTCATGGTGGTGAAGACGTGGGTCTTCATGGTCGGCAGATGGACGATGTTCGTCCCCGGGAAGGATTCAGGAATCTGGATGCCTTCAGGAAAGATGTCGTCCAAGACCAGCATCTCTGCCTTTGGCTTGTAGTCGATCCACTTGTTGGGAGGGGTGTCCAGGTGAATGTCGGCCAGTCCGACCTTCTCCTGGGCCGCTTTGTGCTTGTTCTTGAGCTCGCCTTCGTAGGAGTTCACCACCACCGTCCCGTTGTGGGCGGCGATCAGGTCTTTGTGACCACGCGCTTCCAGGGCCCGAGTCACGCCCTCTATCTGCCAGGGGGTGGTGGAGCAGGCAGGGTACCAATGCTGCCAGGAGATATTCACTTTCAGAAGTGTCTTGATGTCGGGCGACAGGAATTCGCCCACTCCGGCCAGGTCCATGGCGCGCCCCATATCCGCCACCGCCGTCTCGGGCGTGGTTGCAACCACAGCAACCACCGGGCTGCCGGGGCGGGACTGGCCGGTGGCGCCGGTTCCGGGCGCTGGCTGGGTTGTGCCGGGATCAAGGGAGGTCATCTAAGGGCTCCTATCAAGACTTAGAGCAAGGCTTGGGTCAATTGTTCAGCAAAAGGACCAGGGTCGATACCGCGACCCAACTGACGATGGACAAGACCAGGGGCAAGTCACGGATTATCAATTGCTCCGGGGCTTCGGCCTGTTCGCTGTTGTTCAGCAGGAATAGGTAACGGAACAGCCCAAAGGTCACCAGAGGCAGCGTGAACAGCATGGTGTTGTTTTCCGGGAGGTTTGTGGCCTCAACCGTGTACAAAGTATAGCTCAGCCACGCCGCTGCGGCAGAGAGCATCAAAAGCTGATTTATGAAGGGGCCGGAGTAGTCTTTCAGCACTGACCGCTGTCCTTCTGCCGAGTCTCCCGCCAGCCTGGCCTCGGCGAAACGCCGCCCAAGCACGATGAACAAAGCCCCAGCGCCGGTGGTGACGTATAACCACGGCGACGGTGTCACGTCGATGGCCACGGCCCCGGCAACAGCGCGGATCATGTAGCCGCTGGTCACCGCGAAGGCGTCCAGCAACACCACCTGCTTCAGGCCCAATGAATAGCCGATATTGATCACGGAATACAGCCCGCCAGCCAAGCCCAATAACGGCTCCACCAAGACCATTACCGCCAGCCCCACCGCCGCCAGCACCACCATGACCGTGCCCGCCACCGGAGCGGACACTTCTCCCGAGGCGATGGGCCGGTTGCGCTTCACAGGGTGCTGCCGGTCTCCGGAGCGGTCCATCAGGTCGTTGAAGAGATAGATGGCGCTGGATAGGGCACAGAAGGCCAACGCGACAAAGACCAGCTCCAGAAGCAATTCCTGTACCTGACCCAGGTCATCGGTGCTCCAGGCTATGTCTACAGCGAAGACAAATGGCAAGAACACGAGACCGTTCTTGATCCACTGTAGCGGGCGCAGAGCCCTTGCCAGCGCCACTGGACTTATCGCTAGAGCGCCTCTGTCTTTGGTATTTTCGCTACTGCCCAACGTCTTTAGATTTCCTCATCAGGGTTCCTCAGTAGTCGCGGTTGTGATATTGGGAATCCGGCGCAGCGCCAGCAGGGCCAACAGACCGACCGCCACCGCAAACCAGAGAGTGACCAAACGAATCAAAACCGTGCTGGCCGAAGCCACGGCCTTCGTAACACCGCTCTGTTGCAGAAACGCCAACATACTCCCTTCGGTGCCCACGATTCCGCCTGGCAGGGCGGTAACTGCCCCCACCAGAGTCGCCGCTGCGTAGATCGGCAGTGCGCGCACTAGCGCAACATCTGACCCGATCCCTTTTAGGATCACCCACAGCGCCAGCCCCTCGGCGAACCAGGCCACGGCGCCAATGGCCACGCCAGCAATCATCACTCGGACCGCGGCCAATTCCTTGAAACCTTCATGTGAGTCCTGGAGCAGATCGCTCCAACGAGACAAGATGGGCAGACTGGTTAGCCGTGAAGCATGCCGCGATAAACCAAACATCAAAGCTGCTATTGCCACCATCAGGACCACCGCCAGCACCACTATCACCGGGCCAGGCAGCAGGGCAAACCCAATAAGCCCCAGGATGATAACTGATATCACGTCGGTCAACCGTTCCATCACCACCACCGGTGCGGACCGGCCAACGGGCGCGCCAATCTTGCTGTTGAGCAGATAACATTTTACCAACTCGCCGGCTTTGCCGGGTGTGATCGACATGGCGAGACCGGAGAGAAAGACCAGGATGCTGATGCCGAAGGGTACGCTGATCTTGAGCACTCTGAGATAAAGGGCCCAGCGGAGGTACCGTAGCAGGTAATTGACCATCGCCAGACCCAGTCCGGCGAAAAGATACCGGATAGGCAGATCGCTGATCTCAGAAACGGTGTCGCCGAAATCGCTGTACCCTGCCATCGCCACAAACACGCCCACCGTCAGCAGGATGGGCAGCAGCCATCTCTTACTCAGGGCTGGTCAGCCCTTGGCCTTGAGCTCCGCATACCAAGCACCCAGTCCGGCCATACTTGCATAGTAGAAAGTGAAGACCCAGACACCGCCCCAGATCAAAAGGGGAGCGACTCCGCTAACCATCGTGGCGATGGCCGCGGAAATGACCAGCACGACGCCCATCAAAATGCCGGTCCAGACCGAAAATAACAGGGCTTTGCGTCCCGGGGAGGCTGTGCTGTCACTCGCTGCGGAAATACCGTAATAGCCGCCGATGAACGGTCCAAAGGGGATCCCGGCTATATGCACTATGGGGATCAATGCCAAAACTATCATTATTGCGAACCCGACCAACACGCCTTTAACCATGCGATTGAGTCCTTATTACGCCTTGGTTCTCAGACACCTGCACCTGCACCTGCATCGCTCCTAGTTTGCCACGTGGTTAATAGGCTAGGAGCCAACTCCCGTCGCCCTAGCCAACCATTATAGACTCGCCGCCCCAACTACGCACCAACGGCGTCCGGCCCAGAGTATACTGAGGCGGTTGCCGGGAACGCCTATTTCAACCCAACCGCAGCAGGAGCCCTCATTGGCCACCGAACCATCTTCCAATCCAATCGGATACGTGCACGAATCTCCCTTCTCCGAATTGATGGACATGAGAGTGAGCGACCCGGATGACGGCACGAGCACGGTGGTCATGCCAATCAACCCCAAGCACCTGCAGCAGGCTGGAAGGGTCCAGGGCGGAATCGTGGTTGCGTTGGCCGACTACGCCATGTATCGCGCTATCAGGCCGCTCCTGAAACCGGGGGAGTCCACCACCACTATTGAACTCAAGATTAATTTTCTGGCAGCCGCAGAGAAGGGAGAATTGACCGGGACCGCAAAGATCATCAGTCCCGGACGCCGGTTGATGGTGGGCGAGATGGAGGTCAAAGACCAAGACGGCAAACTCATAGCCCAAGGGCTTGGCACTTATATAGTGTTGCAGCCTCGTAACTAGCCTTGATCGTTGACCAAATTGTCGATCAGCCCGGTAGACAATCTTGGTTTTGAAGACGGGCTGGTGTATAATTCGACTTGTATTTTCAGACTGTTTACGGCTTTCTCAAACTGTCTGCGGCTTCCTAGTCAGACTGTTTACGGCTTGCTCGAACCGTCTGCGACTTACTAGCCAGACTGTTTACGGCTTGCTCGAACTGTCTGCGACTTCCTAGCCAGACTGTCTACAGCTTGCTCGATCGGAGGAAAATCCTGATGAAGATCCCCATGAAAGTGGACTATGGGGTGCGGGCGTTGGTGGAATTGGCCCTTCACTACGGTGATGGCCCCATTCAAACTGCAGTTATCGCCAGACAACAAGGTATCCCCGAAGCGTACCTCGACCAGTTGATGACCTCGCTGAATAAATTCGGCTTCGTCCAGAGTCGGCGAGGACCACAGGGTGGACACGCCCTGGCGATGGACCCTAAAGACATCGACCTCAATATGGTGATGCAGAACCTGGACAGCAGTAATTCTCCGTTGGACTGCCTCATCAATCCCCATGATTGCGCCCTGTCTCATACCTGCGCACAGCAGGAAGTTTGGAAGACAGTAGAAGCCTCCATACGCGACGTATTGAGCAATATAACCGTGGCACAATTAGCCGAAAGGCAATCAAGCTTGGCGGCAAGTTCGGCCCTGTAGCTTTAGAAACTCAGGCTGGCCTAGCCTCTGATTGAACCTGGCTGTGAACGTGCCTGCTCAGGCTCAGCCTTGCTTGACAAGCACTTTTGCCAGCGATAGACTCGGAAAGTTAATGTTAGCAACTAATTTACATCTGAAAGGTAACTTTCAACTGACTTGCGCTTGTACGTGTCCGCCCACATAGGGGCGGGCAATCACTTCTGTACGTCTGAAGCCTGCGCCCCCTTTCTTAGGAACCCTAATTGGGGAAGCGCGGGTTTTTTATTGCGCAATCACATCGCTAAAATCAGCCAGGACACGTAAATTAAAGACTAGGCACATCCAACCTAAAATCAGCCGGGGCATCTAACAAAGCCCAGGCACATCCAAACAAAAGTACTCCCGGAAGTAACCGGAAGTACGGGTAAAAATTAGGAGGGTCAAACCCATGGCCGAACAACCCATAGTGCTCACGCCGGATCAAGTAAAGCGATACAGCCGCCACATCATCATGGGTGACGTAGGCAGCAAGGGCCAGCGCACCCTCATGGGTTCCAAAGCCCTGATTATCGGCGCCGGAGGACTCGGTTCTCCTTCCGCGATCTACCTGTCATTGGCCGGTGTTGGGACCGTTGGCATCGTCGACTTCGACGTTGTTGAACTGTCCAATCTCCAGCGCCAGGTATTGCACCACACCGCCGACGTCGGCCGGCCCAAGGTCCAGTCCGCCGTCGACAACATCAAAGCCTATAACCCGGACGTGAACGTGGTTGTCCACGAGACGCGCCTGGAGTCTGACAACGCCATGGAGATCATCAGCCAATATGACCTGGTGATCAACGGCGCAGACAACTTCGCCACCCGCTATCTGGTCAACGATGCCTGCTACCTGCTGAACAAGCCTCTAGTCGACGGCAGTATCCTGATCTTCGACGGTCAGGCCACCGTGTTCCTGCCGGGAGAGGGCTGCTACCGCTGCCTGTTCCCGTCGCCGCCGCCTCCTGGAATGGTCCCCAACTGCGCCGAGGCCGGCGTGCTGGGCGCCCTGACCGGCTTGGTCGGCAGCATCCAGGCTACCGAGGCCCTGAAATACTTCTTGGGCATCGGCGAGTCTCTGAGTTCACGCCTGCTGCTCATCGACGCTCTCAGCATGAGTTTCCGCGAAGTGCGGTTGAAGAAAAACCCGGATTGCCCGCTGTGTGGCGACAACCCCACAGTCACCGAGTTGATCGACTACGAGGTCTTCTGCGGCGTCGCAGAGCCTCACGAACCCGCAGTTGTAGGCTCGGACTAACAAGATACTGCTTGGGGGCGTCTTCGAAAAAGACGCCCCTCTTGGTACCCGGCCCGCCAGATCGCGGCCAGATTTCCGGCAGATACAGGATTTATGGTTACTAGGCTCACCTACAAAGGCATAATCGACACCATCGGCAACACCCCTCTCGTTGAACTGCAGCGTATGAGTCCCAAAGAGGGAGTGCGCATCTTCGCCAAGTTGGAAGGGCAGAACCCCACCGGCAGCGTCAAAGACCGTATCGCCCTCAAGATGATCGAGCAGGCAGAAAAAGACGGCGAGATCTCCGTCAACCGCACCATCTTGGAGCCAACCAGCGGGAACACTGGCATCTCTCTGGCCATGATTGGACGCCTGAAAGGCTACAAAGTAGCCGTGGTCATGCCCGAGAATGTCAGCGTGGAGCGGGTCCAGCTACTTGAGGCTTACGGGGCTGAGATCATACCCTCCGACGGATCACGGGGCACCAATGGGGCCATCGAAGTTGCACAGGAATTGGTGGACAAACACGGCAGCGATTATTTCATGCTGTACCAGTACGGTAACAGCGGAAACCCCGACGCTCACTACGAGACCACCGGCCCGGAGATAATCCAAGCTCTACCTGATATCAGCATGTTTGTTGCCGGACTAGGCACCGGTGGCACGCTCATGGGGGTGGCCCGCCGGCTGAAAGAACACAACCCTGAAACCAAGATAGTCGCCGTGGCCCCCGAGCCTGACGACTTCATATCCGGTCTCCGCAGCCTGGAAGAGGGGTTCATCCCGCCGATCCTCGATATCAGCCTGCTGGACTCCAGGATGCTGGTCAACAGCTTCGACGCCTTCTCCACGACCAAGCGCTTGCTGGCCGAAGAGGGCATCTTCGCCGGAGTGTCTTCCGGCTCAGTGGTCTACGGGGCCATCCGCCAAGCAGAGCGCATGGACAAGGGCGACATCGTCTGTCTACTGGCCGACGGAGGCTGGAAATACCTGAGTACAGCCCTCTGGACCAAGGATTACGAACAACTGGCCAAAGACGCCAAGGGCAAGATCTGGTGGTAGAAACGCCTGCTTGGCGTTAGCCCAAAAACGGCGTTTTGCTAGAGAGTTTCAGCCCCTAGTTTCGGTCGATAGATCAGGTATTTGGCCCTTGGGGCCGTGCCCTACCCACGATTAGGCACGCGGGCAACCGTAATGTCTGAGGCTGGAGAAGGTTAAAAAAACTTGTAACTTCAGCCGTGGCGATGCTATACTGGCTCTACATATAAGCCTTCCTTAGAGAGCGGGGTTTAACCCGCTTTCTTGCTGATGGAGACAAACGTTATCCGTCCGGGAACCGGGAGGGGTACGTACCCATGAAAAGCGATTTTCTGATTGCATTGACCCAGTTGGCGGCAGAAAGGCACCTGCCCCGAGAGCAAGTTCTCGGAGCGATTGAGGTTGCCCTGGCGTCGGCGTTTAAAAAAGACAATCCGGCTTCAGGCCAGAATATCTCTGTGACGCTCAACCCCAACACTGGGGAAGTGAGCGTTTTTGCGCTGAAGACCGTGGTGGAAACAGTCGAGGACAGCGACAAAGAAGTCACCGTTGCCGACGCCCAGTTCATCAAGAAGGGCGCCGTGTTGGGTGATGAGGTCGCCGCCGCCGAACCGCTGCCCCACAACGCGAGCCGTATCGCTGCGCAGACCGCCAAACAGGTGGTGCTGCAGCGACTTCGGGAAGCAGAGCGAGACCTCCTATACCAGGAGTTCCAGCAGCACGAGGGCGACATTGTATCCGGTGTGATAGAGCAGGCCGAGCCAGGCCGCACGATCACTCTCGACTTGGGCCGCGCCCAAGCTGTCCTTCCCTTCGAAGAACAAGCCCCCAACGAACGCTACCGCAAAGGACAGCGGACCAAGGTCTACTTGGTCAGCGTCCGAAGCACGCCCAAAGGCCCCGAGATTCTGGTCTCCAGAAGCCACAAGAACATGCTCAAGCGGCTGTTCGAGATTGAGGTGCCCGAGGTCTACAACGGCGTGGTCGAGATCAAGGCCATCGCCCGCGAAGCCGGTTTCCGGAGCAAAGTCGCTGTGAGCGCCACCCAAGCCGGTATCGACCCGGTGGGCTCCTGCATCGGCATCCGGGGCAACCGGATCCAGAGCATCGTCAATGAATTACAGGGCGAGAAGATCGACATCGTGTCCTGGGATGAAGAACCCCGGACCTTTATCACCAACGCCCTCAGCCCCTCCGAACCAGTCCATGTGGAACTGCTGGAGCAAGAACAAACCGCCATCGTGGTGGTCCCTGACCGGCAGCTATCCCTAGCGATCGGCAAAGAAGGACAGAATACCCGGCTGGCAGCCCGTTTGACCGGCTGGAGGCTGGACATCAAGGGCATGACGGAATGGGAAGAGATCAAGGAAGCCACCCAGGCCAAAACCGGCAGCGCGGCCAAACCTGAAGCCGAAGCCCCAGTAGAGGCCGAGGATGCAGCCGAGGCTGTGGAAGAAGCGATCGCCATCGTTGAAGAGGCGGGCGCTGTTGCTACTGAAGATACACCTGCGGCGACAGAACCGGTGGCCGCCGAAGCAACTGCCGCACAATCTGAGACCACGGCGCCCGCTGAAGAGGTTGATGAAGACAGCATTCTAGAGGCTCTGATCAGAGAAGAAGAATCACCGGAGCCTGCGGAAGCAGTTGCCGAACCCGCTGCGGCTGAAGGCCTCAGTGTTGAAGACCTAGGCGCCTTCACCCTCGAAGACGTTGAGTTGTCTGATGAAGAAGGCGACGAAGACGAAGACGAGGAAGAGGAAGAAGGGGAGTTGCCTGACTTAGAGAATCTACCGGTCATGATTCCCGACGCCGGAAAGATTCGGTTCGCTGAAGACATCGTCGAAGAGTTCCGAGGCGGAGGCCGTGGTGGTCGACGCCGAAGAGGCGGCGGTGGCGCACGTGGCGGAGCACGCGACGGCGGCGCACGTGGCGGCGGAGCTGCTGCTGGCGGAGGCCGCTAGATCCTTCCCTGACTAGTCTCCCATCAGGGTCAAAAAACCTTCGATGAGAGCAGCTTAACGGAGGGCCGGTTTTGCCTAAGAACCGCCATATCCCCGAACGAAGTTGCGTGGCCTGTGGCCTCAAGATGCCAAAGGCCCAGTTCATTCGAGTCGTTAAGACCAGCGAAGGCCCCATCATCGTCGATACCACGGGGAGAAAATCTGGAAGGGGCGCCTACCTCTGCCACACCCCCGACTGCTGGGAACGAGCCCTTGGGAAAGGAGCTCTACAGCGCAGTTTCAAGCAGGACCTCTCCTCCCAAGACCTGGAAGCGGTCAAGACTTATTATCAAGAGAATCTCGCCCCGGAAACCACGGGGCATTAATCTTAAGACCCATTTGGATGTGTAGATGACTTCTGACGGACAGCCGACCGCAGTGGACGAAACTGGCGAGGCGCCAAAACGCCGCAGGACTACAGAGCGAAAGCCCCAGACCCGTGCTCTGGTTCTGCCGGAGACCATGACCGTCCAGTATCTGGCGGAGGTCTTAGACGAGAACCCCATCGACGTGATTAAGCAATTGATGCGGAATGGGATTATGGCGTCCATGAACCAGGTGGTCGACTATCAAGTCGCTACTCTTGTAACAACCGCACTTAGCATCAGGACCACTATGGCCGAGGCTCAAACGGCCGCTAAGCCCCCCACAGCCGAACCAACGAGTGAAGACAACGCCAATATGGTTGTCCGCCCGCCGGTGGTCACCGTCCTTGGCCACGTGGACCACGGCAAGACATCTTTGCTGGACTCCATCAAAAATTCAAAGGTTGCTGACCGTGAGGTCGGCGGCATCACCCAGCATATCGGGGCCTATCAGGTTGAGTCCGGCGGCCACCCAATAACCTTCCTAGACACCCCAGGTCACGCCGCCTTTACGGCCATCCGGGCCAGGGGAGCGCGGGTAACCGACATTGCGGTATTGGTCGTGGCGGCAGACGACGGCATAATGCCACAGACGCTGGAAGCCATCAACCATGCTAAAGCCGCTCAAGTACCCATCGTCGTCGCGATCAACAAGATGGACCTTCCCGGGGCCGACCCGGAGCGGGTGAAACGCCAGCTCAGTGAACAAGAACTGCTGGTCGAAGACTGGGGCGGCGACGTCATCTCGGTCGATGTCTCGGCTAAGACTGGCGACGGCATCGACAGCCTGCTGGAAAACCTCTTGTTGGTGGCGGAGATCGGCGAACTGAAAGCCAACCCCAACAAGTCTGCTCAGGGCGTTGTCATCGAAGCCAAACTGGACCGCAAACGCGGTCCTAGCACCACCATCTTGGTCCAAGAAGGCACGCTGAACATCGGCGATTTCATCGTTGCCGGCGGCGCGTACGGAAGGGTCAAGGCAATGAACAACGACCAGGGTAACGCCGTACAGACGGTAGCTCCCGGTTACCCCGCGGAGATCCTGGGATTTGGGAGTGTCCCCGAAGCTGGCGACCCATTAAGTGTGGTCTCCAATGAACGCCTAGCCCGTAACATGGCCGAAGATGCAGCCAAATCGCGCAGCAGCCAGGCCGCACAGGGCCGCGCACTTACTCTCGAAGAAGTGGTCAACCAGGTTGACTCAGATGAGATCAAAGAACTTAATCTGGTGATTAAGGCTGACGTCCAAGGCAGCGTTGAAGCGGTCCGAGGAGCGCTGGAAAAGCTGGTTGATGAAGACGCCACGGTCCGGATCCTCCATACTGCCAGCGGAGCGGTAACGGAATCAGATATTCTCCTGGCCAGCGCATCCGAAGCCATCGTTATTAGCTTCTCCATCGGGTCTGAACCCAGCGCCGAGCGTCTTGCCGTCCGCATGGGCGTTGAGATTCGCCACTACGACATCATCTACCAATTGATCGATGACGTAGAGAAAGCCCTTCACGGCATGCTTGATCCGGTCTACACCGAAATAATCGTGGGCCGGGCAGAGGTCCGTGAGGTATTCGAAGGCCGTCGCGGCACGAATATCGCAGGTTGCCGTATCTCTGATGGACGAATGATGCGCAACGGCGATATTCGGTTAGTTCGGGACGGTCAGTTGATCATTGACACTACGCTCAGTAGCCTGCGCCACTTCCGTGAAGAGGTCAACGAAATGAACGCCGGCACGGAATGCGGAATCATACTCCAGGGGTTCAACGACTATCAGGTAGGCGACATTCTGGAAGTACACCGTCAGGAGCGAGGCCGCCGCTAGGCCGTTCCATCCCTCTCATCTGGCCTGAGGGATGTCGTTCTCAGGGGGCTCCGGCGGCGCACGCACCGGGCCCAATCAGCTCAAAGGTACACCTGTTATGTCCCGACGCACCGACCGTATCAACGAACAGTTGCGCGAAGAGGTCAGCACGATTCTCACGCGACAGATAAAAGACCCCCGTCTCAATGCCGTTATCAGCATAACCCGGGTTGTATCCACCAACGATTTGCGTAGCGCCAGGGTCTACATCAGCGTCATGGGCAACAAGCAAACGCAGCACGAGGCCTTGGAAGGCATCCGATCCGCTGCGTCATTTGTTCGACGGGAGATCCGCAACCGCATCAACATGAAACACACCCCGTTCCTGTCTTACGAACTGGACTCTTCCATCGATGAGGCTGACAAGTTGTTCCGGCTGATGAACAAGGTACGGCCCAGCGACGCAGACCCCGAATCAAGCAGCCCAGAAACAAGCAGCCCCGAGACGACGGGCCCCGAAACATCTCCCTCTGAATCCTCCCGGGTCTCCGGCGGCGATTAGCATGGCCAACGCCCGCTCCGGTGGCAAACCACCAGTGACCAACGGCTACATCAACCTATACAAGCCCTCCGGAATCACCTCGATGGATGTCCTGCGCCAGATCAAACGCATCACCGGCCCGCGCCAGAAGCTTGGCCACGCCGGCACCCTAGACCCTCTGGCCAGAGGCGTGATTCCCGTCTGCTTCGGCCAAGCAACCAGGTTGATGGACCACATAGTCGGCGGCGTCAAGACTTACCGGGTTGAGATCACGCTAGGAGTGACCACCACCACTTATGACGCTGAAGGAGGGGTGGTCAAGACGGGCGAAACGGATACCATAACCCGCGAGATGGTTGAGGATAGCCTCAAGCCATGGATCGGCGTTGTGAAACAGACTCCCCCCATGTACAGCGCCCTCAAAATAGACGGTAAGAGACTCTACAAACTGGCCCGAGCCGGCATCGAGGTAGAACGTGAAGCCCGCCAGGTTGAGATCCATGACATCTCGATCATAGAATTCGCCTCGCCGAAGCTGGTCTTGGAAGTGCGATGCGGAAAGGGCACCTACATCCGGTCATTGGCCCATGATGTCGGCGAAGCCCTAGGCTGCGGCGGTCATGTGGTCGACCTAGAGCGCCTACTATGCGGCGGATTCCCAGCTGAGGACTCGGTGACCCTGGAGCAGATTGAAGAAGCTGGTGAAGGGCCCGAAGGCTGGCAAAGATTCCTGTTTCCGGTCGACCGCGTGCTTATGGGGCTGAAAAGCATCACCCTGGACGCCCAGGCCGAGGAGCACCTGCGCCACGGACAGGCGATAACACTGGGCAGGCCAGAAACGGAAACCGGGTACCTGGAAGAACGTCGCGCCTACAACGCCGAAGGTGTGTTCATGGCGCTGGTCCGGTTCGACCGGGCGGCCAACGCTTGGAAACCGGTCAAGGTTTTTCAGATCGACACCCCCTCCCCCTACGCTCCCGCTTCCATATAACCACCAGCCCTAACCACCCGCCCTGAACTGGATTTCTACACATCATTAATATGAGTGATGGTATTTCACTATATTAGCCAGAATTTATTGCTGATTCGCT
>CAVOAA010000043.1:0-18794 GCA_963693555.1 Dehalococcoidia bacterium | reverse complement strand
AGACCGACGGGCGATTTAACATTGTCGACCTCTTTGGTCAACAATTATGCTAACACTCGTGTTTGAGGCTGTCAACGAGTTTCGTAACGGGCGGATCGGGCCGTTTCTCAACGGATGAAATAGTCATATTGAGCACCCGGTTAAACTACCGGTTAAACCACCCGGAACAGCCCCAGAAGATTTCCGCCGACGAGGGCTGATTGGCCATCTTCGGCAGTGCTTCCAGGTACAGTTAGGTGGTAATCCGCAACGCTTTGCCTGATCGATTGCGAAACAAGAAGCTAATTGACCTAGAATCGAAATCATAGTGTATGATTTTGTTAGTATCGAAGGACCGTGGCGATTCATCACGTTCCAATAAAAGCCGCCTCACTAACGAGGTACCGGATATGACTAGCAACATCCAGTTGGGTGATTGCCATACACACCTAGACCAATATCCCCCGGCCGAGATGACCGAGATATTGGAACGCGCCCGAGAGTCGGGCGTAGCGTTCGCCGTCTGTGCCGGCACCACTCTGAAGTCCACCCAGGACTGCATCAACTTGGCCGACCAGCACGAACCTCTTTATGCCGGAGTGGGTATCCACCCCATGGAAGCCCACGAAGCTGTCACCGACGAGGTCTACTCCGAACTTGAGATGATGGCAAAATCCTCGTCCAAGGTCGTCTGCATCAGCGAGGTCGGCCTGGATTACCTGCCGACATCCCCGGACCACGATACCCAGGACCAGGTTTTCCGACAGCACATCCGCCTGGCCCTCAGCCTCAAGTTGCCGATAATATTCCACTCGCGAGAGTCTCATACCGAAGTATTCGGGGTCTTGCGCGAAGAGAATGCCGGTGAGGTTGGCGGGGCGATGCATTATTTCCAGGGAGACGAGGCAACCGCCCGGGAAGCCATCGACTGCGGCTTCTATATATCGCTGGCCCGGCCGTTGGCCAGACTCCCCGAACTCCAGGAGGTTGCCAGGGTCATTCCGCTGGCGAACATCGTCTTGGAGACGGACGCCGCGCCCCAGCCGTTCAAGAAATACCGCACCAACTGGACAGAGCCGAGACACGTCCGGTCGGTGGCCGAGACCTTGGCCGAGATCAAAGGCATACCGGTTGAGGAAGTCGCCAGGGTAACGTCAGAAAATCTGGCACGGCTGCTCGGGCTTGAGCGTCTGATCGACGCGGGTCAGTGACCATGCCCAACCAGACAAAACGAGCCACCAATACCGCCTTATCCGGTGGGCAATTGAACTTCCACCAACTGTATATATTCCAGATGGTGGCCAGCCACCTGAGTTTCTCCCGTGCAGCCGAGGCTATGGAGATCACCCAGCCGGCCGTGTCCATCCAAGTCCAAGAACTGGAGAAATTCCTGGGCATCACCCTGTTCCACCGGCGGCCCCGCGGCCTGAGAATCACTGAAGCCGGGAATGCGGTGTTGGCCTACGCGCAGCAGATCTTCGCGCTCTCCGGTCAGCTGGTTGACACCGTTCAGGAGATGGAAGAACTACAGACCGGCCACCTGGTGCTGGGCGCAAGCTCCACGCCTGGCGAGTACGTGCTGCCCTCGGTTGTGGGCCGGTTCCGGCAGATATACCCGGGTATCCATGTCGAATTGGTGATTGGCAATACCCGCACCATCATGCAGCGGATATTGGACCAGGACATGGACCTTGGGATGATCGGCGATCATGTGGAGGAATACTCCAACGAGTTGGAAATGGTGGACTACCAAGACGACGAGATCGTTCTGGTGGCCGCCCCCAGTCACCCTGTGACCACCATAGTTCGGCCCACCGCCGAGCAGGTGGTCGAGCTGGGCCTGGTAGCCCGCGAGCAAGGTTCGGCGACACGCCTGGCCGCCGAGCGTCAATTCCGTAATCTTGGCACCATACCCAAGATCGCGATCGAGCTGGGCAGCAATCAGGCGGTCAAGCAGGCGGCCACTGCCGGCGGAGGCATCGGAATCATCTCCCGCCTGGGAATAACCGCCGAGGTCAGCGCGGGTATGCTGACGGTGTTGGACGTTGAGAACTGGGAATGCCGGCGTCCGTTAACGTTGATCCAATCCAAAGACCGCTACCTGTCTCCCTCCCAGCGCGCCTTCCGGGAATTCCTCATGGCCGAGCGCGAGTCCTTCGCCGATTCCGCGTCCACTTCCTAACCCCTCAAACCGGTCTCCAATAAGGGATTGAGCGTATGTTGGGCCGGTGATACCATTGACCTTGCGAGCCTCGATTTAGTACTTTCTAACCAGTTATCTGGGGATTTGGTAGGTTTTAAGCCTACCGGCTCGAAACAAGGTCAATCGACAGCGCCACGGAAACCCCACCGCGGGCGACGGAGACAGAAAAGATGTTACCCACGAACTGCCAGATGGCCCTGAAAGAATGGGCAATCACCGTTGAAGCCATGGCCCAGGGAGACCAGGTACTCCTGCTACGCAAGGGCGGGATCCACGAAGAAGGCAAAGATTTCCGGGTGATTCACCAGGAATTCCTGTTCTATCCCACCTACCTTCATCAGAAGGAAGACCTGCTGCAGCCCGCCCACCAGCCGGCGCTGCGCAAGATGCTGGAGCAACCCCAGGTCGACGACAAGGTTACCTTCACCTACTGGGCCAAGGCCGAAGAGGTGTTGGAGATATCCGACCAGGCAAAAGTGGACGACCTGGAGCCTCATTACATCTGGACGACTGCCTACGCCCAGTCAAAGCTCCATTGGAAGCCCATGCTGCCGCTATCGGTGCTTCTGTTGCGTGTCTACAAGCTGGAAAAGCCGGTAACCGTTCCCTACATTCCGGAGTACGGCGGCTGCACTTCATGGGTCGAAGTATTATCAGACGTCAACCTGGGCAACATGGAACCGGTCCTGGACGACGCCGAGTTCCAGCGCCGCGTGGACGAGATCAAAGGCAGCCTTGGACTCACGGTTACCGCAGGATAATCGACCGGTATTTCGGTCTCGACGTTCTAGCCTGCTTAATCAGACTAATTAGGAAAAGCGCTTGGGTGAATTGCTCGCCATGTTGGAAGCAGAAAGCATCAAGAGGGGACTGGTCCAGCCGGGCCAGACCGTCGGTGCTACAGCCGCCTTTGCATTGGTGAGGGACATGCCCTACCAACGCGCCAGCAGCCGCGCCCCTGAAGCGGTGATCAAAGAATGGCGGGGCACCTGCTCCGGAAAACACTATCTCCTGGACCAGATCTTCCGGGAAGAGGGCCTGGAATCCAAAGTGATCATGTGTACTCACCGGTTCACCGAGGAGACCACGACCCACTTTCCGCCAGAGCTGCGGGATGTAGTTGCCAGGGGCCCGGTGCCGGACGTCCACACCTATATAAGGTTGAATGGCAATAGGCTGAACGGCGAGTCCGGCTGGATGACCGTCGATGCCACCTGGCCGACCAAAGCGGCGCCGCTGGGCATGACGGTAAATAACGATTTCCGGCCTGGCGAAGATATGGCCCTGGCCTGTAGCCCCATCGACACCTACGAGGTGCCGGAGGGCCAGGACCCGCAGGCTTTCAAAGAAGAATTGATCGCAGAATTTTGCGGCTCACAGACCGATGACCGAGACCTGTTCATCAACGGACTGGGCGAGTGGCTGAGCAAATACACTTCTTAAATTTAAGGACGTAATATTCATGAAATTTCGTAAGATGCCCCGCACTGACCTTGTCTTATCTGAAGTGGGGTTTGGAGTTTGGACCGTAGCCACCAACTGGTGGGGCAAGATTGAAGATGCCGACAAGAAGGCCCTGTTGGAGAACGCCGTTGATCAAGGGATCAATTTCTTCGACACCGCTGATACCTATGGCGACGGTCTTGGAGAGGAGATTCTGGCCGAGGTGCTGGGCCACAAACGCAATGAGATTGTCATCGCCACCAAGTTCGGCTACGACATCTACGACCCGACGCCCCGGGACGGCCACAAGGAACGCACACAGAAGTTCGACAAAGAGTTCGTGAAGTACGCCTGTGAGCAGAGCCTACGCCGTCTGGGCACCGATTACATCGACCTGTACCAGGCCCACAACATCAAGCTGGAAGACCTGCAGAAGGACGAGTTGTTCGAGACATTGGAACAGCTCCAATTCGAGGGCAAGATCCGCTACTTCGGTGTGGCGATCGGGCCGGACATCGGATGGCTGGAAGAAGGCGAGTATTCCATCGCTGATCGCCAGGTAAAGAGCGCCCAGATCATCTATAGCCTCCTAGAGCAGGACCCTGCCAAGCGCTTCATAGAACTGGCGGAAGAGAACGAGGTTGGGTTGCTCTCGCGAGTCCCCCACGCCTCCAACACCCTGACTGGTGAGTTCGACCACGGACTGCCCGTGTTCGATGAGGACGACCACCGGGCACACCGCAAGAACGAATGGCTGGTTGATGCCATGCGCAAGGTCGACCGAGTCCGGTTCCTGGTCCAAGAGGACACCAGAACCATGGCCCAGACTGCGATCCAATTCGTGCTGAAACCGAAGGCTATCGTCTCGGTGCTACCCAATTTCACCAAACTCTCCGAGTTGATGGAATACACCAGCGCGGTCGACACCCCGGAGATCAGCGACGCGGAACAAGCGCAGCTGGACGAGCTCTGGGCGCACGATTTCGATCTCGCCGAACCGGAACCCCAGTTCCGGGAGATTTAGCGCCGGGCTCATACAACTGTTATGACAACCTGGAAGCGTCGGGCGGACCAGTGTAAGGGCCGCAGGATGTCAGCGAATAGCAGATAAAATGGCCGTGATTCTACGTCTTTCGTAATGGATAGGCGTGGAACTCGGTCATCCATCTTTTCCGGTTAAGTTGATTTAACATCTGAGTCCGTTATATAGTCCGTTGGTTGTGACAGGGTTGCGCCCTGGCCACGGGAGACCGGAAGCCCGGAAAGGCATAGGCCGGTGGGAGGAAGTGCGCATGACTACGAAGACGACTCAAGCTGTACAGCTTGTTTACCGGTTTGACGAGGGGAACGCCTCCATGGGGGACCTCCTCGGGGGCAAAGGCAGCAACCTCTGTGAGATGGCCCGGTTGGGACTCCCCGTCCCGCCTGGATTTGTCATCACCACCCAGGTCTGCCGGGATTACCTGAGCGACGACCAGACTCTCCCCGAAGACCTTGAAGAGTCGATCAAAGACAACCTCCGGCAGTTGGAAGCGTCCATCGGCCGCAACTTCGGCTCTACCTCAAGCCCTCTTTTAGTATCGGTGCGCTCCGGCGCCCGCGTCTCCATGCCCGGAATGATGGACACCATATTGAACCTGGGCATCAACGACCAAATCGTGGAAGCTCTAGCCACCATGATGGGCGACCCGCGCCCGGCCTACGACGCCTACCGCCGCTTCATCCAGATCTACTCTGAAGTGGTCATGGATGTTGATCCTGAGCCCTTTGAACAGGTCTTATCGGCCCACAAAGAAAAGGCAGGCGTAAGCCTCGACCACCAGTTGACTGCTGAACAATTGCAGGATGTGGTGGCCGACTTCAAGAAAGTCACCAAAGACGCCACCGGATCTGAGCCGCCGTCTGACCCTTGGGAACAACTGATGGCCGCTGTCGAAGCCGTGTTCCGGAGTTGGAACACGCCCCGGGCCATCTTCTACCGCGACCACAACAATATCGACCACGACATGGGCACCGCCGTCACCATCATGGCGATGGTGTTCGGGAACACGGGCCCCAGCAGCGGGACCGGCGTGCTGTTTACCCGCAACCCGTCCACCGGCCACGCCCAGGTTTACGGCGAGTTCCTGACCAACGCTCAGGGCGAGGATGTTGTTGCCGGAGTACGCACCCCCGAACCGATCGCCAGCCTCCAAGATGTGCTGCCCGAGTGCTACGGCCAACTCATGGACCTGGCACAGAACCTCGAGGACCATTACACCGACGTGCAGGACGTGGAGTTCACCATTGAGAACGCCCGCCTGTTCCTGCTACAGACCCGTAACGCCAAGCGCACGCCCCTGTCCGCCGTAAAGACTGCGGTGGATATGGCCAACGAGGGTCTGATTAGCCAAGACCAAGCTCTACTCAGGGTGGACGCCGAAGAGATATCCCATCTGCTCGTCCCCCAGTTTTCAAATGACCTGACTGAAGCTGAACTCGCCGACCGCTTCTTGGCGCGCGGCGCTCCAGCCTCCCCCGGCGCAGCCTCAGGGATAGTTTGCTTCGACGCCACTAAAGCCGCCGATCTGGCAGCCGCCGGCAAAGCCGTAATCCTAGTGCGCCCGGAGACCAAGCCAGACGATATCCACGGCATCACGGCCGCAGTCGGTGTGGTTACAAGTCGCGGTGGCGTGACCAGCCATGCCGCAGTCGTGACCAGGGGCCTGGGCAAACCCTGCATCGTGGGTTGCGAGGGTATCCAGGTCGACCTTGAAGCCGGTCTATTCACGGCCGGGAACAAGACTGTCCATGAAGGCGAACGGATCAGCATGGACGGCGCCTCTGGCTCGGTCTACACCGGCGAACTGGACACTGTTCAACCCAACTTGGCAGACCTGCCCGAAGCCACCGAACTGCTGGGCTGGGCCGATGAGACTCGTCGGCTAGGGGTCATGGCCAATGCGGATACACCGTCGGACGCCACTCAATCCCTGATCATGGGCGCGGAAGGCATCGGGCTCTGCCGCACGGAGCACATGTTCTTGGACCCTAAACGCCTGCCATCAGTGCGCCAGATGCTGCTCAACGCCGAGGCTGCCGAGGCCTGGCGTCAAGAGAACGACGACAAGGTCTTCCGGCTGGAAAATGAACGGGAAGCGCCTCAGGCGGTAAAGGATTTCTACGAAGCTCTGGACGAGGTCCGGGAGCTTCAAACGGAGGATTTCAGGGGAATCCTGAGGGTTATGGGAGAACGTCCGGTGATCATCAGGCTGCTGGACGCCCCGCTCCACGAATTCTTACCTCCATTTGAGACTTTGCTGACCGAGCTGATGGAGCTGCGCCACATCGGCGCGCCCCTCGAGGTCCTTCAAGAAAAAGAGGCTTTCCTGCAACTGGTAGATTCACTGCGGGAGTCAAACCCGATGTTGGGACACCGGGGCTGCCGGTTGGGCCTAAGCTTCCCTGCGATCTATCGGATGCAGGTGGAGGCCATAATCACCGCGGGAGCCAATCTGGTGAATGAGGGCTTGGACGTAAATCCTGAGATCATGATCCCGCTAACCGTGGATGTGGAAGAGATGCACCGGCTGCGTGAGGACCTCAGTTTGGTGGCTTCGCAGGTGCAAGAACGCCACGGCGCCAAGGTCCATTACATGTTCGGCACCATGATCGAAACGCCCCGGGCCGCATTGACCGCCGGCGAGATCGCCAAGGAATCTGAGTTCTTCAGCTTCGGCACCAACGACCTGACCCAGATGGTCTTTGGGTTCAGCCGAGACGACGCCGAGGGCAAATTCCTGCGGTCCTACATCGACACCGGCGTGCTGCCCAATGACCCCTTCGCCTCCATCGACCCTCAGGGCGTGGGTGCATTGGTTAAGATGGCAGTGGACGCCGGGCGCAGAGAACGTCCCAACTTGGAGATAGGCATCTGCGGCGAGCACGGGGGAGACCCGGCCAGCGTGGTCTTCTGTCATGAGGTTGGCCTGGATTACGTTAGCTGTTCGCCCTTCCGAGTGCCGGTGGCCCGGTTGGCGGCAGCCCAGGCAGCTCTGGCCGAGGATTAACCTTCTGGCCGATGGATTTGATCTAACTGACGACGCTCGAATATCAACGGGCGTCGTCTTCGTATGAACGCCCAGTTATTGACCCTGTTTTGGCCCTGAGCTAGACTTCTGGTCTAGTCTATCCATCAGGTCCATTGCCCCAAATATAAGGAGTTCCCCTTGACGACTACACCCCCTGAGGCCCGAGCCCAGATCGTAAACATGGTCCGCGACTTCGTTAAGAGGGAAGTGGAACCGGTGGCCGCCGAGCACGACCGGGAGGACACGGTGCCGTTCGAGCTCATCGACCGCATGAAAGAACTGGGGCTTTTCGGAATCACGGTGCCCGAAGAGTACGGCGGCATGGGGTTGGACTACACGACATTCGCTTCCATTTTTGAGGAGCTGAGCAAGGGGTTCATGACCCTTAGTGGCGCCATCGGCACCCATCACATCCTCACCTATGTGCTGACCCATTACGGCTCTGAGGAACAGAAACAGAAGTTCCTGCCCGACCTGGCCTCCGGACGCAAACGCGGCGGGCTGGCCCTCACTGAGCCCAGCGGCGGCACGGATATGGCGAACCTTCAGACCACGGCCAAGAAAAATGGCGAGGAATACGTCATTAACGGCACCAAGATGTTTATAACCAACGGGCGCTACGGCGACATGTTCTGCCTGCTGGCCCGCACAGACCCCGACATGGAACCCAAGCACAAGGGGATCAGCTGTTTCGTGGTGGAGAAGGGCGGTCCCGGTTTCGAAGTTGGACGTGACCTGGACAAGCTCGGCTACCGTGGGTTGGACACCTGTGAACTGATTTTCGATAACTACGCGGTGCCGGCAGACAACCTGATCGGCGGAGAAGAGGGCGCCGGGTTCGGCATGGTGATGAGCGGACTGGAGACTGGCCGCATCAACGTGGCTGCCCGTGCGGTGGGCGTGGCCCAAGCAGCCTTTGAGGCCGCCATCAAATACTCCCAGCAGCGGGAGACCTTCGGAAAGCCTATCGCTGAGCACCAGGCGATACAGCTCAAGTTGGCAGACATGGCCACCAAGATCCAAGCAGCCCGGCTGCTGGTCTACGATGCCGCAGCCAAGAAGGACACCGGCCAGAGGGTCGACCTGGAATCGGGCATGGCCAAGCTATTCGCCAGCGAGGTCTGTCTCGAAGTGGCCATGGAGTCCATGCGCGTCCACGGCGGAGTCGGGTACATCAAAGACTCACCGGTGGAGCGCTACTACCGCGACGCCCCGCTAATGATCATCGGCGAAGGCACGAACGAAATCATGCGGATAGTGATCGCCAAACAGTTGCTCCGGTTACCGGAGTACCAGCTCTAGGCACCCTAGAGCACGTCCTACCACGAGCCGAGGTTCGACAGGCTCACCATGAGCGAATCAATCGTAGGCGCGGGTTTCTAACCCGCCCGATTTCGCGTAAGCAAATTTCAAACCCGGAAACCATGTTCAGATTCATTCGAGTTCGGTTTCCGGCATCCACCCGGCATCCTTCGAGCAGGGTAGGTTAGAAACCTGCCCCTACGTCCCATGACCCGTCCATTTTGGCCCCGGTGGAATGACAAAAACCCCTCTCCGAGCGGAGAGGGGTTTTTGATTGGTCGTCGTTGGAGACTAGGTAAAGGTCTAGCGGCCCTTCCATTGGGGCTTTCGCTTCTCGGCGAAGGCTTTGGGACCTTCTTTGGAGTCTTCGGTGAGGAGTAGGGCGTCGTACATCTGGTAGGTCAGGGCTGATATGTCCTGGTTGGACATGTTGAGGCCCCGGTAGGCCAACTCTTTGAATGTCTGTACGGCCAGAGGGGCGTTGTCGGCTATCTGCTGGGCCATGGTCATCGCCGCTTCCATCAGCTCGTCATGGGGAACCACTTTGTTCAAGAAACCCATGTCGTAGGCCCGTTTGGCAGTCACTGGCTGGGCCGTTAGCACCAGTTCCAGCACCGAGGCCAGGTTCATCTGCTTGGGCAAGATGGTTCCGAACGGGGGAAGCAGGCTCCACCGGGTCTCGGATATGCCCAGTTTGGCCTCCTCAGAGGCTATACGCAGGTCGCACATCTGGGCGATAGACCAACCACCGGCCAGGGCAAAACCGTTGACGGCGGCGATCATGGGCTTCCAGGTGCGGGGCCACATGAACGGGCTCTCCTTGGTCATGCTTGCTGAAGCGTCTGCCTGGATTCCTTTGGCGTTGTCATCGGCCCGTTCTTTAAGGTCACGGCCAGAGCAGAAAGCGCGGCCGGCGCCCGTGATGATCATTACGAACGCATCGGGGTCGCCATCGAATTCCATGATGGCGTCTGCGAGTTCTTTCCGCAGCAGCCGGTTGATGGCGTTCAGGGAGTCCGGCCGGTTGAGTGTGATGACAACGATGTTGCCCTGTTTCTCGTAAAGGATCGTCTCAGCCAAAATCATATGCTCCTATAAGGGAAAGTTGATCGGGTGCCTACTGTTACTGTAGGCGATATCTACGCGTACGGCCCCAGGCTTGTTCCGCCGATGACGTGGATGTGGCCGTGAGCCTGGCTCTGCATGCCGTCATGTCCGAAGTTCGAGAGTATCCGGAAGCCGTTGGGGGAGTACATCGCCCCCATATCCACCGCCAGGTTGCCCATGCGTGACAACAGATCGCCGCTCCACAGCTGTATCTGGCTCATGTGCTGGCGGGGAATCACCAATAGCATCAATGGAACCCAGGTAAGCTTGTTTACAATGACCATCAGGTCGTCGTCCATATATCGGTATTTGGCCGGTTCCTGCCCGTCTGAGATGCGGCAGAATACGCAGTTGGGGTCTGAACTCAAGAGCGGTTGGTCCTATTATATTGGCTGACCGGTAGCGCGACGGCGCAGTCACGGCTCGCCTTGAGACTATAGATTGCCCTCATTTTCTTGTCAACGAGATTGATTTAGGCCGGCCCGGCCCAGGCTGGAACGCTGCCTGTGGTAGAATTTCCAACGGAGGATGTCATGTTCGGATTAGCCGTGTTAACGGTCAGTACATCAGGGTCCCAGGGAAACCGGGACGACAGCAGCGGCCAGGCCATCAAAGACCTCCTGGAAGGCGATGATTTTCAGGTGGTCCGCTACGAGATAGTGACCGACGATAAGGACACAATCTCGGCCAAGTTGGCTGAATGGGCTGACGCTGAAGACGTAGACCTGATAGTCAGCACCGGTGGCACGGGACTGGGACGGTATGACGTTACTCCCGAGGCCTGTCTGGCCATCCTGGATAAAGAAGTGCCTGGCATGGCGGAAGCGATGCGGGCCAAGACGTTGGAGTTTACGCCGATGGCTATGATCAGCCGATCGGTGACCGGTATACGGGGCAACACTTTGATAATCACGCTGCCGGGCAGTACCAAAGCCGTCCGGGAGTGTCTAGACGTGGTGATGCCCGTGATACCACACGCGCTGGAGTTGCTCCACCGCGAGACGGTGAACGAGCACCCTGTTTAACTGGCCGGTCCGGGTCTTTCCAGCGGTCCCCTGTCACTAGGGGACACCAAATTTAAGTAAAGGCTTATTAGAGCTGCGACTATGAGCGAAGAAACCGAACAAACAGAAGCACAGGTAGTTTACTGGCCGCGGGTGAAAGAGATCCTAGACGGCATCATGGCGCGTTGGATCGAGCGTTGGGGACGGCAGCCGTTGCCCGGTATCCACGCCTATTACTGGGAGACTGCCCAAGAGCTAAAAGACTCGACCTTGTCCGGCCTTAAGTCGATCGAGCCAGGAAAGCCCGCCAGGGAGACGAATCTGGTGAAATCATTGGCCAGGGCTGTTGGCACCTCGGGAAAGATGCCGCTGCGCGGGCCGTTCTTATCTACTGAAGAGGTGGATGAGGTAGTGGCCTGGATCGAAGGCGGTATGCCCGACGGTCCGTAAACCCCGCGACTCGAGATTCGGACCAACGAAGATTAAAAAGAAAGAGCCTGGGCGATGCCCAGGCTCTTTCTTTTTGGTTGCCTTTTAGGTTGCTAATCGGTGCGGGTTAGACCAGCGCCGGTTCGGCTTCCTTGATGTAAACCTGGATGCGGTTCCGCGTGTGGTCAATGATGGCGATCCGGCCCTGAGGATCGATCCTGACGCCACAGGGGTGGCACAGGCCCTTCTCATAGCCAGGGTCGTTGGCGAAAGCCAGGTTACGCTGACGGATCATGTCAGGGTTGGAGGCAAGCTTGTCCCGGCCCCACTTGGAGAGTACGGCTTCGCCGTGGAACTCCGTGATGTAGCGGCCATCGGGAGCGAAGACCTGCACCCGGTTGTTCATCCAGTCGGCAACGTAGATGTCGCCATCTGCGTCAACTGCCAGGCCGTTGGGCCGGTTCAGTTGACCGACGCCGCTTCCGCTGGTGCCGATGGAGGCTTCCCACTGGCCGTCGGCGGTGAACTTCTGGATCCGGTCATTACGCCAGTCAGCGACGTAGACGTGACCTTCGGCGTCCAGAGCGATGCCCCAAGGCAGGTTGAACTCGCCGTCGGCGCTACCTTGCGTGCCGAACTGGCTGATGAACTTGCCGTCTAGCTCAAACTTCTGGACACGGTTGTTACCGGCGTCAACGATGAAGACGTTGTCGTCTTTGTCGATGGCTAGACCGGCAGGTCCCTTAAGTTCTCCGTCGCCGGAGCCGGCGGTGCCCCATTTGCTGACGAACTCACCGTCTTTGGTGAACTTGGTGATGCGGTTCAGCCATTCGTCGGCCAGGTAGACATTGCCTTTGCTGTCCAAGGCAATGGCTGTGGGCCACATGAACTCGCCGTCGGCATCGCCGTAGGTGCCGAATTCTGTGATGTACTCTTCTTCCAGGGTGATCACGGTGATGTGTACGCCATCCGGCCGGTTCTCGTAGGACCGGTTGCAGATGTAGACCGTGCCATCCGGAGCGATGGCCATGTCTGTGGGGTTACGGAATCCCGTACCGGCAAATTCTGCGCGGCCCACGGAATGGCTGTGCTTATAAGTTCGGCTGGTTAGGCCGAAGAAATGTGTTGCCATATCTTTTTACCTCTTTGTCGCTAGGTACGCCGGGCCGATTGTTTGGCCCGGCGTCTTGTTGCTTGGTACAGCCAGTAGCCGCTTAAGCGAAGAACTTAACTCGCTCGAAGTTGCCGCCGACGATGGGCTCTGCATCCAGCTGGAACCAGTCTTCCAGGATGGTGGAGTAGACAGACCGGAAGTCCAGGTTGAACTTGAGGTTGCCACCCTCTTCCTGCTTGGAGGGCTCCAGGGACGGGTACGTGCCGTAGACACCGCCCTTGATGTGCTCGCCCACTGCGAAGGCAACGCCGGCGGCGCCGTGGTCGGTGCCGGAGCCGTTGTCGATGACGCGGCGGCCGAACTCACTGAACAACAACAGGGTTACGTTGTCGCTGGCGTCGTGCTCACGAAGGTCGGTCATGAACGTGTCCACGGTGTTGGAGACGTCGGTGAGCAGTCCTGCGTTGGCCTGCGCCTGGTTGGCGTGAGAGTCGAAGCCGTTGTACGGGGAGGTGGTGTACAGAACCCGGGTGCCGAACTCGGCGAGGTGGGTCTGTGCAATGTTCTTCATGTACTGTCCGATGGCGGTGTTCGAGTACTCCACGCTAGAGGTGTACTTGTCCGGTGCCGTGGACAGGATGTCGGCGCCCTTCAAGGCGTCGGTGCCGGTCTGGTGGATGTAATCCATGACCGCGCCGGTGCCGATGGCGGGGGCGTACATGCGGCCGAACACGTCAAGCGCGTCGTTCCGCTGGTTCTCGCCCTCGATGCCGGTCAGCAGACCGTAGGTCTCCAGGTTGCCCACGGAGGCGACAGGGACGCCGTCCATGACCAATGCCCGGGGAAGGCCACGGCCGAAGTTGACAGCCGTCAATACGTTCTCGGAATTCGCGTCCAACTGTTTGGTGGCGCGGCCCAACCAGCCCTCGGTACCGATGATTTCCGGCTCACAGGTGTGCCAGATGTCCATCGAGCGGAAGTGGGAGTAGCTGGGGGTGGGGTATCCGATACCAACGAAGATGGCCAGTTTGCCTTCGTCCCAGTACTTCTTCAATGGACCCATGGTGGGGTGGAAGCCGATCTCGTCGTTGATCGGAATGATCTGGTCTTCAGGAACCGCCAAGGTGGGGCGGGAGTCCCGATAGAAGCCATTGTTACGAGGGATGATGCAGTTTAGGCCATCATTTCCGCCGGACAGAGAAAGTACTGCCAGGACGGGATCTTTCTTGGTTTGAACCATGATTTCTCCTTAACTTTTTAGGTATCTCGAGAGTCAGTCTTCTTAAGTAGACTTACTCGAATTGGAATTCGGCGGTGGCTGCGATCATCTGGAACATCTCGCCGCACCGGCGGGTGAAGTCGGTCTTCTCGGCGTCAGTGCCGTGGGATAGTTCGCCTTCTTGCGTGGCGTGGCTGATCAGCTGGCTCATGGTGTCTGGGAACAGCACCACGGGGCCGGTCAGGTCCAGGCAGCCATTGACGAACTGTTCGGGGCTGAGTTTATCGCCGCGGGCCATCAGGCGGTTGACCAAGGAGCGGACTCCCTCCAACTCGGTGTTGCCAAGCAGGTCGGAAGCGAAGTTGATGCGCTCGACCAGTGTTCCGCTGTCGATCCACTCGCGGCCGGTGTGCCAGCCTTCAACGGTGGGCGGGTTCATGAGGTCCATCCCCATGTACTTGGGCTCCTGAGAGGCTTCGAACAGGCCGGGCTGGTAGCCTCTGAACTCTCCGGTCATGCGGAGCAGGCTGACAACCATCTCGGTGGGGTTCTTAACCTTTTGATACCAGACCGCTTCGTCTTTGAAGAAGTCGGAGGTGAACAGGACTTCCAACATCGCCTTGATGGAGTGGTCAGATTCCCAATAGGCCTTCTCCATGGCTTCGATGGCCGACTGGTCGCGGGGCGGGGTCAACCGCCAGGCCGGGACCTGAGGCTCGTCGGCGACGAAGTAGTTGTAGAGGTGGCGGGCAAGGAACCGGGCGGTGGCCGGCTGCTCGCATGCGATCCTGATGATGTCGTCGCCGTTCCAGTTACCTGTCTCGCCCAAGAAAGTCTTTTCGGACGTGTCGTGGTCGGCGGGGTCAAACCGGAATTCCCAAGGGCTGCGGCCGTGGGGGAACGGAGGATACGGCGGGGCGATGTTCCAGCCGGTGAAGGCCCTAGCACAGGCTTTGACGTCGTCTTCACTGTAGTTGAAGTCTGTGTCCATACCCACGCCCAGGGAGAAGAGCTCGAGGAGCTCACGGCCATAGTTCTCATTGAGGTTGGCCTTGTGGCTCTCGGTGTTGTCCAGGTAGTACATCATGCCGGGGTTGGTGGATAGAGCAAGCAGAATCTCGTCGAATTTGCCCATGCCCTGCTGGCGGAAGATGTTTACCATCAGGCCCATTTCCTGACCGCTGTCGATCTTGCTATGTCCGGCACAGAAAATCATGTGCCAGAAGAGCGCTACCTTTTCCTGAAGCTGGCGCGGGCTGTTAATCATGCGCCAGACCCACTGCTGCACGTTGTTTTCGATGGCGGCAGCTTCGAAATACGAAGGGTTGTAGCGAATGAGCAGATCTTCCTCGACGGCCTCTTGGCTCTCGGGGTTCAGCAACTCTTTGACTACGCTGTCATAACCTTGGGTCGCCTTAGCTTCGATCTCATCGCGGTTCGCACCGAAACCGGCACGACGCATGAGGTGGGCCATCAAGGCAATATCCTGTTCAGCCATGTGCTCCTCCTTGGGATACGTTGGATTTAGTTCTCTCTCGAGCGGTGCCACCGCCCATATATCTCGGCTACATCGACAAGGCGCTCCGTGCTTGGGAGAATCCCAGGCTCGAATCGCCCCTTATGTAACATTCATTACAAGAAAGAAATATATACTAATGTAGGAAATGTGTCAAATAGATTACCGACGGATTTTACCGAAGCTAATCTGTGCCTGGTCAAAGTAGCCATAAAGCAGTGGTTTGAGGCCTTCACATTTAACAGAAAATGGCAGATAGACCCTGATTCTGGTCTTTCGAGGGCCGCTTTCACGCTTTTTACGTGACCGTGCGTAACCACAAAACAACGTCGCGATTATACCAATTCCCGCCCTTGACGCACAGCAATCCATCAGGCGTAAACGTCTATCATATAAGAATGGGCCTAAAAATGGGCCTGTCGCAGGCTGTCGCGACCTCGATTTATCTTGACATCGTCCAAATTGCTTTGCTAGCATTCTCGCATCGTCATCCATCGAATGCCGATGTACTTGAAATCGCGCCTGTTCAGGCGTGGCTAAAGAATAACCCGGCCGCCCCCATGCGGCCCGCTTTTTCTCCCTGCACCGAGCCATTAAGGGAAGAGGAGTATGGTCCAAAACGACAGTCAGCCATCACAGGAGAGTTCAGACCCCGGAGCCAAGCTTCCTGGCAAGCTTCCCGGGAAGCTTCCCGGCAAGCTTCCCGGTATGTTCTCTAAGTACAAAAGCTCTGTGGAGCAAGAGCTCTATAGGGTTGTGCCCGGGACCGAGAATTCTGAGGCTTACAGGTTGCTTCGTTACCACCTTGGTTGGATCGACCAACAGGGTGACGTCCTAGACACCTCGGTAACCCAGGGAAAAGCGCTCAGGCCAACCCTCTGCCTCTTCGCCTGCGACGCTCTGGCTGATGATTACTCCAAAGCCCTCCCTGCCGCGGCCGCCCTGGAACTGATCCATAATTTCTCGTTGATTCACGACGACATCCAAGACCAGGACGTAGAACGGCGTCACCAACCCACGGTCTGGCACCTCTGGGGCATCCCGAAAGCCCTGTGGTCCGGGAATGCCATGCAATGCACCGGCGATCTATCGCTACTGGATGTGTTTGGCCAAGACGTTGCCCCGGAAACGGTGCTTAGAGTCTCCGATATCCTGACTCAGAGTTACCTTGAGATGATCCAAGGTCAGTGTTTGGACCTGCAATTTGAGTCTCGGACTGACATCAAAGCCGATGAATACCTTTTCATGATCGCCTGCAAGACCGGGGCCTTGATCCGCGCCGGACTGGAGATCGGGGCTCTGCTTGGTACCAACGACCCGGAAACAGTGAAGGCTTTCGCCAAATTTGGCGAACACCTGGGCCAGGCATTCCAGATCAGGGACGACTATCTTGGCATCTGGGGCGACCAGGCCACCCTGGGCAAAGCTACTGGCAACGATATCCGGCGCCGTAAGAAGTCCTATCCGGTGGTCTACGCATTGGAGCAGGCCAGTGGACGCGCCATGGAGGACCTGCTTCGCATCTACGAGCAGGAAGAATTAGAGGAGGACGACGTGCAGCGGGTCCTGGCCGTGCTGGACGAAGTCGGCTCCCAGGAGAACTCTCAGCGCCTCACCGAGGCCGCAGCAGCCAAGGCCCTGGAGGCTTTGAAATCGGTCTCCCTGCCCAAGTGGGCTCAGGCCGAGGCTGAGGAATTGGTTGACTTTCTAGCCCGAAGGGAACACTAGTCTTGTTACTCTTTAATGGATTCGATGAGATCTCATCGTGCACATTCTCATCGAACGAAGCCCCGTGAACGAAGCCCCGTCTAAAATCGCCGACCGCTAAGGTTTATACGATATGGCCACTACAACGAACCGCAAAAGGGCAAAGCGACCGCTGGAACTGTCTACGAGACTGGCTGGCTACCTGCTGAAGAACAAGCTCAAGGGGAAAAAACGCTTCCCTCTGGTGACCATGCTTGAGCCTCTGGAGATGTGCAACCTGGCCTGTATCGGCTGTGGGCGCATACGGGAATACAAACCGGTCCTGGACAAGATGATGCCCGTGGACGTGGCCTTGGCTGCCGTCCGCGAGTCGGGCGCACCAATAGTGTCGATCGCCGGTGGAGAGCCCACTATCCACCCAAGGATCGACGAGATCATCAACACGTTGATCGAAGAGAAGTACTTCGTCTATTGCTGCACCAACGGCCTGCTGCTGGACAGAGTCATGGACAAGATCCCGCCGTCCAAATACCTCTGCTGGGTGGTCCATCTCGACGGTATGGAAGCCAAACATGACGAATCTGTAGACCGCGCCGGCGTCTTCAAGAAGGCCGTGGATGCAGTGCAATCGGCCCTGGACCGGGGCTACCGCGTCTGTACCAACTCGACGGTGTTCCGTACCAGCGATGTCGATGACCTTTCGGAGATGTTCCGCATGGTGGCTGACATGGGAGTAGAAGGGTCGATGCTCTCTCCGGGCTTTGATTTCGAAGATGCTCCGGACCAAGAGATGTTCCTGACACGTGAAGAATCCCACGAGTTGTTCCGGAAGCTTTTGTCGCCGGAACAGTCGGAAGGCGCCTCGTTCTACAACAACCCTCTTTATCTGAATTTCTTGAAAGGGGAGCGAGATTATCAGTGCACCGCCTGGTCCAACCCCACCTACACGGTGATGGGGTGGCGGAAGCCCTGCTACCCGCTGGCCGACGAGCACGTGGAGCACGTCAAAGAGCTCTTCGACGAAGATATCTGGGACAAATACGGCGTCGGCAAAGACCCCCGGTGCGCCAACTGCATGATGCACTGCGGGTTCGAGTCCGCCACCATATTCGAGGCCCTGCGAACGCCCAAAGACTGGGCGACTTTGATCAAGTCGGGAGCTGCCCACAAGGGCGGCATCACGGCCGCCTAGACCCGAGCAGTAAGGGAAAAGAGTTAACGGATTTGTTGATCGTGGCTGCCAGCATGGAGCAAGAACTGATCGGTCTCCGCCGTGAGTTGCTCGACATCGAAGATGCTACGGGGGTCCATCCACCCGTGGATTTTCGGGTATTGGGCGTTGGCCCGGAGCGGGCCGGCTCGGCGTTGGCAAATATCCTGCAGGAGAGCAAGTCCAAAGTGGATGGCGTGCTTGTTCTAGGAGTAGCCGGTGGTATCGATCCTCAATTGGAGACCGGCGACCTGCTTCTGGCGGACCGCTATTCGCTCCAAGACGGCGCAGCTCAAGGTGCGGGACAGGCGCTCAAGCCGCACGAAGGGATGCTCCAATCGGCGCAGCAAGCAGCCCTAGACCTCTCAGTCCCGATCTTCGGCGGCGGGTCTCTGACTGTTGACCATCTGGTCGCGGAACCCCAGGAACGCGAGCAACTCCGCACTCAGTACCAGATTTCCAGCGTAAACATGGAAGACTACCGGGCGGCG
>CAVOAA010000042.1:0-18959 GCA_963693555.1 Dehalococcoidia bacterium | reverse complement strand
TACACGTACCTTATGAGAAGCCCGGCTGAAGACATTGATTTGCGGCCGCTTGAACCAGACCATGCCCACAACTTCTTTATCCATCAAACCGTTGAGCAGGGTTATATCGGGGGATTCGCGTCCCTGGCACTCTTCATCTCCGTCATTGGGGTAAGCGCTCACCACGTTCTGCGCCGGCGGGTTGCCAAGAACCCTCTGTATCCGATGCTATTGTTCGGGCTGACCGCGATCGTTTTTGGGCGGCTCTTGGAAATGATGGTCGGCGTGGCCCGGGTTTCCGACCTCACGATACTTTGGGTGATCTTCGGCCTGTTCGCCGCATTGGTGAATCTAGATACCGAACAACAGGAAACCGCTGGCGCTCAGGCGGACGGGCCTTCCGAGCCGCTTAGCCGCAGAGACCGGCGCCGAGCATCGAGGGCCTCTGCATCGCAGTCGATGGCAACCGGAATGATCTTCAGGCTGGCAGTAGTAGCATTCTTGTTTGGCGGTATCGGGGTTGTCACCTGGGAAAAGAGTGTGAATTACGTTCGGGCTTCGATCGCTGAGGGTCAGGCTCTTGAGCATTTTAGGGCTGGCGATTTTACAACTACGATCGAGTACCTTGATCGGGCCATAGAATTGGCCCCTGGCGTACCCAGTTATTACAACAACCGTGCCAACATCTTCTTGGCCTATCAATTTCAGCCCGAAGTAGCGACCGAACCTGTCTGCAACGCACAGGACGAACAGCCCTATCTGGTGTGCCTTGGCCTTGAGAGTCTCAGATCAAACCTGGAGGCGGTCAGGCAGCAGCCGTTTAATTACCGGGCTAGGCTGGCCGCCGCCAACGCCATGTTCAATCTGCAATTGAGCGAATCCGCAGTCGACTCATACAGGATTGCCGCCACCTTGGTGCTGGATTCCTGGTCGATTCGAAATGACCTGGCTGAGTCGCTGATCTACATCAACCAGCCCGAAGAAGCTCTGTCGCACCTGGAATGGTCATTGGGAGTTACCGGAGATTCTTCCCAGTCCTCTCGCGCCTTGTCCCTCATGGGGCTGGCGTTGATGGAACTCGAAAGGCCAGATGAAGCGTTGGTGAGCCTGAAGCGCGGCATCTCGCTGAGAGGAGATATGCAGGTTGCCTTAGAACTGATCCGCCGGATCAACGACGGATTGGGCGTTGGCCTCGACGTTGAATACTTTGACCGAGTCATCGATCAAAACCCGCAAGACGCCGCTGCCCACTATTTCAGAGGGCTGGCGTATCTCGAGTTGGGAGATGCAGTATCAGCTAATAGCGATATCGAACGGAGTCACGCCCTGGGGCTTACCGTCGCTGAGGTCAGGCTGAATCGGGGATATGCGCGGCTTAAATTCGGCGACTACTACGGCGCCAATCAGTCGTTGTTCGCGGAGCTGGCTGCAACCCCTCAACTCGGCTTGGTCCATGCTTATCTGGCCGAATACTCGAGAAATATCGAAGAGTATGAAAAGGCTCTCGAGTTTGCGGAGAGAGCTATTGAGCTGAACCCGAGCATCGGATTGGCGCACCTGGTCCGCGGCCAGTCTCTGATTGCCTTGGGCCAGGAAGACACTGCCAAGGAGCTTCTTGAAAACTGGGACGATTTCGTCCTATCCACGGTCGACCTTTTTGTTGACCTCGGAGAGATGTACGCATTCTTTGGAAAGCACGAGTTGGCCATATCCCATCTGGACGAGGCGACCAGGATCAACCCAAATCATGCACGGTTTTACAACTCCCGGGCCAAGATCTACGCGAGCGTCGCTGATTACGAGTCTGCCCTTCCGGATTTCAACATTGCCATCGAGCTTGATCCCACGAATGCCAGGTACCGCGTGAACCGGGGCGTTCTGTATCGCATCATTGCCGAACCGCAGAAGTCGCTGGATGACTTCGCAGCCGCTCTTTCTATGAGTGTCGTTGTCATACCTCATCACCGGGACCGGAACCAGACTTATTTCGAGGTCACATACGGCCGAGCTTCGGAAGGGTAATCAGCGCGTCTCTTTAGCGCGTTTCTCTAGTGCGTCTCTTTAGGGACTGGCGAATGCCTCCTGTTTGCCAGGTTCAGACCGGTCTCCCTGGGTTAACTAGCGTTTATTGATTGAGATCGTCCTAAGAGCACGGCGTTTGCCGGAATCCACTTGGGCTCGTTCTCAAGCGTGTGATGCGGGTTTCGTAACTCATGTGTAACATCGTCGTAATAAATGGTTAACAAACAAGAAACAGCCACGTAACAATTCCGAAACTCGCAGGAAATATCCGCCTCGTAGACTAGCTTTCAAAACCCCTTTGGGGACAAGGAGGCAAGAATGTTAGTCGAGACGGCGCCGCAATCCAACGGCGCACGCATATTAAGAAGGTCATTACCCTTCGCCGTCGCCGGGTTGGTGGCTGTTGCGATGATCACCGGGTACAGCGTGGCTTTTGCCCAGGACATCACCTCGGACGCAGACAAGCTGGACCAGAGCGCCAACATCATTTGGATGCTGGGCGCATTTTTGGTGTTCTTCATGCAGGCGGGGTTCGCCTTTCTTGGCGCAGGACTGATCCGCGCCAAGAACACAACCAACTACATGACCAAGAGCTTCATGGACTTCGCCATCGCGTCGCTGTCCTTCTGGGCTTTCGGTTTCGCCCTGATGTGGGGAACGTCGGAGCTTGGTATCGCCGGCAATACCAACTACTTCTTGACCGACGCTGCGGACGGACAGACCTATGTAGACTTCGTCTTCCAGATGGTCTTCGCCGGGACCGCCGCCACCATCGTGGCCGGTGCAGTGGCCGAGCGGACCAAGACTCAGGCTTATCTGGCCTATAGCTTCATCATTGGCGCCATCATCTACCCGCTCTACGGACACTGGGTCTGGGGCGGAGGCTGGTTGTCTCAACTGAGCGAGATCGACCTGCCGGCGGCGGCTGACTACGCCGGTTCTGGCGTGGTACACGCTGTGGGTGGTTTCGTAGCCCTAGCGGGTGCGGTGGTCGTCGGCCCGCGGATCGGCAAGTTCAATCCCGACGGGTCATCCAACGTGATCTCCGGGCATAACGTCGGCTACGTGGTCATTGGAACATTCATCCTGTTCTTTGGCTGGTTCGGGTTCAACATCAACACCGGCGACTCGATCGGTCTGAATGCCATCAACACTCTGATGGCCGGAGCAACAGGATCGATAGTCGCCTTGTACATCCGACTGGTGCGCACTGGCAAGACCGACATCTTGATCGCCTGTAACGGCGCACTGGCTGGGCTGGTGGGCATCACCGCGGGCGCAGCGTTTGTGGAACCGTGGTCGGCAGTGGTCATCGGCGCCATCGCAGCCCCAATCATGATGGCCTCTTTGATTGTCATTGAGCGGGTATTCAAGATAGACGACCCGGTGGGCGCTATCTCGGTCCACGGAGTGACCGGACTGTGGGGTCTGCTGGCGGTGGGTATCTTCGCCAACGGCAACAATGGAGTGGAAGGCCTGGTTGTCGGAGAAGGCAAGCAGATCATATCCCAGTTGATCAGCATGGGAGTGGTCATGGCCTGGGGTCTGGTGACCGGTTTCGCTCTGTTCCTGCTGCTCAAGGTCTCCATGGGCGTCCGTGCCACGGAAGAAGAGGAGCTGGAAGGCTTGGACATATCGGAACACGGCATCCCTGCCTACGGTGACGATTAACCAGGACATTATCCAAACCTGAGGCCCGTAAGGGCCGGTTTAGACCGGAGACTTCCGTCAGGGGGTCCGTCGTTCCTCTGTCAGAAGTCTCCGGTCTTATCTAGCTGGTCTTGCCTATCAGGATGGGCGAATATAGAAGTTAACAAGTTGTTCCCCCGCGTCCGAAACATCCGTGCCTGAAGCCCGTCGGATGTAACAAACATTTAACAACTACGATATTTCTCTGTAACAAATCGAATGCAAACTAGGGCTAACACTTAACCGGAGGAAACGACTGATGATTGCACTGGTAGCAGCGGGAGCCTTTGTGGGACTGTTCGGGATGTGGGTGGTTCTTCCTAAGTTGTTGATTCGCAAGTAAATCACTCAAGTAAATCACTATCGAACTTGCGGCCGGGCTAGGGCCGGTTCGCCGCAGGCCATAACTTGAGCTAAACGATCCATGCTATTCGCCATTCGCGGCTGCATGGATTGTTCTTTGTCTCAAAAAAAACGAAGGCGGTGTAGGAATGATTAGTTCAGGGGATACGGCATGGGTCCTGACGGCATCGGCTCTAGTGTTGCTGATGACGCCGGGATTGGCGTTTTTCTACGGGGGACTGGTCCGCAAGAAAAACATCGTTTCCACCATCATGTACAGCTTTGTATCTATCGGATTGGTGGGGATAGTGTGGGTCTTGTGGGGTTACAGCTTGGCCTTTGGCCACGATGTTGGAGGCTGGAATCTCATCGGAGACCTGCAGTGGTTCGGTCTGAACGGTGTTTCAGCCGACGAAGCGGGTCCCTATTCGGACACGATCCCGCATCAAGCATTCATGATCTTCCAGGCCATGTTTGCCATTATCACCCCGGCCTTGATAACAGGCGCTTTTGCCGAGCGCATGAAATTCAGCGCGCTGTGTATCTTCATCGTTTTGTGGGTGACCATCGTCTACGCTCCGCTGGCCCACTGGGTCTGGGGCGGAGGTTGGCTGGGTGAACTGGGCGCTTTGGACTTCGCCGGAGGCACTGTGGTGCACATCAGCGCCGGCGCCGGAGCATTGGTCGCGGCCCTCATCATTGGCCGCAGGATCGGGTTCCCGGAACAACCCATGGGACCGGCCAACGTACCGATGGTCGTTCTGGGCGCTGCCCTGCTATGGTTCGGCTGGTTCGGCTTCAATGCCGGAAGCAGCCTGGCCGCGGACGGTGTTGCCACCAACGCGTTTGTGGTGACCAACACAGCAGCTGCCGCAGCCATGATGTCTTGGTTGTTCATGTCCTGGCTCATCGATAAAAAGCCCAGCGCGGTTGGAGCCGCGTCCGGAGCAGTGGCCGGTCTGGTGGCCATCACGCCGGCCGCCGGTTTCGTCGGCCCGATGCCTGCCCTGATAATAGGAGCGGTGGCCGGCGTGATCTGTTACAGCATGGTCAAGTTCTTGCTGAAACTCAGAGTTGACGACGCCTTGGCTGTATTTGGAGTCCACGGCGTTGGCGGCATCTGGGGAGCCTTGGCCACCGGTCTCTTCGTCGGCGTGGGCTACGCCGCTCTGGGAGACGGCGTCAGCCGCGGCGAACAGATCCTCAACCAGATCATTGGTATCGGTGCTTCGTTCGGTTGGTCTTTCGTTGTTACCGGAATCATCTTGTATGCGATCAAGTTCACCATTGGCCTCGCCGCCGATGAACAGAGTGAGAACATGGGACTGGATATATCCGAGCACGGAGAGCAGGCCTACGAGCCATAGCCGACCGGCTCGATCAAACGGCAACATGAATGGGCGGGGTTGGCGGTCTAGCCGGCCCCGCCCATTTGGTTACCGGCACAGCCGGCAGAAACCAAGAACCAGGGCCGAAATAAACCGCTATACTTAGTGATTACAGGCATTCGCGCGCAGGCATTCGCGCGCAGGCATTCGCGTGGAGGAAGCACATGGACGGAGAGCGGGCTGCGGAGAGAGACTTCGTGGTACGCATGGCACAGGAGAATGATGTTAAGTTCATCCGCCTGTGGTTCACCGACATTCTGGGGCATCTGAAGGGGTTTGCCATCACGGTGGAAGACCTAGAAGACGCCATTGAACAGGGCGTGGGATTCGACGGCGCGGCCATCGAGGGTTTCGCCCGCATCGATGAAAGCGACATGCGCGCCTTCCCCGACCCGACCACGTTCACCCTGTTGCCCTGGCGTCCGCGCCAGAACGCAGTGGCCAGGATGTTCTGCGACATACGCACTCCCCGGGGCGAGCCGTTCATCGGCGACCCCCGCTACGCCCTCAAACGCAACCTGGAACGCCTGGCAAAAAACGGGTACACCTACTATGTGGGGCCGGAATTGGAGTTCTTCTATCTGAGAGACTCCAAAACGCCAGAACCCCTGGACCAGCAGGGGTACTACGACCAGGTATCCAGCTATCCGGCGGCGGACCTTCGGCGGGACACGGTCTTGAACCTGGCCGACATGGGTATTCCGGTCAAGTATTCCCACCATGAAGGCGCCCACAGCCAGCACGAGATAGACCTGCAATACACCGACGCTCTGACGATGGCCGACAACGTCATGACGGCCAGACTGGTCATCAAGGAATTGGCCCAATTGGCTTCGGCTTACGCCACCTTCATGCCCAAGCCCATCTCCGGTATGAACGGCTCGGGCATGCATATCCATCAGTCCTTATTCCAGGGCGACAAGAACACGTTCTTCGATGCGGACGACGAACACCAACTGTCCATCACGGGCAAAAGGTTCATCGCCGGTCTGCTGCACCACGCTCCGGAGATCACCCTGATCACCAACCAATGGGTCAACTCATACAAGCGTCTGGTACCAGGGTTCGAGGCTCCAGCGTTCATATCTTGGGCCCACATCAGCCGGTCTGACCTGATCCGTGTACCGGCCCATAAGCCTGGATACGAGAGTTCCATGAGGGTGGAATACCGCGCTCCGGACCCAGCCTGCAATCCCTATCTGGCATTCAGTGTGATGCTGGCTGCCGGATTCAAGGGAATCGAGAACGAATACCCGGTGCCGCCGCCAATGGAAGGCAACGTGTTCGCTATGTCACCTGAGGAGCGTCAGTCCAAGGGGATCATGGCGTTGCCCGGCAGTCTGGGAGAGGCTTTATCCTTGGCCGAGGGAAGCGATTTACTTCGGGAATCGCTGGGCGAACACATCCTCCACAGCGTGATACAGAACAAGACCATGGAATGGGACGAATACCGGGCCACGGTCACTGACTACGAGATTGGCCGCTATCTACCCATTCTCTAGAAAAACCTGACTCCGAGTCGTCGCGCTATCTACCTATTCTTTAGAAAACCGAATTACGAGTCCTCGCGCTATCTACCTATTCTCTAGTCCGCAGGCGTTAGGCTCAAGGTGTAGCTGGCTGGTTGCCTCGTCTTCTCAGCCAACGAACCCACCGCCACGATCAACCGTTCTCCGTCTTCCGGCGGCTGGACCAAAAATTTACCCTCGTTGTCGTCGTTCAAAGTCAGCTGACGCACCGCAGGGTTTTCTCCCGTAGTTATCAACTGGACCTGGAAATACTGCCGTACCAAGTCGTCGGTGAACACGAACCCCTGAGCTTCCCATCCCTCATCAGCCGCAACCACTTCGGGTGATGAGATGGTCAGGTTTCGGAAACAGGCGCCGGCAGCGTTGATGGCGTCATCGGTTACGTATTGGAACCGAACCCAGATATCTTTTCCGGCGAACGAAGACAGGTCGACCGAGTCGGTCAGCCAGCCATCGCTCTTGCCGGTGTAGCCCGGACCGAAGCCGTTTCCGATGGGGTTTTCGGGAGTCGTCACGGGCGTCTCAAGTATCTGCCAGGTATTTCCGCCATCGACCGAGGCCTCCACGTAGACGTAGTCCCAATCTTCTTCGATCTCATACCAGATCTCATATTCCAAGACTGCGGTGGCGCCGATTGGAATCTCAAACCGGTGAGACAGGGTGGAGTCGATAGAATCGCCTGAGTTGCTCCACCAGCAACCGGCCGGACCCACGTCGATCGGAAGTAGCTCGGTCGTGGTTTGCCCTTTGAAAGACAGATCGAACGGCTCGGTGATAGACCTTAGCTCGATGTACTCCACGGCATATTGGGGTATCTCCGACTCCGTCTCTTTGAACCCGCTGATGCTCTTGGATACGTTAGCCCCCACATCGAGGTCGTCATAGCCCATTATCGCGTGGCCCGGGTCTAGGTCCCTATCCAGGATGTTGGCGGCCGCCCATTGTCTGAACACGTCCTCGAACCGCGCATCATATCCCTTATCTTCCAGATACTCGTCAATGCCGGCGATGCTGTCTTTCTGTTGGGCCAGCAGGTCCCTGAGGTCATCCTGCCCGCCGTAGTGCTCGGTGAGGAAGTGCATGAAGAGTGATGCGGCGCCGTAGTTGTTGATGCTCCCAACGGAAGATGTGGGCCAGTTGATCAATGAGATCGGAGAGCCCCGGAGGAACTGCCGAATAGAGAATGTGGACTCCAACGCGATACTGGACGACAGTTCCGCCAGGCCTTCATTCACCCAGGTGTCTTCAGAGGCATCGGCGTTCCAGTGGATGGCATGCTGTAATTCATGGGCGAGGACCTGGTCGTAGTTGAGTCCGCCCGGAGGTACGCTAAGGGCGTTGACGTAGATGATTTCCCGCTGGTTGCTCCGGGGCCGGACGCTGGTTGGGTATTCGTCGGTCGAACTGAAATAGCCAGCAACACCGCTCAGCCTGGCATTCAGGATGTTCAGGCGAGGGTCATTATCTATACCGGGGTTCCATTCGCTGCCAAAGACCTGGGTGAGCACCGGATAGATGTCCTCTTCAAACCGGGCGGCCAATCGCTCGAGGCCGGAGGCACTAACGTCCAGACCGTCCTCAACGTACCAATAAGCGTGGGGCGTAACCAGGGCCAGCCGGAATTCCCTCTGGTAGGTCTTGGTGCTAGCCAGGTCCACCAACCAGAAGGTATCGGTGCGGCCCACCGAAAATTCCGTGGCGTCGCCGGCAATGGTCCTCGAGATATCACCGCTGCCCGGCACCAATTCTCTGGTCAACCGGAAGAGGTCCCGGTCCGGGGCGTCGATGAATTGTCTGGCCTTATTGGGCTCATTGTGGGCTGGGAGGACCTTGGCCGGGGGTTCCGGTGTGACAGTCGCCCGGTTGTCGGGCGGAAGTGTGTTCGGGTCGGTCTGTTCGGTCGGTTGAGAGTTAGCTGTCGGCGCAACAGGGGTCGAGCCGGAACAGGCAAGCAGCCCGGCGCTCAACAGAAGTAGCCCCAACGAAATAAATCTCTTCATTTACGGCTTAGACCAGCAGATGCAAAGGATGGCTGAAGAATCAGTGAATGAGGTCTAGAGGTAATCTAGGCGACCACCGGCTTAATTTCCGATGACGTTGTAGCGGTTCATCGCAATGTCGATGTTCTCTTCGAGGATGCATTGTACCGCCCCGACAGCGTCTTGGACCGCCTGCGCTACAAGCGGCTCTTCTTCTTTACTGAACTTACCGAGGACATGCGGTATGGAATCGGCGCCCTGGGGCGGTTGTCCAACTCCGATCCGCAATCTCGAGAATCCCTCTGTTTGTACGGCCGAGATGATGGACCGGATCCCGTTGTGCCCGGCATGACTGCCCGCCACCCTGAGCCTGATGCGGCCGGTCGGAAGGGCCATCTCGTCGTACACGATCAATAGATCGGACGGGCGGCCGCCAAACCGGGCCAACAGATAATCTATGCCCTCTCCGCTGTTATTCATGAAGGTGCGGGGCTTGGCGAGCACCACATCCTGACCTGCGATCCGGCCTTGCCCCAGTACTGCCTTGGCGCGCCGGTCGTTTAGTTTGATGTCGGCCCGCTTCGCCATGAGATCGATGAACCGGAATCCGACATTGTGTCTGGTGGAGGTGTAGCGCGTGCCGGGGTTGCCCAGGCCAACAACGATGAGCATCTTTAATCCAATACCTGTTTTATGAACACGATCAAGTCATTGTCCAGGGTGTTGGCCAAAGAAGAAAGCTCGCTGGCCTGGACTATCTGCAGGAACTCTTGCCACTTTTCGCCAGCGTGGCCAGCCAGGGCTTTCTCCACCAGACACCTGCTAAGCTCCTGGGTCTTGCCACCCAGAGCCATGTCAACCTGCGGCGCCAATCTGGCCAACTCGGCAGAGGGGACGTGCTGTAACAGACTGATACGGCACTCCCGGCAACTTGAATCGCCGGAAAGATCTAGGTCGTTTCCCTGCTGCGAGCATGGGCTGGGCCCGGTAACCAAGGCGGCCAAACCTTCATCCAGGGCAGTCCCGGTGGGTTCACCCAATTCGACCAGCGTGTTCAACAGCCCCAACGCAGCCGATTTTTTCTTGGCCGTCATCAATTCAGACTGAAACCCTGGCAACTCGTCATGGAACCTTTGGTGATGGTCCCGGTAGGCCTGGATGTACCTGAGCTTGAACGCCGCTGCATCCCGAGCGATGGCGCTCCAACCTCTGCTCTTGGCGGGTACCAACCGTGCCGGCGCAAGCCCGGTGAGCAGGGTATCCCGGTCCACGGCCAGATTGGGAAAATCCGCCGCCGGTACCTGGGCCTCAGCGATGTAGGTCCTGGCCCGGAATATCTCTTCCGCGTCATTCTGCAGCGAGGCCAATTCCCGCACCGTTTCAAGGTCGTCTCTCAGGTCAAAGAGCGAGGAGTAGGTGGTCCGGATCGAGTGATATATCCTGGCATATCCAACCCCAGAGACCCGTCTCAACCTGTGGAGGGCTTGTTCCAGTTCAACTGAGAATTCGGCGTCAAATAAATCCATTATCTGTCGGGCTATCGCGATCTGCCCGCCGATGAATACCAGGTGGCTGGCCAACACTTGGTTGACCGAGTCCTGCGGGCAGGACATCGATTCGGGGCACAGGACCGACAGGTGGTGTTTTACGTCGTCAAAAGATGGCTCAGAGGCCGGGGCGATGGACGCAGCCTTGGACGCCAAGTGCTCATCCCACGCTATCAGTGGAATCAAGTCAGGGGTCAGTCTCGTGCCGAAGAATTGCCCGCCATCCACCATGGTGATCTCAGCATGGTTCTTCAAAGAGATCTGATACTCGGGGCGTTCGGAGCTTTCGGGGCTTTCGGGGTGTTCGGGGCTTTCATAGCTGACGAACAGCACCAGAAACAGGGAGGCCAACTGGCCGGTCAGTCCAATCTCATCTGACAAGTATTTGTGGAGTTCCCCGAAGTCGGACGCACCCCCGCCCATCTTATCCCGCACCAATTGGAACACCGGACAGCGGGAAGGGTCGTAGGCGCTGTTGGTATCGGGGGATGCCAGGCCCAACGCGACAAGGAACGCCGGATTGCCGCCTGACCGATCGAAGATGGACTCGAAAATCTCTGCTACGTCATCCTCGGTGACCGGCTGGTCCAAAACACAAGTATCGACGGGCAGTCTGGGATAACGACGCGCCAAGAGCCAACCGGCCAAGTTCTCCATCCAGTCAGCAGGGTCATCTCCGGCGTAGACGTCAACAAGCTCCGGGCCTGGTCCGTCCTGCACAAGGATGCTGCCCTTGGCGAACCGGGCCGACTCTTCTTCAACCAATAGGTTTTCAAGGTCGTCCTGACGTTCTCTGAGAGCGCTGTTGATGGCTGCCGCATCCACATCACGCCGGGTTAGGTAGGATGCCCGCTTGGCGGCGGTAATCTCCCCTATGATCCGCTGGGTCTGACTTCCGGAACGCGACGCTGGAACACAGACGGCAGTATTCCGGTCCAGCGTGGGTTGCAGACCAAGTTTAGGGCTGCTCTGCAGCAGAACGATCTTGAAGTAAGAACCATCCCTTGGTGCTTGGCCAAGACTCGCCGACCACCGCGCCGCGCGAACGACTTCACCCCGGTATTCGATGCCCCGATGGACCGCTGTGATGGGCGTGACGGCATCAATCGGGAAAAACTCAGCCCAAGGCGAGGGGTCTTCCACGACTTTTCTGTCCAACGACAAGCTCAACCGTCGGCCTCCACCGGGGGATTGGCCAGCAGGTCGACGAACTTTTCTTCGTCCAATATTTCAGTGCCCAGCCGCTCAGCTGCGGCTAATTTGGAGCCGGGAGCCTCGCCCACCACCAGGTAATCGGTATTCTTGGTGACCGACGATGTGATCTTTCCGCCCAGGTCTTTGATCCTAGACTCAGACTCACTCCTGGAGAACGCCGAGAGCGTGCCGGTGACGACGAACGTCTTTCCCGCTAGAGGCAGGCTCTCGGTGCTGACGACTGGCCTCGGTTCTTGTTTCATGTTTACGCCGGCCGTGCGTAGTTTCTCGACCACCGACTTGTTGACGTCCACTTGGAAGTAGGACGCTATGCTGGTCGCGATCTTGGGGCCGATGCCGGGTATCTCCGCGAGTTCTTCTTCCGTGGCGGCGGCGATCTCATCAACGCTGTTGTAGGCCTGGGTCAGCAGTTCGGCGACCTCTGAGCCCACATGGATTATCCCCATGGCAAACAGCAGCCGGGCCAGGGGTTTTTGCTTGCTGGCTTCGATGTTGGCCATGATCCTGGTCGCCAGCTTGTCACCCATGCGGTCCAATTCCAGCAGATCGTCTTTCTGCAGGGTGTAGAGGCCGGCCAGGTCGGTGACGAGGCCCTTGTCGATCAAGATACGGCACCACTGCTCACCCAGACCGTCGATGTCCATCGCGCCCTTGCTCACGAAATGCTTGAGGAGCTCAAAGAACTGTGCCGGGCACGAGGTATTGGGACAGCGGTGCATCGCTTCGTCTTCCGGTTTGACGATCGCCGTGCCGCAGGAAGGGCACCGCGATGGCATCTTGAATTTCCGCGCGCCCTTGGGCCGATTTTCCAAGACTGGGCCAAGGACGTGAGGTATGACGTCTCCGGCGCGTTCGATGGTTACCGTGTCGCCGACTCGGATGTCCTTGCGGTGGATATCCTCCTCGTTGTGTAGGGACGCGTGCTCCACCGTCACACCGCTGACCACCACCGGTTTCAATATTGCGGTAGGGTTCAGGCTGCCGGTCCGGCCCACCGTTACCTCGATTGCTAGTAATTCAGTGACGGCCTGCTCGGCGGGGAATTTGTAGGCTATGGCCCAACGCGGCTCCCGGCCAACGACCCCCAAAATATCTTGCAGGGCCAGCGATGAGACTTTCACGACCACGCCGTCGGCTTCGTAGGGCAGGTCGTGCCGGGCCTCAACCCAGTGGTCATAGAACTCGATGACTTCATCGATCGTGTCGCAGAGCCGGTTGTGGGGATTGATCCTGAACCCGAGGCCCTTCAGCCATTCCAGCGCCTCCCAGTGCCCGGCGGCAGCCGGGGGTGCGCCCGCCTGGGTGCCTGCTCCGTTTCCGGTCAGTGAATACACCCATATCTCCATGTTCCTGGATGCGGTCACCTGCGGGTTGAGGTTCCGGACGCTGCCGGCGCCCGTGTTCCTGGGGTTCATGTAGAGCTGCTCGCCCTTGGCGGCCAGTTCCTCGTTCATCCGCAGGAACTCGGGGATGGGTAGGTAGACTTCGCCGCGTACTTCCAAGCGGTCCGGCGCTCCATCCAGCAGCGAAAGGGGGATGGTTTTTACGGTCCGGAGGTTCTGGGTGATATCTTCGCCGACGGCCCCATCGCCGCGGGTGGCGCCCTGGATGAACACGCCGTTTTCGTAGGTCAGGTTCACGGCCAAGCCGTCGATCTTCAACTCACAAACCAGCTGGAAATCCACATCATCAACGAGACCCTTTGTGCGCCGCAGCCAGTTCTCCAGGTCCTCTCGGTTAAAAGCATTGCCCAGACTGAGCATGGGCGCGGAGTGTACAACTTGAGTGAAGCCGTCAGCAGGCGCGCCACCCACCCGCTGCGTCGGCGAATCCGGCGTCAACAACTCGGGGTGTTCTGCTTCCAGGCCCCGCAGTTCTTGCAATAGACGGTCATACTCCGCGTCGGAGATAGTTGAGTCATCTAACACGTAATAGCTATGGTTGTGGGTGTTGATCACCCGCCGCAGCTCTTCAGCCCGTTTCTCCGCTGCCTGCGCCATCTTCTAAGTCCTCGAAATCCAGCTAACCCGGCTGAGCAGAATTATAATATACGTTCCAGCGCGATTCTCTCTACAGGCTGTGTTCATTAACTGGCATTAGCGGGTATTAGCCGGTATTGCTGGCACTGTCTGGTATCGGCCAAAAACCCTACCGATATCAAAGCTGACACCGGCGCTTGGGCTATATAATATGCGTTACGCTGAGAGATGAAACTCAAGCTGGGTTCCGGCGAGACTGGCCAGGGCGTCATAGGCTTGCCTTTACCTGGTACTCAATGCGGAAATGAATCAGACGATATTTATTCCGGGTCCAAAGACGCTCACGATTTGGGACATATTCAGCGAGCGACTCGGACCTTTTAGCAAAGTCGGCTTTTGGAGGGCCTAGCGGTTCTATGAGAATCTTGATCACCGGTATAACCGGATTCGTGGGTAGCCATTTAGCGGAATACGCCCTGAGCCAAAATGCCGAAGTATACGGATCTTTTCGGTGGCGTAGCCGCATGGAAAACATCACTCAGATAAAAGATCAAGTAAAGCTGATCGAATGTGAACTCAAAGACGCTTCATCGGTAAACTCTCTGATCCAAGAGTCCAAGCCCGATATGGTGTTCCACCTGGCCGCGCAGAGCTATGTTCCAGCCTCGTGGCAAGCCCCTGAAGAGACTCTAGCCAACAATATCGTTGGCCAGGTCAACCTTTTTGAAGCTATCCGCAGAAACGACCTTGACCCGCTGATACAGATCGCAGGCTCCAGCGAGGAATACGGCTACACTCCGCCCGAAGAAACCCCGGTCCCCGAGACTGCGGCTCTCCGTCCCTTGAGTCCCTACGCCGTGAGCAAGGTTACTCAGGACATGCTGGGGTACCAATATCATCAGTCTTATGGGATGAAAATCATCCGCACCAGAGCGTTCAACCACACCGGGCCAAGACGAGGGTCAGTGTTTGTGGAATCCAACTTCGCCCTGCAGATAGCCGAGATTGAGACCGAAGCGCGACCGCCGGTGGTCTACGTTGGTAACCTGGAGGCCCAACGGGATTACTGCGACGTTCGAGACATCGTGAAAGGGTATTGGCTCGCCTTGGAAAAAGGCCAACCCGGAGAGGTTTATAACCTCGCTTCGGGAATACCCTGGGCCATCCGAGAGGTCCTAGATTATCTGCTGTCGATGTCATCGGCGAAGATCGACATCCAACAAGACCCTAGCCGCATGAGACCGTCCGACGTGCCGTTGCTCTGCGGCGACAGCACCGTCTTCCGCAATCTCACGGGTTGGGAACCGCTGATTCCGTTCAAGGAAACTCTGAAAGACCTGTTGAATTATTGGCGGACCAGCCTGGCGATCGCGAAGGAGCAGGGTTAGGGGTCAAGGGATATGAACGCAGCGCCGATCTTTGCAGTCGGCTTGGCCAGGATAGACCGGCCCGATGTCTGATTCCAAACCGGTGGCCATGGTGCTCCCGGTCAACATCCTGGGCGGACCGCAAAAGATCGCTGCCATCGCTGCCATCGACCTAGCCCGTAACGGGCACGATGTAACCATATTCCTACCGGTCCTACCGTACTATTATTACAGCGTTGTCTTAGGTAAGAGACGCTTGTCTTGGATCAAATCTGCCTTACTATCGGCCCGGGATTGGGCGAAAAAGCGCCGCTTCAGCTTCCAAGACCTGTTGGACGAGTCTGGAGTAGGCGACAGAATCTCCGTGCGGTTCGTAGCCCGCAAGGCATCAAAGAGGCAACTGCGCGGGTTCGATCGTCTGATAGTCCACACCATCGCCCAGGTACACGAATACCGTGACAAATTCCCCCAGGAACGCCAGGTCTACCTACTTTGGCACCCTGAAGAAGACATCCACGGGCACAAAGAGACCTTCAGGTCGATGCGGGAATCGTTCCAGGGAAAGATAGTAATCTCGTCGAGGTTCACTGGGGATGAGGTGGCCGACCACGTTCCGAGTCCTGCGCTGGTGCCAGGGCCGATCTCGCACCCGATATGGAGTCAGCGAGACAACATCGACCTCGAAAAACCCAGACAAGATGTTCTGCTGTTCTGGAAAGACCCTCAGTCCGGGCCGTCCGGCGGGGAGATACTTCAGAATCTCTTGAAGATTCGTCCCGAGACGACCATCTCGATCTGGTGCCGGGGCGAAGGTAGCAAACGGATGGCTCAAGAAATGCTGCCCGGTGTTGAGATCGTCGAGGCGATCAGTGAAGAAAGGCTCTGCCGACTCTATCTGGACCACAGCATGTTGCTGTTCCCATCTTTGTATGAAGGCCTTGGAGTACCGCCGATAGAGGCATTGGCCTGTGGGTGCATCCCCATCCTACATCCTGATGTAGGCGCTGCTGAGATGTACGCAAAAGATGGAGAGAATACCGTTCATCTGGGGGGGAGTCCGTCGGAAGTAGCGGAACGCATCGCAGAGGTTTTGAACGATGCGGGGGTGATGCGGTCGATGCGGGTGGCTGCACCGGATTCCATCGATGCTTTTGACCCCAATGGATATGGCGCCCGGTTACTGGCCTAACTTCGCGAGTTAAGAAAGACCAAAGATGCCGTGGTTTCGGTTAACCTTGGCGCGTCTGGGTGATTTGAGTTGCTTCGGAAACGGGCCGCACACTTTGATAGAACCGGAGCGCCCAACCGGCGGTTAGAGCGATGGATACGAAAACAACGGTGGCCGCTGCCAGACAAACGACCAGTGCGAAGTTTCCGATCGATGTCGATACCGAATCTCTGAAGTTGTTCATATACCCATCATCACCCCGATAGAACGGGATGGTGAGCCCTAAACGGGTCAATTATGTAGACCCCTTTGGACCATATTTTCTTAATTGCAAGACCGGAAAATCTAAAGCTGAAGGAATCCTATGACCACCGATGCGAATTGTTTCATGTGCCAGGACCCGATATTCGCCCAGAAGGGCAGCCAATATCCACGCAAGATAGCCGAGTTGGGCGTTTCCACGGCCATCATGAACAAGGACTGGCAGTTCTTCCGAGGCTCTTCAATCTTGGTTTATAAGGGTCACGTGACCGAGTTACACCAATTGCCTCCGGAAGAGCAACACAGATACGTCGACGATGCTTCACGGCTGGCCCTGGCCCTGGAGAAAACGTTTCCGGACATCAAGTTGAACCACGGGCTATTCGGAAATACGGTCCCCCACCTTCATTGGCACATGGTCGTCCGCCGCGCGACCGACCCGGAACCGAAAAAGACGATCTGGGAATCCGAATTCCCCAGGCTTGAGCCTTCAGACGAAGACTTCGAAAGTATCGCCGCGGAGATACGCCGAAACCTTTAGCCGAATGCGCTGATCGAGCGTTTCAGGGCGACCAGATTGTTTAAATTTTAGTAAAAAAGAAGGGCTGCAGTGATGCAGCCCTTCTTGCGATTCCAGTGTCCTGGTTTCGAGAATCTACTCGTTAGCCCTTCTCGATGGGTGCGCCCACGATGCTGCCCCACTCGGTCCAGGAGCCATCGTAGTTGCGGACGTTGCTGTGTCCCAGAAGCTGGGTCAAAACGAACCAGGTGTGTGACGACCGCTCGCCGATCCGGCAGTAAGCGATGGTCTCTTTGCCGCCGTCGATCCCCTTCCCGCCGTAGAGGGCCTGGAGGTCGTCTGCCGTCTTGAAAGTGCCGTCTTCGGCAACAGCCTGCCCCCAAGGAACGTTGGCTGCACCGGGGATGTGCCCGCCGCGCTGGGCGCCCTCCTGGGGAAGAGCTTCGGGAGCCAGCAGCTCGCCGCTGTACTCGGCAGGTGCGCGGACATCAACCAAGTTGATACTGCCTGCGCCGACCTTGCTCAAGACCTGGTCACGGTAGGCCCGGATGTCTTCGTTGGGGGCTTTGGCCGTGTAGGACTTGCTGCCGGGGTTGGCGGCGGCGGTGGTCAGAGGTTTGCCCTCTGCTTCCCACTTGGCCCGACCGCCGTTCATCAGCTTGACGGCGTCATGCCCGTAGTACTTCATCTGCCAGAAAGCCCAGGCGGCGAACCAGTTGTTATTGTCGCCGTAGAGTATGACAGTGGTGCCGTTGTCGATACCCGCCGAACCCAGAAGTTTCTCAAGGCCGTCTTTGCTGACCAGGTCGCGGCTGAGGGTCTCCTGGAGTTGCGTGTGCCAGTTCCAGCCCACTGCGCCGGCGATATGGCCTTGGTCATAGGAAGACGTATCAACGTCCACTTCAACCAGTCTCACGTTGTCGTCGGATCCGTGTTCTGCCACCCAATCAGTGCTGACCAGTGACTCAGGATGTGCGTACTCTGCCATGTTTCCCCGTTTTTGGTATCTGTTTTTTGGCTTCTATCTTTTGATTTCTATCTTCAGGCCGAACCGACTAGCGGCCCGACGGATTTTTCGATCAGATCGCAAGTCTGAATCGCGAGCGCCCATCCATTTCGGCTTGGTGTGCGTAATGTTTAGCGGACACCCTTTCGAAGATCAGCGATGATCCGCACGAGAAAGTTTATAACAAGATTGGGCAATCCGCACCCATTGAACGAGTAATGCATCTACTCATCTAACGGGTTATATAACGGGGATGAAAATTCCGGTCGATCGCCGGGTCCCGCATATCAACGGACTCGATACGATCTGAGCGTGGCGGCTTTGCATTTTTAGGCTCACTCCGATAATATAATGTTGGAGTACCTGTAGGGTTTGGATACTGGAATCAAGGGGTAAACATGGGTAACAACCGGTGGCTTCGCAACAGTATGGTGTACCTGATGATAATCATCGGGGTGATAGTGATCTTCTACACGTTGTTGCCCAGCTTCGGCGCCCGCAGTGAAGAACCACTCACCACGGTTATCGCCATGGCTAAAAACAATGACATTCGAGAGATTGTCATTGACGGCCGTACGATTACCGTATTCCCTAGAGGGACCAGCACCGCCGGTGTCGATAGATTCACCAGCCGCATTGGCCGCGATACTGACGTCCTCGGCCTGCTGGTCGAAAGCGGCGTCGCCGTGGGGCCACCATCCGGTGTCGAGGTTGTGTTCAAGGGCTCCAGCGGCCTGAGCAGCTTCCTCGGTCTGATGCTGAATTTCCTGCCTCTGATATTCTTCGGCGGTCTGATTCTATTCATGATGCGCCAGGCCCAGGGCAGTAATAACCAGACCATGAGTTTCGGGCGCAGCCGCGCCAAGATGATGACCTTCAACAAGCCAACGGTGTCCTTCGCTGATGTGGCTGGAGTTGAAGAATCGAAAGAAGAACTCCAAGAAGTTGTTGAGTTCCTAAAGTTCCCT
>CAVOAA010000041.1:0-18989 GCA_963693555.1 Dehalococcoidia bacterium | reverse complement strand
CGTGAATGCCGAGTTCCTCGGCACGTTGGATCTTTCGCTGGATCTCGGCGATGGTGCTGCCGGTAACTGCCGTGCCGACCAGTTTCTCTGCCATTTTCACTCCGTGCCTTTCTTAATTTTTATAAGAGCCGTGACTACGTGACCGCTTGCTATCAGCAGCTATCAGCTCTCGGGGAACATGAGGGGAATCATGACCTGGTAGGCGACGTCGTTGGCCATGCCCATCACCAAGCCAGCCCGGGCATCCCGGAAATAACGTTCGATGGGCGACCGGCGTGCGAAGGCCGTGCCTGTGAAGCAGGTCATCAGGTCCGACGTGACCCGGACGGCAGCCTCGGAGCAGTTCACCTTGGCTTGCAGGTAGGGCAGGTCGTCGTCGCTACGGCCTTCATCAAACATGATTGCAGCAGAAAGCATCAACGCCCGTGCTGCTTCGATCTGAGTGCCCATCTCGGCCATGCGACGCTGGTAGATGACGTTGTCCAGCCTCCGGTGACCACTGCGGTATTGCTTGGGCATCTCTTCCAAGGCGATCTCGTAAGCCCCCGAAGCTATTCCGAGGTAGGCTGCGGCGTAGGTGAGGCCCAGCATGGGGCGGAGGAACTTGTCTGTGTCTTTTAAGATTGTGTGCTCGGCGCCTAAAAGGCTCTCGTCAGGCACGAAACCCGAATACTTGACCGGTGAGCTGCTGTTGCCGCGCATGCCCAGGCCGTCCCACGGCTCGAGGATCTCCCAGTCGACTTGGCCTTCCTCGAAGAACAGTTTGGTGGCGCTGCCCTGGGGTGTGCCTTCGCCGACCCGGCAGCGCAATTCGATGTGGCTTACGTGCCCAGCCGAGGTTACATAAGCCTTGCGGAGGCCGTCGATCTGGTAGCCGCCCGGGACCTTGGTGATGGCAGCCAGGGTGTTCACCGGCGTCCAGTCGTCTCCAGCGCCGGCCGACTCTCCGCCAGCCGCGGCTGAGAACACCTCGCCTCTGGCCAGGGGTTCGATGAATTTCTTCACCTGGTAGTCGGTGGGGATGCGGGAGAGTATCTCGACGCCTTCCAGGTGCATCTTGTAGCACATGGCGGTCGAGGGGCACTTTTTGGATAGCTCCTCCACGATCACGCACGTGGTGACCATGTCTTCTCCCAGGCCGCCGTGCTCCTTGTCCACCCGGAGCGCCCAGAGACCTTCTTTCTTCAGTGCCTCCAGGGAATCAGTGGGAAACCGGCCCAGGCGGTCAGTCTCTTCCGCGCGGTGCGCCAGTTCTTTGGCTGCGATGTCTCTGGCGCGCTCCTGCCAGTCCAACTGGTGCTTGGTCAAAGGGAAATAGGACATTCGTGCTCCTGTTTCTTGAGTCGCCGGAGTGTTCGAGACCCCGGTTGCCGCCACGGACTATAGGGCGGCATCTCAGGCACGTCAACCGGGCCGCATTCGACTGGCTTTCAGCGTTCAGCTATTAGGCGGTAGATGTGGCCGCGTTGGGTGAGAGCGTAAATCTCTCCGGAGCGGTCTTCGCCGAATGACGTGATTCTGAGGCCAGAATCCACGAGCAACTTGTCGCCAACCGCCTCGCCGTTCTCGAAACGGAAGCCGCGCACCTCTCCGGAGCAATAGTCGCCGTACAGGTAGGCGCCGGCCAGCGTAGGGATCTTGGTTCCACGGTAAACATACCCGCCGATGACCGAGCAGCCTTTATTCGAGCCGTATTCGAGCACCGGAGGCTCGGTATTTGCGGAGTCACAGTTGGTGCGAGGCGAAAAGCAATGACTGCCTTCGAGCGTGTTCCAGCCGTAGTTGTGGCCCTTCCGGACCAGGTTGACCTCTTCAAAACTATCCTGGCCAACGTCTCCGATCCACAGAGCCCCATTCTTGCGGTCGAATGATAATCTCCAAGGATTCCTTAGACCATACGCCCATATCTCTTCCCTGGCGCCCGTGACGCCAACGAAGGGGTTATCCGGCGGGACTCGGTATCCCTGCTCAGGCCCGATCCCAGAAACATCGATGCGCAAGATCGTCCCGAGCAGGGTCGACAGGTCCTGGCCGTTGCCCTGGGGGTCGCCGCCCGAACCGCCGTCGCCCAACGAGATATACAACATGCCGTCCGGTCCAAACGCGATCTGCCCGCCGTTATGGTTCTGGAACGGTTGGGGTACGGTCAGAACGATAAGCTCGGTTTCTGGCGAAGCCGTGTCGTCTGAGGCGGTGAAGCGCGAGATAACCGACCGGCGCGGGCTGGCGGCGGAATAGTAAACGTAGAAATGGCCGTTGCTTTCGAAATCAAGGTCAGCCGCCAATCCAAGAAGGCCTTCTTCATTCCCGGCGGTGCTCACGCGGCTTCGGATGTCCAAGAATACCGACGGTTCCGCGAACCGCGCCGAGCTGCCGGGCAATGACGTTATACGGCCTATCTGTTCGGCGGCGTAAAAACGGAGACCCGCCTGGGCCAGACCGGTCAACCGGCCGAACTCCATCTCAGGGAACACCCTTTCCAGCGCCAACGCCGGTAGAGGGGCTGCAGTTGGCTGCGGCGGGGCCTCACCAACGCAAGCTGCAGCTAATACCAGCAATGTGACTACCCAGAGAAAAATGTGCTTTCGGATAACCATTGACTAATATCTTACCCGTGTCGCCTAGAGGGCGGAAAAATTTGAGGGTTCAGACGTCAAGGGTTAAAATCCGGAGCGAGTACGGAACTCGACAAGTCGCCAGAGGTGAAACATGACTGCAAGCCAACACTGGGGGGAGATGGTCCGGGCGGAACATGCCCAGTCTGAGAGTATGATCAAAGGCGAACCGCCGGCAGACTCTTGGAGCAATTTTGCTCAGCAGTTTCGGGCCGACCCCAGGCGTACCGACGACCCTCTGGTCAATTATCTTAGACAGGCCATATCCCCCGGCCAGGTGGTCTTAGACGTGGGCGCAGGCGGCGGGAGGTTGGCGCTGCCACTGGCCCGGGACGCTGAGAAGGTCATCGCCATTGAGCCATCGCCCAGCATGTGCCGGGTGTTGCGGGAGGTCTCCGAAGAATTCGACATCAAGAACGTTGAGGTCGTCGAGTCAGGTTGGCTGGACGCACAGGTGGCCAAAGGCGACGTGGCGATCTGCACCCATGTCCTCTACGTGATCCAGGATATCGAGGCGTTCGTCAGGAAACTTCAGGACCACGCCAGCCGGGTGATGGTCGTGGTGTTTCAAGCAGCGCCTCAGTCGCAGTTCTATCCCCTCTGGGAGCCGATTTATGGCGTCCCGCGCCTATCGCTACCTAGCCTCCCCGAATTGTTGGCTGTGCTGGAGGAGTTGGGGATAGCGCCCGACGTACAGGTGGTCCACACGGAACGTGGCGCGGGGTTCGAAAGCCTGGAGGTAGCCAAGGAGCAGATCGCCCGCCGCCTGTACGTGTTGCCCGAGACTGCCGAGATGGAACGCCTTGAAGCGCTATTGCCCGAGGTGCTGGAAGAGAAAGACGGCGGCTTCTCGATCAAGGGCGCCGTCCCATTGGAGCCGCGTGTGGTCTCTTGGCAGCCGGGAGCTTAATGCGTGAGGGCGGCGGGAATATTTTCTGGTTTTCGCGGGTTCTTCATCAACACCAATGCCCCGGCCATGCCAACGACAGAACTCATCGACGCTATGGCGAAGGTCCAGTTCATGTTCACGTTGTCGGCGATGGCCCCACCTACAGTTGGCGATATGGCGCTACCCAGCCCAGCGCCCACTGACATCAACCCAAAGGCGGCAGCAGAGAACTGTACGGCCACGTAGTCTCCGGCAGAAGCGGCGCAGACGGTGTAGGCAGCCCTGAGTGTGAAGCCCAGTAATACGGCAGCGATGACGAAACTGACCATGCCCGGAGCCACTGCCATCAAGACGAACGCCACGCCTTGCATCAGGAAAGAGTAAAAGAACGCCTGTCCCCGGCCGAGTTGGTCTGACATGCGCCCCCAGAGCACTCCGCTGACGACGCTCAATACACCGATCAAGACTACCAACTGCCCGGCCGTCGTCAGGCTGATGCCGTTCTCCTGGGACAGATAGACCCCGAAGAACGATGTGAAGATGTTCTGGGACCACCCGGAATTGAAGGCGAGGAAGGTGACCAGCCAGATCATCCGGTTCTTGTAGGCGGACATTGGCCAGGCTCCACCCGCCCGGCTTGCCGGCGGTGCCCCATCCGGGTCGATCTTGGGCCGTTCACGTAGGAACAAGATCGAGGTAGCCCCGATGGCGATACTCAGCGCGCCAAACACGAACCAGGCGTGACGCCAACCATCCCCGGCGTCGCGTCCGACCAACAATGGCACGATCACACCCGCGAAGATGAAGGCGAAGCTCCCGCCCGTGGCCGCCAACCCTGCCGCCAAGCCCCGGTCGCCACGCCTGAACCAGCGCGACAGCAACCCCATCATCGGAGTCAGCGCCATGCCGGTGCCTACGCCCATCAGCGCGGCCGCCAGAAGAACCAGCGAATAGACCTGGGCGAACCCTAATAAGACCATGGCTAAACCGGCGCCGATCGTGCCTAGGCCGATGATCATGCGGCTGCCGTACCGTGGGGCCAGGGTACCGGAGATCAGAGTGCTGGCCATACGGACGATGGCCGTGAGGGTGATGACGAACCCGGCCTTGGTGTGGGACAGGTCGAGGTCGATCTCCATGGAGGGGAGCGTCAGACTGTGGGCAAACTGGGTGAACCCAGCGCCCCAATTGATCAGGACGCCGGTAAGTAGCATCACGCCGGTGTAGGTAAACAGCCAGTCAGGCGCGAATCGTTGTGGTTTTGGGAGCCTCATTCAGTGTGCGAAGCGCGGTCTATTAAGCCGATGGCGCGTTAGCGCAGGGGCCGGAAGAAGTCGCGAATATCCTCCACAAGTCTCTTGGGTTCTTCCAGGGCGGCGAAGTGACCGCCAGCCGGCATGACCGTCCATTGTTGGACGTTGTAGGAGCGGTCCGCCCATTCCCGGGGAGGTACGCTGATTTCGGCCGGAAACACCGCGATGCCGCAGGGGACGTTTATCCGGTCGTCTTTCCCGAAGTTCCAGGGCTTCCGCAGCGTCTCGAAGTAGAGCTTGGTGGACGAGCCTATGGACTGGGTGACCCAGTAGATGGTGATGGTGGTGAGCAGCTCGTCCTTGGTGAACCGTTTCTCGACGTCTCCGCCGCAGTCGCTCCAAGTACGGTATTTCTCCACGATCCAGGCTGCCAGCCCGGCGGGTGAGTCGTTCAGGCCGTAGGAGAGGGTCTGGGGCTTGGTGCCCTGGATGTGACCGTAGCCGCCCTCATTAGCCTGCCACTCTGCCCGCTTCTCCAGCATCTCGTTCTCGGCATCCGAGAGTTCTCTGGAGCCCGGCCCCATGTAGGGCGTCGGACGCGTGACGGAAGTTGAATGTATGCCGACGACTTTGTCAGCGTGGGCGTAACCCAATTGGGCGGTGACACTGGCGCCCCAGTCGCCACCCTGTGCGCCGAACCGCTGGTAACCCAGGTTCTCGGACATCAATTTGGCCCACATATCGCCAACGCTCAGCACGTCTAGCCCACGCTTGGTGGTGTGGTCGGAGAAGCCGTAACCGGGCATGGACGGCACAACCACGTCAAAAGCGTCGGCCGGGTCGCCACCGTGACTGGCCGGGTCGCTCAAGAATGGGATGATCTTGTGCATCTCGTAGAAAGTGCCGGGCCAACCGTGTGTCACGACCAGCGGCATAGGGTTTGGTCCCTTCCCCTTCTCGTGGATGAAATGGATGCCCAGGCCGTCGACTTCGGTCTTGAAGTGGGAAAAAGAATTGAGCGCCTTCTCCTGAGCACGCCAGTCGAACTTGGTGCGCCAGTACTCCACCAATTCTTTAACGTAATCCAGATTGCTCCCGTAATCCCAGTTCGTGCCCGGAAGCTCGTCGGGCCAACGCGTGCGCTCCAGCCTGGCCTTGAGGTCATCTAGGACTGAGTCCGGGATGTCTATCTTGAACGGTTCAACGGCCATGGTTGTTCCCTCTCGTGCCTGATTAGCTTGGTTAGCGTGATCAGCGTGGTTAGACGGGCAATACCGGCTCGGTGCGGTCGGCCGGTAGTTCGGAGTCGAAGGAGTTGACGGCAAAGGCGATCAGGGCGTAGTTGCCCATGGTCAGGGTGAGTTCGATCAGACCCTGCTTGCCGAATTGTTCGATCGCCGATTGGAACGCGCCGCGGCTCACCCGGTGCGTGCGGTAGAACTCCTGGCCGTAGTTGATGACGGCGGCTTCGTCGGGGGACAGGGCCGGAAGCTCTTTGCGGTCTCTGAGGGCGTCCACCACAGCGTCGGGCACGCCGGCGGCACGGGCGGACGCGGCATGGGCGTTCCAGACGTACATGCAGTCGTTCTCGCGGGCTGTCACTAGCATTGCGAGTTCAAGGGTCTTATTCGAAAGCGACGAATCGTTGCGCAGGTATTGGTTCAGGGCGGTGGCCAATTGCTGGGCTTTTGGGACGTGCCACAAGATCGATCCAGGCCCAACCAAGGGCACCGAGCCTGCGCCGGCAAGTAGCTGATCGAATGCGTCTGTTTGGTCGCTGGGAACTGTCTCGCGGCTCGCTGCTGGAATTCTACCCATGATTGTCTCCTGAGATGCGTGTATTTTGAGGCTCTAGCGTGGCGGCCTTAAACGTACGCGCCCGGTTTGGGGTTGTCAATCTTGGGGTTGTCAATCTCCTGAGCTAGTCGCGGCCCGTGCTGGAGAATCGGCGGTATTGCGGGGCATCAAGAGCCCAGCCACCAGGAGCGCCCATGAGGCGACGGCAGCTACGGCCAATCCAGGGAAGAAAGAACCGGTGGCATCTCGCAGCGCACCGACGAAGATGGGGGCTATGAACATGGCGAACCCGGAGAAGGTCAAGAGCGACCCCCAGACTACGGCCACCCTCTCGGGCGTCATACCCGCCATCTGCATGGGCAGCGTGAGTAACTTAGGCACGTAGATCCAAGAACCCACGCCCATGATTATCACTGACGTGTAGATCAGGGGAGTCTCGGAGAACAAGAATGCCCCCAGTCCACCGACTCCGGCCAGTACTCCAGACACGGCGAATAGAGCCCTAGGCGACGACACGCGCAGCGCCACTACCCCGCCGGCCAAAACGGCAAACACGCCTACCAACGGCAGCATACCGGTGATGAACCCAGCTTGGGACAGCGAGATGCCGCGGTCCTCGTTGTAGAAAGTGGGCAACCACCCGGTGAACGCCGCGTACTGGACCAATATGCCGGCGTCGGCCGCCAGCAGCAGAATTACGGTGCGGTTTCGCAGCACCGACCCAACCTCCCGGAGAGATAGGCCTTGGCCGATCATGGCAACGCTTCCAGAGTCTCTGCCCAAGACGACCCAGGCGAGAAGGCCCGCCACGCCGGGGAGGGAGAAGATGGTCAGGGTCATCTGCCAGTCCATGACCTTTGACAAAGGGGCGGCCGTAGCGACCGACAAGGCTATTCCCAGGCTTAACGTGGCGGTGGTGAGGGCATTCATCACCGTTACTTCTTTGGGACGGAACCACTGCATCAGCAAGGGGCCGGTGGTCGTGAGTATGAACGCGAACCCCAGGCCGGTGGCGGACCTGAGCAGCAATAGCGTGATGAAATTGGGCGCAAACCCGGAGAGTGACACCACGGCCACGGCGGCCCAGCCGATCATGAACGCCCGCCGCAGGCCGATGCGCGAGATCAGTATCCCGGCAGGCAGCCCCAACGCTGCCGCGACCAGTAGCGGCAACGCCACCAACAGGCCCGCCGTCGCCCGGTTTATGTCGTAGTCGTCGATGGCCAATGGCAGGAGTGGCGAGACTGTGAAGATATTCAGGCCCACGCTCATGTGACCGGCCAGCAGCATGGCCGCGATCACGAACCGGTACCTGTTCATGCCGGGGGCGGTGGGTGTGGGAATCTCTGCTGGGTTATCGTCCATCGAGTGATTAAGAGAACAGGCGGGCGGCGGACGTATCTGCGGAGTTCTCGTCCAGTGGCAGGATGCACTCCGGGCCTTGGTTACGCACGGAATTAACGGTCTCGGCGACCGGATGGGATGCCAGAAGCTCGACTGGCGCTGGGATCAGTAGAGGCTCCAGAATTTTTGAGTCTTCAGTAAGTGGGTCCAGCCATAGCGCCTGTGTCTCATCGGACAAAATCACCGGCATCCGGGTATGCAGCGGCTCGATGAATGAGTTGGCAGAGGTCGTGATGATGGTGCACGACTGCACTACCTCGCCATCCGGAGATTTCCAGGCCTCCCAAAGCCCGGCGAAGGCCATGGGACCGCCGCTCTTTGGGTAGATATAGGTGGGTAGTTTTTGCTTGCCGTCGGTCTTCCATTCGTAAAATCCGTTGGCCAGGACCAGGCAGCGCCGCTTTTTGAATGCAGCCCTGAAGGCAGGTTTGGTGGCGGCCGTTTCCCCCACCGCATTGATCATACGGGCGCCAACCTTTAGGTCCTTGGCCCAGAACGGTACCAGGCCCCAGCGCATTATCTCCGCGCGCTTGTGCCCGTCATTGGTCACAGTTAGCACGGGCTGGGTTGGTGCGATGTTGTACCTGGGTCCGTGCTCGAAGAACTGAGAGTCGGTGAACTCGGATAAAAACCCGAACCGGCCCTGGAGTTCGTCCAGGTTGGATGTAAGGGTAAATCGACCGCACATGAGGCAACTTCCTCAAATCTGAATGATCAAAGCTGTCAAAAATCATAGTCTTGCCACGCCTGCTAAGCAAATCTGTGACTAATATGGACCGCATGGCCCAATCGAGTGAGACCTGAGGGCCAAAAAGAGGGCGCATCGTTCTGGTCATTTGGCTCGGGTTGCACTTAAGGTTTGCGGACGTCAATGTAACAATTATGGGTAGGAAAATATGGTAGGAAAAAGATTTCGGCGTCAAGTCGAAATTTCGGCACGAAACTCCGTCCCTAAGGCGAAAATGCCACTCATGATTACCGAAACATCAGGATGTCACCGGTGAGACTGAAACTCTGTCCGGCACTTCCGGCACCTGACCTAGCCGTCTTAAAGAGAATCTTAGACCGACAAGGCTTGGAATCCGCAGGCCCAGTCTTGAGCAAAGCCTGATGCATCTACCCCACCTGCCCCGCTCCGTCGGCGGCGGTTCCTACTCCTGGCCGAGATTGAGATTCCCCCATATCCTCGGCTGGTGGAATTTCTCTTTGTCCACCAAATTGATCTTGCTTGTGGTTATCCCGTTGGCATTGACTTCGGCTGTGACATTGCCACTGACCATGACTGAGCTCAATAAATTGGCAGCTGTGACGAACCTTGAGCTGTTGGAAGACGAGATTCTTCTGGTCAACACCCATCTCATGGCATTTGAGAATGAGATTGAGATGGAAGCTATCCACCTGGCGCAAAACCCGGTCGTGATCGAAGCAGTACGGAATTCTGATGATGCCACGATCAAATCTTCTCTATTGTCATCGCGGGCCAGGCTGGGTTTCCAATACTTGCAAGTCGTTGACCGGTACGGAGTCAGGCTGGGCTTCGAAGAGCAGTCCGGGGTGTCGTTGGACCGGAAGTTGATCGATGAGACCGAGTCCTTGGGCTTGGGCCAGGTTAACGACACGAAGTTATTTCGGAGTGACCGTGGTTGGTATCTGGCCTCGATCCGGCAGATCAATGGCCGCGACGAGAACCTGGGTTTTGTCGTCGTTGGTAAGTTGATCGATTTTGATGCATTGGCCGAGATGAATTTCGCGCGAGTAGACCCGGTTCTCGCGTTCCTCGACGATCAAGGGCAGGTAGTTTCCTCGTCGGACCCCGCCATCGATAAAAACACCCACATTTCAATAACGACCGACCCCGACTCAGTCATGGCTGCTCAGTTCGGCCAAGTTATCGTGAGCACGGCATTGATCGACGGCAAAAAACATCCGACGGCTTATGTGCCGGTCGATGTTGGTAGTGGGGCCAGGCGCGTTTTTTCCGTGACCTTGACCGAATCGCCCGTGTCCGGACTTCGTGACGAGCTCATCGCCAACCACGTCATGGTGATCGCCGCGTTGTCGTTGCTGGTCCTTGCGGTAGGTTACACGCTCAATCTCCCGGCGGATCCTGCGCCTGCGGGACGGCGCCGTCGAGATCGGCAACGGTAACCTATCTTTCAGGATCGAAGAAGACACCCTCGACGAGATGGGCACGCTGGCTCGAGAATTCAATCGGATGTCTGACCGCCTCGACGAAAAACACACCCAGTTGGAAGAGGCTAATCGTGACCTGGAACGCCGTGTGTCAGAGAGAACCGAACAACTACAACAGGCCAATGTGCAGTTGCTGGAGACCCAGAGCCAATTGGTCCGGACCGAGAAATTCGGGGCGCTCGGCGAGCTGTCGGCAGGCGTCGCCCACGATCTGCGGAACCCATTAGGCGCCATCAGAAACGGGATATTCTTCCTGAAATCGAAAATGGCAAAGTCCGAGCAGCTCGCGGCGGAACCAAAAATAACCGAATACCTCCAGATCATGGACGACCGAATAACCCAATGCGACAAAATCATCGAGGACCTGATCTCGTTCACCCGGATCTCCTCGCCTGATTATTCCTTGGTGCCATTGAGTGATGTGCTGGACTCAACTCTGGCCGGGGTCGATGTTCCAGAAGGAATCACGGTCATCAAAGAGTACAGTGATGACCTTATTGACATTCATGTTGATCCGGATCAATTGCAGAGGGTCTTCACGAACCTGGTCGTCAACGCCTACGAGGCGATGTTGGAAGGCGGTGAATTGGTCATTGGGGCGAAATCTGTGGGAGAGTTCGCCGAAGTTACTCTGAGGGACACCGGCCCCGGAATGAGCGCGGAAGGGCTGGAAAAGATTTTCGAACCGCTCTACACGACCAAGATTCAAGGCACCGGCCTCGGCCTGGCGGTCTGCCAAGGGGTGCTTGCCAAGCACAACGGTCAGATGGAAGTCCACAGCCGTGAGGGAGTCGGCACCACATTCACTGTGACGCTCCCACGGAGTGCTAAAGCCGCCGGATGTTAGCCTAGTTGCCTGGCTGCCTTTTCGCCTAGTTGCCGTTTTGCCTGGAAGACCAGTCCATTAGCCGACCACTTCTTTGAACTGCTGGATAGCGTTGATGTGGTCTTGAGGAGAATTCAGGCCGGCCCTCATCGTGTTCACAGACACGTGAGTAGCCCCCATCTCCTGCCATTGCCGCACCTGCTCTTGCCAGAATTCCGGATCTCCGTCGGCCAGGTTGATCCTAGGCTCCATCCCGATGGCGGCAGCGTCGCGGCCAGCTTCCTGGGCGAAGACCTTCAGTCTCTCCACGGTGGCCTTTGCGTCATCCCCGGGCTGCATCTGAGGGAACCAGCCGTCGGCCAGCCGCGCCACCCTGCGTAGCACCCGGTCGGTGGGCACGGGGTTAGCCCGCCCTCCAGCGCCCATCCAGATGGGTATCGGCCGCTGAACCGGTTGGGGGTTGATTCCAGCGTGGTCGACCTTGTGAAACTTTCCTTCAAACCCGACGACGTCTTGAGTCCAGAACTCCCTCAGTAGTTTGATCTGCTCAGCGTAACGCTGGCCACGGTTGCTGAAATTCTGGTTCAGCGCTTCGTACTCGACGTGGTTCCAGCCTACGCCGACGCCCAGCCGGAGCCGTCCACCGGTCAACAGGTCCACTTCGGCGGCCTGCTTGGCCACCAGGGCCGTCTGCCGCTGGCCCAGGATCAATACCGCCGTTACCAGTTCTATCTTGGTGGTGACGCCTGCCAGGTACCCAAATAGCACGAAAGGCTCATGGAACATGGACTCGGAGGTGTAGCTGCCCTCCCAGTTTGCGTGGTGGCTGGTGTCGGCGCCCAAAACATGGTCATAGACCATCATGTGGGCATAACCCAGGCCTTCCACCGCCTGCACGTAATCCCGAACGGCTGCCGGGTCGGCGCCGATCTCAGTTTGAGGAAACACGACCCCTGTTTTCATATAGCCACTCTCAAAAGATAAATTTCTGATTAGTCGTTGGCGGCGGTGGGCACGACTGCGTTGGGTATTTTTGCGTTGGGTATTCTTTAGGAAGCCTGGGATTTCTCTTTGGCCCGGAAGTGGGGGATAACATGCTTGCCGAACATGGTCAGCGTGTTCATCACCTCTTCGTGCTTGGCTGGGCCGATGGCTGACAGCAAGAACACCTGCTCGACGCCCATCTCCTCGTAGCGCTCGAAGAACTCGATGCACTGCTCCGGTGTGCCGACGCAGAAAGAAGTTCCCTTCTTGACGGTCTCGCTGGGGGTTGCCTCGCCCGGATGGGGGCCAGCGGCCAGCTTCATATCCCGCTCGTAATATCCCTGGTAATCGGGGGGCACGGTGGCTGGATCGACGCCCTGCCAAACCAGGCGGGCACGCTCGCGTTGCTGGTCCATGTACCAGCCGATCAGTTCAGTGGCACGGCCGTCGATCTCTTTGGGGTCTTCGTGGCAGAAGCCGGCAGTCATCAGAGCGTTGTGGCTATTGGGCGATACTCCGCTGGGAGTGGCCGACTTCAACGCCTGTTGGTAGAGATCCAGGACTTCGCCGACCTTGTCGGGTCCGCCCTCGCTTCCGACCAGTGCGCCCAGGCCCAATTCGGCTGCGGTGCGGGTTGTGCTTTCGCTGGAACAGGCCGACCAAAGAGGCGGATGAGGCTTCTGGATGGGTTTGGGAAGTACTTCGCGGGGCGGTATCTGATAATACTTGCCCTCGTGGGAAAACACCTCTTCGGTCCACATGCGTGGTAGCACTTCGGCAAACTCTTCCCACATGCCTCGGGTGTCTTCCAGTTTCGTCCCGTACGGGGTCAGCTGATAGGGATAACCGGTGCGGCCAAGGCCCACATCCACGCGGCCGTTGCTGAGGATGTCCAGGGTGGCCATGCGTGCTGCGGTGTGGAGTGGGTGGTGGATGGGGGCCAAGACGACACCCACGCCCAGACGGATGCGGGAGGTGCGTTGGCTGGCCGCGGCCAGAGTAAGGTCGGGGGCGCTGTTGTGCGACCAGACGGGCCGGAAGTGGTGCTCGGAGAACCATACGCTGTCGTAGCCCATCTCTTCCGCATAAGCTATCTGGTCCAATGCCTCCCAGATACGTTTCGCCTCGCTGTCTTCATTCCAGGGTTTTGGAACTTGTATCTGGTAGAACAGTCCGAATTTCATCGTTCCCTCTCATGAGCCAATCCCGGCTTGGGCGCAGGGATATGGCGTCGAATGTGTTTAGGCCGGTAGACGCCATTATAGAGAGGGAACGAGGCCAGTCAATGCCGCAGCTAACACCAGGCGGTGATTGCTACGGGACGAAATGCATACCCAGAGTGTCGGCTGTATTTGGAGAGAACGTTGTCAGCGGAACGGCTGTGATGTAAGACTGAAGGAGTTTTTTCAGGATTGAAATATCGGCCTGTGATTTATTCAGGTCAGCCTTGAGTTCATTGATCATCGAATCGGCGTTCGACAGTTCGCCCTTGGTCTCTACATTCAATAGCCGTGCAGAACCCAGGCTGCTGTTCAACTCAGAATTAGGATTGGAAAGGTCGATGTTCTTGGCCATGACCTTGGTGACGGTGGGGCCGTCGATGTGGCGGTAGATAGATGCCCCCACTGCCGCGACCAGGATGAGCACCCAGACGCTGGCGAGAATCAGACCCACATGTTTGAGGTGGAGGGACCTGAAAATACCTATGTTAATAGTGTGCTTTAGCACTAGAATAGTCCTCGATAAAACTACTTAAAATTCTTATTCTTTTATTTCAATGCTCCGGTTGGTCTGCTCTGCAGTCAAGCCGCCGCATAGAGTCGAGATTCGCCAGCGCAAGAGAGAAGTAAGCATGAGCACAGTTAGGTACGGGGAAAGGGTCGGGAAGGAAGGGCTGCTTCGGGTCGGCGCCTCAGCGTTGGTCCTCGATGAAGCCAGGGAAAAGGTCCTGATGACCCAGCGGGAAGACAACGGACGATGGTGCCTGCCCGGCGGCGGGATGGATCCCGGTGAGAGCGCCGCTGAAGCCTGCCTCAGAGAACTGGTTGAAGAGACAGGCCTCGAAGCCCGCGTCGTCAGGCTGGTGGGTATCTACACCACGCCTGACCTCCTGATCGAATACCCCGATGGCAACAAGATTCAGCCTGTGTCCTTCAGCTTTGAAGTTGAGGTTATAGGCGGCGAGTTGGTCCTCACCGACGAGACCCTGGACGTTGGCTATTACACGGTGGCTGAGATCGAGGCCATGGACACCTATGAGCATCATCTGTTCCGGATCCACGATGCCTTGAAGAACCTTTCGGAAGCGGTCTACCAGTAATAACGTGACCAAGTTTATGGGCATCACCGTGCGGTTGCTGTGGCGGTTGCTGCGCCTGGCTGCGTGGTTGATCGTCTTTGTGCTGCGCCTGACCATCGGGTTGGCCTGGCGGCTGACCTTTGGCCGGTCCAACGTTTATGTCCGCAGAGATTGGGACGACCGCGGAATGGGCCGTGTGCGCTGGTCAGACCTCCATGATCCGCGCTGGGACACCGTGTCGGGAGGCGCCCAGGTGGAGAACCCGCTGCCCCTGCTTCACGCCTACGTTTGGTGTGATAAAGTGCGGGGCAAGATTGGCCACTCCTGCGCCCACGGGCCTGGCCCCCACAACATCAAGGTCTGCATGCTGCGAGATGACAACAGCCGGCGTATCTGGCGCAGATTGCTGGAATTGGCGGGACCGGACCGGAGATTGGAGTCTGGTTGAACGGGATGTTTTCTGCCGAGATCACCTGCTGAGACCATCTTCTGTGACCACCCGCTGAGATCAAGGAGTACAAAAATGCGGATCGCGATTTTCGGCGCCGGAGGCATCGGCGGTTATCTGGGCGGGCGGCTGTCCCAAGCAGGAGAAGAGGTTGTCCTGATTGCCCGGGGAGAACACCTACAGGCGATCCGTGACCACGGCCTGAGAGTCGACAGCATAAAAGGCGATTTTGTCGCCACCCCGGCCCTGGCCACCGACAACCCAACCGAGGCTGGAACGGTCGATGCGGTGATACTGGGGGTCAAGGCCTGGCAGGTGACCGACGCCGCCAAGGCCATGCGGCCCATGATCGGCCCCAACACGTTCGTTGTGCCCATGCAGAACGGCGTTGATGCCCCCGGCCAATTGGCGTCCGTGCTTGGTGAACAGGCAGTCGTGGTCGGGTTGGGCGGTCTGATCAGCTACATCGTTGGACCGGGACACATCCTCCACGCCGGCGGCGAACCTTTTGTTTCGTTCGGTGAATCCGACGACTCCACCAGCGATCGGACCCAGAAGTTGCTGGAGGCGTTCTTGAATGCTGGTGTCCGGGCCAATATTCCGACCAACATCCAGGCGGCGTTATGGGGGAAATTGGCATTCATGGCCGTCAACAGCGGTGTGGGCGCCGTAACACGCGTGCCTACAGGTCAATGGCGCAGCGTGCCCGGGTCCTGGGAGATGGCCCAGGACGTGGTCAAAGAAGTTTTGTCGGTGGCCGCAGGCAAGGGGATAGAAATGCCTGGCGACGCCCTAGCTGCCACCCTAGCGAGACTGGAAGGCTCGCCGCCGGACGGCACATCGTCCATGCAACGCGACATGATGGACGGGCGGCCGTCGGAGTTGGATGTCCAGAATGGAGCGGTTGTTCGCCTGGGACTGGAAGCGGGTGTGCCGACTCCGGTGAACACATTCATCTACAACAGCTTGTTGCCGCAGGAAATGAAGGCGCGGGGTCAATTCCCCGCCGGCTAACACCCCCTGGCATATGCCCAGGCAAGAATACCGACTAAAAAGAGGAATAGATGATGGCGGTTACAGTCACATTGGCTTTCCCGGTCAAACCCGAGCGTGCGGAAGAGTTCAAAGGCTTGCTCAAAGAGCTGCTTCCCGACACACGGGCCTATGACGGCTGCATCAGCGTGGTCGTTTACCAGGACCAGGACAACCCTGGGTTCATCTATCTGGTGGAAGACTGGGAGTCCAAGCCCCACCAGCAGAAATACCAGGCCTGGCGAGACGGGTCTGGCATCGCCGATACGATCGGGCCGTTGTTGGCCGGCGAGCCCAGGTTCAATTACTTTGATAAGCAGGACATCTAGCGCCGCACCGGTTGATAAACCAAAAACCCTCAGTCTATGAATGACCGAGGGTTTTTGATTAGAAATGCCAGTGTCTGGGCGGCATCTCGTGGGAGGGGAGGATCCGAATCTGAAGGGATGGGATCATGAACGCCCGGTCGCAGGCGCGGCATCGCCACCTGCCAAAGGGGTGGAAGCCGTCTGTTCGGTCGATCTCTGTGCTCCGGCATCTGGCACACGCCTTCATTTCGTAGGGAATCTCATTGATAGCTTCGCCTAACGGGTCATCTGGTTGAGAAGGTGTGGTCATAGATGCCGCTGTCGCTCTTTCTAGCCGGTGTACACCCGGAAGATGCTCATGCTTGAACCATGCTGAGTCGGCCTGTCGATTCGATCCTGAATCAACGATATCTGGATTTCCGTGCCTATGGTACCCCATACGGGTGGTCTGGTCGATCGATTTGGCAGAGGGTCAGTCGACCTGGCGCAGGTGGTCGCGCTGGGTTGTGCCGGTATAGGCGGTGCGAAATCGGCCGCGGCGTTGGAGTTCAGGGACGACTAGGTCCACGAACTCTTCGATGGCGCCGGGACAGTAGATCGGCGAGAGCATGAAGCCGTCACCGCCGACCTCGTCGAAGAACGCTTCCATCTGATCGGCCACAGTCTCGGGTGTGCCCACGAACTGGGGGAGTCCGACGCTCTCGCCGTGGCGCTGGGCAACCTCTCTCAGCGTCATGGATTCGCCGTTGTCCTTCTGGTAGACCCGGCGGGAGCGCTGTAGTTCGGGCTCTTTCCGGTCCATCATTGCCTCTTCTGGCGGTATCTTGGACAGGTCGTAGTTCAGGTGGCTAGACAGGATGGTCATACCACCCTCAAGGGGCACCAGGCTGTTGTGCTCTTCTTGTTTTTCCAGCGCCTCAGCCTCGCTGCTGCCGATAATGGGCTGGACGCCGAACAAGATGGCGCAGTGGTCCGGGTTTCGCCCCATGTCGGAGATGCGGCCTTTAACCAGCGCGTAGTATTCGGCTGCGGCCTTGGCTCGGGAGTGGATCGCGAACACGGCATCGGCATATTTGGCGGCCAGGTCGATCCCTTTAGGTGAAGTACCTGCCTGGATCAAGGCGGGGCCGTTCTGCGGGGAGCGTACGACGTTCAGAGGGCCACGCGAGCTATAGAAGCGGCCTTCGTATTCGATACGGTGGACTTTTGATGGGTCGGCGAAGATAGCGTTCTCGCGGTCCATCACGACCGCGTCCTCGTCCCAACTGTTCCACAGTTCCCGGCAGACCTCGATGAACTCGTGCGCTTTCTCGTAGCGGAGATCGGATGGGTCGAGGCTCGACTGGCCGTGGTTCTCCGCCTGATTTTGGTTGAGCGAGGTGACCACGTTCCAGGCTGCTCTCCCGCCTGTTAAGTGGTCCAGCGTGGCCCAAAGACGGGCTGCGTAGAACGGCAGGTGATAACTGGTGGAGAATGTCGCGCCCAGGCCGATATGAGTGGTCACCGCTGCGATCATGGTGAGCAATGGTATGGGGTCGTGCTCGGGGGTCTGGGTGGCGTACCGCAAGGCCGGTTCCAGGGAGCCTTTGTAGGAGTCAGAGATGTAGTTGATGTCGGCGAAGAACACCGTGTCGAACAGGCCTCTCTCACAGACCTTGGCTATGTGTTGGTAGAGCTCAGGCTTACGCCAACTGTCTTTGTCCCATTGGGTTCGGGGGTGACGCCACATGGCGATGCTGTGGTAGGTGGGTCCGTGCACCAGGAACTGGGCGATGTGGAATTTCTTCTTGCTGCTTTTCACACGGACACCCTTTGGCGAAGCATTTTCGCCGCTGATTTTGGGTTATTTAACCAGTTATTTGACGGAGGCTAAGGCCGCTTGGATCCGTTCGGCCAGATGAGGGATGTTGAAGGGTTTGGTGATGTAGTCAAAGACGCCTTTTTCGATGCCGGCAGCGATGTCGTGCTGCTGGCCTTTGGCAGATAGCATGATGACCGGGATGCTGCTGGTGCTGTCATCTTCCTGCAACGATTTAAGCACCTGAAATCCGCCCATCACGGGCAGCATCACGTCCAACAATACAAGATCGGGGCGTTCCGATCTCACTAGGCCAATAGCCTGCTTACCGTCAGGCGCTATAACGATATCGTGACCGATTCGGGTCAACTGATATTCAAGCAACTTTTGCAGAGATGGTTCGTCTTCCACGACCAAGATTTTCGCCATTATTAAGCCGTTACCTCAATTACGCTATTTATACCGGACGACGTGGCCGAAGCGACCCTAAAAATTGATAGGTGCCTGATCGGTCATCGGATTGTCGGAAAAGTATACTATCGAAAACCGTTCCTGCGACGACCGTTCCTAGGCTCTTGATGCTGTGATACAGGACATTGGCGATGCCGTCTATTACCGATACGGTACTCACTAACCAGCTGCCGTCAATGAGGAGTCCGGCTCTTCGGCCGTGATCGTCTCTTCCGGTTCGATGCCGTTTTCAAACGGAAGGTTGAAGATCAGTACGGTTCCCTTTCCCAATTCGCTTTCCGCCCAGATGCTGCCGCCATAGTGGCTCACTATCTCCTTGCAGATCGGTAATCCCAGCCCGGTTCCTTTTTGGATGTCCGTAGGCGCGTTCCCCACCTGTTTGAACTTTTCAAAGATCTCGGTCAAACCCTCTTTTGGGATGCCGATTCCGTTATCGGAGACTCGGACTTCCATGGTCCGTGTCTCGATGTCTTTTCGGCTGGCGTCCAACTCTTTGACCGAAATACCTATCTGCCCTCTGTCCGGCGTGAACTTGATGGCATTGCTGAGGAGATTGGTCAGCACCTGGTTGATCTGTTGGCAACCAGCAAAAGTGGGACACTTTGGTAAAGGAGAGATCAGGGGGAAATGGCGGTGTTCTGGGACTCCCGGAGCAGGCGGTTGTAGCGTTTG
>CAVOAA010000040.1:0-18997 GCA_963693555.1 Dehalococcoidia bacterium | reverse complement strand
CCCATCTTGTAACCACTTAGCATAGGCACTTATAATTGTTCAATTACGCGATGCCCTGAGCGGCATGATACCTGTTAATTAATCAGTGAGTTTTCAACTCCCAGGAGATGACCCAGTGGCGACAAAAACGAGACCCGCCCACATGAGGCACCGCAGCAGTGAGTTGGTTGACGGCCCCAACCGAGCGCCGTCCCGAGCCATGCTGATGGCCATGGGCCTGACCCAAGAGGACATGAAAAAGCCCTTCGTCGCCATCGCCAACCTAGCCAGCGACGTTACGCCCTGCAACGTCCACCTAGGCCGGTTCGCCCAGGCTGCGAAAGAAGGCGTGCGTGCTGAAGATGGTGTCCCCTTCGAGTTCGGCACCATCACCGTAAGCGATGGCATCTCCATGGGCACCGAGGGCATGAAGACCTCTTTGGTCAGCCGCGAAGTCATCGCCGACTCAATCGAACTGGTGACCTTTGGCGAGCGCATGGACGGGCTGATCACCATCGCCGGCTGCGACAAGAATATGCCCGGCTGCATGATGGCCATGGCCCGTTTGAACGTGCCTTCCATCTTCATGTACGGCGGGGCAATCATGCCCGGCCAGTTCAAGGGCAAAGACGTTAACATTCAAGACGTGTTTGAGGCTGTGGGCGCCTACGCCAAGGGCGACATGAGCTTGGAAGACCTGACGGCGCTGGAATGCGTGGCCTGCCCTGGCGAGGGTTCCTGCGCCGGCTTATTCACCGCCAACACCATGTCGACCAGCATCGAAGTCATGGGCATGTCCCTTCCTGGGGACGCCTCCTTGCCGGCCATCGATCCCCGCAAAATGGGCGAGGCCAGGGACGTCGGACGAACCCTGATGCGCCTCCTAGAAGAAGACATCCGGCCCCGCGACATCCTGACCAAACAGGCCTTTGAGAACGCTATCACCGTGGCCGTGTCCATGGGCGGCTCGACCAATTCGGTGCTGCACCTGATCGCGATCGCCCATGAAGTTGATATCAAATTGACCTTGGACGATTTCGACCGCATCAGCCGTAACACCCCTTACATCGCCGACATGAAACCGGCCGGGCAATACGTCATGTCCGACCTCAACCGATACGGCGGCATCGCTCTGGTCATGAAACGGCTGCTGAACGCGGGTCTGCTCCACGGCGACGCCATGACCATCACCGGCAAGACCCTACGGGAGAACGTCGAGGCAGTGGAGACCATTGAAGACCAACCGGTGGTCTACCAGATTGACGCGCCCCGCGCCCCCACTGGCGGCTTGGCCATCCTCCGGGGCAACATTGCCCCCGACGGCGCTGTGATCAAGGTCGCCGGGCATCAGGAAAAGGTCTTCGAGGGTCCGGCAAGGGTGTTCGACCAAGAGCCGGCTGCGTTCCAGTCCATCCAGCGTGGCGACATCAAGGCTGGAGACATCGTGATCATCCGCTACGAAGGTCCCAAGGGCGGGCCGGGCATGCAGGAGATGCTGTCCGTAACCGCCGCCATCGTGGGACAGGGTCTGGGCGACGACGTTGCCCTGATAACCGACGGACGGTTCTCCGGCGCGTCCCACGGCCCGATGGTGGGTCACGTGGCGCCCGAGGCCGCAGTGGGCGGACCCATCGCACTGATCCAGGAAGGCGACATCGTGACCCTAGACATCCCAGGCCGTAAATTAAACGTAAAACTATCCGATGAGGAACTCAAAGCCCGTCAGGCTAAGTGGGTACCTCTGCCTCCCAATTACACCACTGGAGCTCTGGCGAAATACGCCAAGCTCGTATCTTCGGCATCTGAAGGTGCCGTTACACACTAGGTTAGGCCGGTGTTCATATGGGAAAAGATCAGAAAGACTACGACCAACTAGAGCTTGAAACCATCGCCGCTTTGCAGGCGGAGGGGCACGACGTCTTTGAAGAGATGGCCGGGCCGCTGCGCCGCCGCATGTCCGACCAGACAGACGTACGAACCCGGCCAACGCCTTGGTTGGCCCGGTTTTCGGTGACCGCAGCCGGGCTGGCCCTGGTCGGTCTACTGTTCATCTTGGAATTTGCTGGGTAAACCAGCCGCGATATCGCCATCGCAACACCGACTAATGCGTCATATCGGTAGGGAGAGTAGGTAATCATGTCTACAAATTCCAGGGATTATGGGCAAGAAGCGATCGACCGTCACCGTGAGACACGCGGCAAGGTCAGCATCGCCCCCAAGATGAAGGTTGAAACGCTGGACGATCTTTCCATCGCCTACACCCCCGGCGTCGCGTCGGTCTGTATGACGATCCATGCCGACAAGTCAGAGTCCTACCAACTAACCAACCGCGCCAACACCGTGGCCATAGTGACCGATGGGTCGGCCGTGCTGGGGCTGGGGAACATCGGCCCCGAGGCCGCCATGCCCGTGATGGAAGGCAAGTCCATCCTCTTCAAAGGGCTGGCTGACATCGACGCCTTCCCCATCTGCCTGGCAACGCAAGATAGCGACGAGATCATCAGGACCGTGCGCAATCTAGCCCCCAGTTTTGGCGGCATCAACCTGGAAGACATCGCCGCACCACGCTGCTTCGACATCGAAGACGCGCTGCAGGACCTGGGCATCCCGGTTTTCCATGACGACCAACACGGCACCGCCATCGCTGTACTGGCCGGCGTCCTCAATGCACTGCTGGTGACCGGCCGCAAGATAGAAGACACCAAATTCGTGTTCGCAGGTGCGGGAGCAGGCGGCATCGCCTCCACCAAGCTGCTCATGGAACAGGGAGCCACACACATTACCCTGGTCGATAGCACCGGGATCATCCACAAAGACCGTTCCGACTTAACAGCGGTGAAGTCCGCCATGCTGGAGACGACCAACCCCGACAACACCAAGGGTGGCATAGAAGATGCCATGCGCGGAGCCGACGTATTCATCGGGCTATCCGCTGCCGACGCCGTGACCGCCGAGATGGTCTCCTCCATGGCCAAGGACGCCATAGTGTTCGCCATGGCCAACCCAATTCCGGAAATCTGGCCCGACAAGGCCCGCGCCGCCGGAGCTGCCGTGGTGGGTACCGGGCGCAGCGACTTCCCCAACCAGATAAACAACAGCCTGGTGTTCCCCGGAGTATTCCGGGGCGCCCTTGACTCGCACTCCACCAGAGTGACGACACGCATGAAGCTGGCCGCCGCCATGGCCTTGGCCAGCCTGGTGAAAGAACCCACGCCAGAGAACGTCATCCCCTGGTCCCTGGACCGCCAGGTAGCCCAGACCGTGGCCCAAGCTGTGTCCGGGGCGGCCTAGCCCGCCCATGCCGTCTCCTTCTTCAACGCGCGTAACGGTGGAGTCCCTGGACCGGTTCCGGGGTAATCTCCAATCGCTGGTTGCCGAGAAGGCCAAGACGCTGCCCAGCTTTCGCTACTGCGACCTCCGGATAGAGGTTCGGGAAGAGAAGGGCGCAGTGGCCGAGAACGGCGCAGAAAAGGGCAGTTCCGAGGACTACACGTTCGACTTCGGCGTCCGTGTTGTGGCCGGTGGGCGGACCAGCTCGTCGGGTTACTACGGACGTGTCCTGGGTACGACCGACCTCGATCGGCTGGAAGAAGTCGTTTGGGACGGCATCAGGCAGGCCCACAACCGTGCCCGTGCCAGCGCCAGGCAGAAATCCCAGATGAAGGGCCGGTTCGCCCATCTGGGTGCCAGCTTGACCCCCAGCGACCTTGCTCCGGTGGCTGTGCACCAAGCAACGGTCCCAGCTACCTACACCATCGACCCTCGCCAGGTGCCGCTGGCCGACACGATCGCCATGGCCGTTGACGGCTGCAAGGCGATGCAGAGTCAGGGCAGTAATATCGTCTACTCCGCCGCTTCAGCCTCGACTTTCCTGCTGCGAGAGCTTTTTCTCAGCTCAGACGGCGCGGACATCGACCAGACTTTCGCCCAGACCGAGGGTTTTGCCATCGCCATCTGCTCCGGGGAGCACGGCAACTTTGAACATTACGACTTCACCGGCCACCAACGCGGCTGGGAAATCTTGGCCGACGGCTACGCCTGCGGGCCGATAGTCCTGCCGAACTTCATAGACTTCTGCACGACTCTGGGCGCAGATGCCGTTGAGGTCGCCGCTGCCCCACCACTGAAGCCGCCCGACAAAGAGGTCACGGTCGTCACTAACCCCCACTTCAACACTTTGCTGGTCCACGAGGTCGTGGGCCACCCGTCCGAATTGGACCGGGCGCTGAAGTATGAGACGGGTTATGCTGGGAGGTCCTGGTTCCTGAAAGATATGCAGGACAACCAGTTAGGCAATCAGATCGCCTCGCCGTTGGTCACCGCCTATTCGGACCCGACCATGGAAGGCTACGGCTCGTTCGAGTACGACCACGAAGGCACCCCGGCCCGCCGGGCCTATATCCTGCGGGACGGCGTGTTGGAAGAGTTCTTGAATAACCGACAAACAGCCGCCATCATGGATGTTGAGCCAAACGGGTCGGCACGGTCTACCGAAGCGCAGTTGGTGCCCCTGATTCGCATGACCAACACCATCTTTGGGGCCGGCCAGCAAGACCCTCAGGACATCATCTCCGAGGTCGAGGACGGCTACTACATCGATGGACACCGGACTCCGTCCATCGCCGAGTCCCGGGAGAACTTCCGTATCACCGCAGTGAAGGTGTACGAGATCAAGAACGGACAATTGGGCCAGCTGTACCGGGACGGCGGGATAACCTCGGACAGCCGCGATTATTTCATGTCCATCGACGCGGTGGGCAACGACCTGCGGGTGAACCCCATTCCCAACTGCGGCAAGGGGCAGCCCATGCAGGCCAAACGAATGAGCAACGGCGGGCCTACTATGCGAGGCATAGCCCGACTAACAGGTTCCGGTTAGCCAGGGCAAGCTTTGGGAGAACCATGACCGCAGCATTGATCGTCGTCGGGATAGTCGCCCTGTTATCCACAGGGTTGGCTGTCGCCCTTTTGTTGCGCCTGATGTTGTCCCAGAAAGACTCCAAGAGCGAAGACAGCGCTCTGGGTCATCAGGCCGGAGAGATCCGCCAGGGCATGGACCGGGTGAATGAAGCGATCAAGAGCCTAAACCTTGACCGCACCAAGCAGTCGGAACGCCTGGAGACCATGCTAGCCAGTCTGAACACCAGTTCCTCCCAGTTAAGAGACATCCTGGGCAACACCCAAGTCAGGGGGCAATGGGGCGAGCGTATGGCCGAGGATGTGTTCCGGATAATCGGTTTCGTGGAGCCGATGAATTACGTGAAGCAGACCGCCATAGCCGACGGCAGCTCACGGCCCGACTTCACCATATTCATGCCGGAGAACAAAAAGCTGAATATGGACGCCAAGTTCCCTCTGACCAATTACGTGAAGATGATCGAGTCAGAGTCGGAACAAGAGATACAAGAACACAGCAAAGCATTCTTGCGCGACGTCCGCGACCGGACCCGGGAAGTTCTTAGCCGCGATTACATCAATCCCGAAGACAATACCCTGGACTACGTGCTGGTCTTCATACCCAACGAGCCCATGTTCCATTACATCCAGCAACACGGCCAGGACTTGGTGGAGGAGGCGCTGCGCAACAAGGTGGTCCTCTGCTCGCCGATAAGTCTGTACGCCATCTTAAGCGTGATTCGGCACGCCCTCGACAACTTCGCCATCGCGCAGGCGTCCGACGAGATACTCTCGGAGTTGGCCAACTTCGACCGGCAGTGGGAGCGCTTCACCAAACAGATGGAACTGGTCGGCAAGCGTTTCGAGCTGGCCCAGACTGGGTTTGAATCGCTGGCTGGGACCAGACGCCGGGCGTTGGAACGTCCCCTGGGCAAGATTCAGGCCATCCGCCAACAGCGGGGCATCCCCGAGGCGATCGAAGATGGGCAGCCAGAAGTGTTGGATGACACAGAAGAACTGCTGTCCTTGCCCGAGCCCTCGTTGATCGACGAAGAAGAATAGATTGCTTTCCCTCGCCGACCTGCGCCGCTCCGTTAAGCACGCCCTGGCATTCGCCTCGGCCCAGCCTGACGTGACCGAGGTCGAGGTCTTTGCATCAGCCGGGGCCAACCTGACAGCCCGGCTCAATTACACCTCCCACATCCCCAGTAACGGCGTGGAAGAACCCAAGTCCACCGAGGGTTACGGCCTTGGCATCCGGGCCACTTTCCGCACCCCCGATGGCATCAAGACCGGCTTCGGCAGCGAACCCACCGACCTCTCCGTGGATGGCGCCGCCAGGGCGCTGGACAAGGCACGGATCGGGGCGGTCTCCGACGCCGAATTTATCTCCCTGCCCAAGTTGGACTCCCCTCAGCGGCCTGCCGCCAAAGAAGACACTCCTCCAGCCAACTACGACCCGGCGTTGATGCGCATCGGCGGCAAGGGTTTGGTGGACGCCGGTTGGCGCATGATGGAACGGGCCCTGGGCGCGTTCGAGTCATCGGAAGACCTTCTGGGGTTGGCTGGCTCAGCGGAAAAGATGTCCGAGTTGGGGCTGATACTGGGCGGAGACGTGGTCATGCTCCAAGACCGGATGGCCATCGCGTCGACACACATGCCCAAGGTGCAGACCGAACAAAACACCCTGATTATGTCCTTCGCTACGGCCATGATCGAGAGTCAGGCCAGCAAGGGCAGCGGCTGGTCGGTGGGTAGTCAGTTGGCCGATTTTTCCGGTGAAGCCGCCGCCGAAGCGGCTCGAAACGCCATCCAGTCCATGGACGGCGAACGAATCCCGACCGGCAGCTACAACGTGATCCTTGGCCCGCAAGCGGTGGCTGAGATTCTGGAATGGGTGCTGATGCCCGGATTGTCTCTGGACATGTTCTACGCCGGGGCCTCGCCCTTCATGGGCAAGCTGGGCCAGATGGTGGCATCGACCGACTTCAATCTCTATGACGACGGGGCTGGGGCCGGACTGCCAAGCTCCAAGTCCATCACCGACGAGGGTCTGCCCACCGGCCGCACGGAACTGATAAACAAGGGCACACTTTCGGGCCTGATTGCGGACTACTACAACTACCAGCGTATCTTGAACGACCCCACCGGCCAGCAAAAACTCGGGGTTGCCCCTGCCTCCGCCCTTGAGAGCATCGCCCCGCGCAACGGGTTCCGGCCCGGTAACGGCGGCGGACGAAACTTCGGCTCGATGCCCGGCGCGGTGTCCACCAACCTGGTCATCGAAGGCACCATGGGCCACACTCAAGAAGACTTGCTGCGAATGGTCGGCAACGGTCTATACATCGGCCGTATCTGGTACACCTACCCGGTGAACGGCACCACCAGCGGAGACTTCAGCGGCACGATCATCGGCGATTCCTACCTGATCAAAGACGGTAGATTTGCCGCGCCCCTGAAGCCCAACACCGTGCGTATGAACGACAATGTCCTGCGGCTGATCAACAATATTTTAGGCATAGCAGCCCAACGCAGGGCCACCGTGCGCTGGTCGTCGGACCAGGTGACCTGGGCCCCGGAGATCGCGGTGTCCGGTTTCGGTCTGGAAGAGATTTCTGAGTATATGGAGAGCGTCTAAATGGCATTTGAACATATAACTTTCGAAAAGATGGACGGCGTGGGCATCATCACCATGAACCGCCCGGAATCCCGAAACGCCCTGATCCTGGAGATGGTTGCCGAGATGGGCGAAGCCATCCAGGCCTGCAAGCGGCCCGATGTCCGTGCGGTGTTGCTCACAGGCGCCGGCGGAGGGTTCTGTTCCGGCGCCGACCTTAAATCAGTCGTAGAGACTCTGGACAGCAACGAGCCGGAGAAACTGCAAGCGTACATCCAAGCGTTGGCCGACGACCTGCATCACAAGGTCGTTCTGGAACTGCAGCGGTTGGAAAAACCGGTCGTTGCCGGAATAAATGGCGTCGCAGCGGGTGCGGGCTTCAGCCTGACTTTGGGGTGCGACATCCGGATCGCCGCCAACAGCGCCCGGTTCCTGATGGCCTACGCCAACATTGGCGCACCGGCCGACGGCGGCTCAACCTATCTGCTGCCACGCCTGGTGGGCTCAGGTCGAGCCATGGAGCTTTACCTGGCCAGCCAACCAACCGGCGCACAGGCAGCCTTGGAGATGGGGTTGGTAACGCAGTTGGTGGAAGACGATTCGCTGCACAAGCACGCCATGGAGACCGCTGTCAGGTTGGCCCAAGGCGCTACCGCCGCCATCGGGAAGGTCAAAGGGTTGTTCAACAGTTCTTGGGACTCGGACATCGCCACACAACTGGACGCCGAGACAGCAACCTTCGTCGAGATATGCCTGACCGACGATTTCCAAGAGGGAATCAAAGCGTTCACCGAGCGCCGCCAGCCCCGGTTCCAGGGGAAGTAGGGGCTAGACCTACTCCAGCTCGGCGACCGTGATCCCGTCACCGCCAGGGCCTTCGCCATTCTCAGCGGAGATCACCAATGGGTGTCCGCCCAGGTATTCACGGATGGCCTGACGCAATGCTCCGGTCCCTTTGCCGTGAATGATTCGTATTGATCCGGCACCATCCAACGTAGCGTCGTTCAAGGCTTCGTCCACCCGGCTTAGAGCCTCGTCCACCCGCATGCCGCGCAGGTCCAAGTCGGCGTTGGGGGATTTAGTGCGGGGTGCACGGTCCAGATACACTCCCTGGGACGCCGCCACCGGATGACCTTCGGCCTTGCGCTCCAATTGGTACACCGGGATCTTTGCTCGCATCGTGCCCAGCAGCACTTCAACTCGCTCCTGGCTGTCTACCGGGGAGATGACCTCCACCGGCTGGCCGATCCCACGGATGTAAACCCGGTCTCCCTCTTTCAGTATCTGTTGCCATGGGACCCTCTCAACCTCGATGGGCGACCAGGCGGCGGACTCCAGTTGCCGCTGGACCTCCCGCACCTCATCACGGCGGGCCTGCATCTCTTGCCGAGATTGAGCGTTGGCGCGGGCTTCGGCGTTGGCCTGGGCCTCGGCATTCTGCCGCAGTTCGGTGGCTTCCAACAAGCGTTCGGCCCGGGACAGGCGGTCCAATATCCCGCCGATGCGTTGTTGCAGTTCCTGACGAGAGTCCTCAACCAGATTCGCCTTAGCCGATTCAACGTCGGCCAGTTGAGCGTCCAATTCCCGCTGCTTCCGCACAGCGTCACTGGTCGCAATCTCCGCTTCCTGGCGCAGTTTTTCCACCACCCGCCGCTCCTGCTGTAATTCCTGCAGCAGTTCCTCTGTGGCCTGCTCCACCGGCGAGATGCCACTACGGGCGTCGTCAATGACCTCTTGTGGTACGCCCAACCGGGCGGCGATGGTCAGGGCGTAGCTCCTTCCGGGCAGGCCCAAAGTCACGAGATAGGTTGGCTCCAGGGTGTCAGGGTCAAGGTCAACGCTGGCATTGACCATGCCCGGCTGTTCCTGCACGAACCTGGCCACTCCGCGGTGGTGGGTGGTGCCGACCACGAATGAGCCGGTCTTCTGAAAGTACCGGAGTACGGCGCTGGCCAGAGCCGAGCCTTCTTCCGGGTCGGTGCTGGTCCCCAGTTCGTCCACCAACACTAGGGAATGCACGGTGGCCCGGGACATGATCGCCTTCAGGTTGGTGATGTGGGAGCTGAACGTGGACATGGACTCTTGGATGCTCTGCTGGTCGCCGATATCAGCGTAAACACCGTCGAACCTGGGGAAATGGGCTTCTTCGGCGGGCACGTGCAGCCCGGACTGGGCCATCATGGCCAGCAGCCCTACTGTTTTTAGGGTTACGGTCTTGCCGCCTGCGTTGGGGCCGGTGATCAGCATGACGCCCTGCTCCCGGTTCAGGTCGATGCTCACTGGTACGACGCTGCCGGTCAGCAGCGGGTGACGTGCCCGGACCAACTTCAGATGTCTCTCCGAAACTTCTTGATCGGACACCCATGGGGCAACCGCGTTCATAGCTGCGGAGTAACGCGCCTTGGCGATGTCTAAGTCCAATCTCGCCATTAAGTCCAGGGTCAGCAGCAGGTCTTCTCCGGACATCCCGACCATACCGGACAACTGCCGCAGCACCCGCTCGACCTCCCTTTCTTCAGCCAGCCGGGCTTCCCGCCAGCGGTTGCCGATCTCGATGGCCGGCATCGGCTCGACGAACACCGTGGCCCCGCTGTCGGACACGTCATGGACGATGCCGGGCACCCGGTAGCGCATCTCCGCCTTGATGAGCAGCACCATGCGGCCGTTGCGCTGGGTAATCAGGGGTTCTTGGACGACATCAGACCGCTGCAAACGGCGTAGGTTCCGCTCCATGATCTCGTTCAGGCGGGTCTGGGCTTGGCGCGCCTCCTGACGCAGGTTATGTAAAACAGGGCTGGCATTGTCCAGCACATCGCCGATCTGGCTGATCGAACCAGATATCGCCCGTTCCAGGTCGCTCAATTCGGGGATGTTTTCCGAGACGCTGGTGAGCATGGGCAGGTCTTCATGGCGGCCCAACTCGGTGCGGTTGAAACGCGCTGCCCGGAGCAATTCTCTGACGGCATAGAGTTCTTCGCCGCGTAATAACCCGCCCAGCAGGGCGCGTTGGAGCAACTCCCGGAAGTCCTGGTCAGGCCCAAATTCCAGCCCCACGCCTTCACTCAGGTACTGCTTTGCTTCTGAGGTTTCTTGCTGCCTGGTGGCGATCTCCAGGAGGTCGCGGGTCGGCGCAAGCGCCCTGGCCCGTTCGCCGCCAACAATGGTCTTGGTATGGCCGGCGACCTGTTCGCGGACCCGGTCGAAGTCCAGCAGCGGACCGGCAAAATGGAAGCCGCCCAGCTCGTTATCCACTGGGCGCGACCCGGACCGAGTGCTGAAATCGTGCCTAGCTGGCTCTGGCCGGTAAATTAGCCGGTCTTCTAGTCCGTTATCTATCGATTCGTTCGATTCGAGTTCAGCGTCGCTCAATGTTCACCAATCAAGGCCCCAGACGCGGCTCTCGTGGAGCGTGCTCCCCAGGTCGTCCAGGGTGTCGCGTTTGGGGTCCCGGATATTCAGTCTTCGGTTCAACATGATGTTCTTGTATTCGTCCAGGCGCGGGCAGGCTTTTAAAAAGCCGTTCAGGGTGAATTTCTCGCCGCCCAGCACCACGAAGTCCAACTCGCTGGCTACCGGCTCGAACTGGGCGCGAATAGACTCGCACACCTTGATGTACAGCCGCCGCATCTGGCCTTCCCTGATGCGAGTGTAACGGAGCTGCGATGTGCCGCCGGCGTGATGTTTGCCCTTCACATATCTGGAATCGGTCTTAGACGTTGCCAGATCCGCGCCCCGGTATACAGCAACGGAGTAACGTCCCAGGCGCACCAGGACCACGCCCACCGTGCGTTCGGTTTCCAGCAGCGACCAGAGTGGCGCCTCATTCCAGTCGTCGTATACGCCGCTCTCAGTCACCGGGAACGGCGGTGCGATGACCAATGCCCTGTCTCCGGCGCGTAAGCAAACCAGGCCGCAGCCGCTATCTTCCGGTGTCTTGCCTAACCTGGTCAACCGTTCCCGCCATTCGGGCGGTTCGGCAGTCTCGCCGGGCCGCAGGTATAACGACGAGGCGGCTTCACCTTCGGCGGGCTTTCGCACATTCAGCAGATTGCGTAGCCTTTCGACGGTCAGCCAGTCTCCGCTGAGCGCGGCTGCAGGCGTGGCGGTCCTGTTTCTTGATTCAGTCATGGCATTCAGGAAAATTGTACCACCGAGGGCAGCTAACGCTCTCGTTAAACCGGCCCCGTACTGGCCCTGTATCGACACCGTATCGGCCGGTCGAAATGCTTCGATCAGCTGGCGTCCGAATCTGAAGGAGTGTCTGGCTGACCACTGTTGGCCGCACTCTCAGCCGGTCGTAACAAGAATGCCAATAAGATGGACGTAACGATTATCACCAAAAAGACTCCCTTGATCGAGAACGCCTCATACACCGGCGTTAGGGCCACCGGGGCCACCACCGCGCCGAAGAAACGTGAGCCGTTGAACACTCCTGAGATCGCCTGGCGGAGGTCCGGGCGCAGCGAAAGGGCGATGGCCCCCACGTTGGTCAGCATGCAGGCGACGCCGATACCGATCAGGAACAATAGCGGAGGATAAGCTGTAAAGGTGCCTGAAGCTCCAATGATTCCCAGCGCCCCGATCACGAACAGGACTATCCCTACGATCACGATTCGGCGGTTACCCAGCCGGTCTCCCAGCACGCCAGCCACCGGTGATACGACGATTCCCACCAGCCCCGGTATGGAAACCAGAAGTCCCGACATCGCCGGACCCGCCAGACCGGAACGCTGTAGCCATATCGCCACGAAGATCAATACACCCATCAGGGCAAGCAGCGACAAGAACCCGGCCACGGAGATCAGCCGGACTGCCGGTATCGCCAACGCCTGCCGCAAGGGCAGCAGTGGGCTTCGGCCGGTGGCAAGTCGGGGCGGGTCCGTAAACGCGAGGGCAACACCCCCCGCGGCGATCACACCCGCAACACCCGAGGATGCGTAGAACCACTGCCAATTCAGATGTTCGGCAAACAGCCCTCCGGTGACCGGACCCAGCGCCAGTCCGATGGTGAACGCCGCTTGAATGCCGCCGATGGCGGTAGACGTCCGCTGGGGAGGGACTTGGCGTGCGGCCAACGCCATCGACACCGGTAGGGTCAGGCCAGCACCCAACCCCTGAGCGGCCCGCGCCACGATGAAGACCGGATAGGACGTTGCGAAAGCGGCAGCGGCCAAGCACGAGACAGAGAAAATCAGGAGCCCTGCGATCAAGGTGCGGCTGGGACCGAGAACTTCAGTCAGCGCACCTGATCCGACTTGGCTGGCAACAAGAGGAACCGCGTAAGCCGTGATGGCAAGTCCGGCCAACGAGAGAGATACCCCGAAATCCTCGCTCAAAGTCGGGACCATATTGACGGTTCCGGCGATATTCAGCGGGCTGAGAAGCGCTCCCAAATACAGCGGGATCAGTAACCGGAAAACCCCCATGCTAGATATCAGTTTCTGCTCTTGAGCCAAACTGCGGACAACTCCCCTGATTCCTCTGCGCTGCTGCGTGAGGTGTCAGGATATACCAAAAGCGGCATGGTTTATCAGGCTGCTGACGGCACACCTGGCCAGTCGGCGTTAAAATCGACCAAACATTTGGGCTATCCCCGGAGATGAAAATGGCTGCAGAACAAGACTTATCCCCACTCCAACGCCAAATGCGCGCGTTGGAGCGGCTGGACGAGGGGCACAAGACGCTCCACGCCTCCCTGGAAGGGATCGACCCGGAAGACGCCTTCTTGGGCTCCCGGTGGTCGGTATGGGAGGTGATGAACCACCTGGACACGGAAAAATTCGTAGTGGCTCTAGAAGAGATCGCATCCGGGGAAAAGGACATGCTTCCGCCATTCGACGGACGCGATGCCAAACTCAAGTCCGACATCGCCCATCTGGACGAGAACTACCTGCGGTTCCGGACGTTGATCGCGGGCCTTAACGAGGAGCAGATGTCAAAGCAGGTGACCGCGCCCAATCCCGAAAACAACTACCCTGCGCTGACTTTGTTGGAGCTGGTGGAGAGGGCGTCGGGCCACGAGGCCAGCCACTCGCGCCAGATCGTGGAGACCCGCAAGTACGTAGAAGCCTTCGCCGCCAAAGAACGCGCCGTCACTTTTCTTGTCTTGGATCCGGTCTTGGACCCGGCCCAGCCTTCCAAGCTTGGCTCTTCAGCCGTGGGACTTCTAAAGCACGCCGACTACGTGACTGGGACACCGGAAGCCCTGGCCGCGGTCCGCGATTTTGCCAGCGGCACGGAACTGGAGCTGAACGGCGATAACACCGAGGAGGTCGTCACCCGGTTGGGCCGCGACACCCGCGCCGGACTCTGGACCGTGATCTGCACTATCGGCAGCCCCGCCGAATTCCATACGGATCTCCTGAAAGCCGCCGAGCAGAACTGCGACAAGGTGGTCATCCAACAAGCCAGCCAGTAGACCAGCCGATAGACGTTGGCCGTTTGCCCCACCCAATCAGTTTTGCTAAACTTCGCGTAACTTCACGCCCAGCAGAAATCGAGCCTGGGCCGATACACTGAAAGCAAACCACCCCAGAGAGGAGCCGCCATGATTTACGAAGTGCGTACCTACGTCCTGCAACCCGGTAGCGTGGGCAAGTTCGAGGAGAACTTCGCCGCCGCCCTGCCCCACCGCGAAAAGTACTCCAAGCTGGGAGCGTTCTGGCATACCGAGATCGGGCCTTTGAACCAGGTGATTCACGTCTGGCCCTACGAGAGCGTGGAAGAGCGTAACAGCATCCGCGAAGAGGCCGGCAAAGACCCCAACTGGCCGCCGAAAAACGACCCCGACATGTACGTCAGCATGAACTCTGAGATCTTCATTCCCGCGCCTTTCATGCGCCCTCTGGGCGGAGACCAGGCTTTGGGTAAGCTCTACGAGATGCGCTCCTACACCTACAAGACGGGCAGCATCGGCAAGGTCATCGACATCTGGGCCGAGGCTGTTCCCGCCAGAGAGGAGTTCTCTCCGTTGGCCGCCGCGATGTACACCGACGTCGGCGGACTGAACAAGTGGGTCCACATCTGGCCCTACGAAGACCTAGAACAGCGGGCCAACATTCGCGCCGAGGCGATCAAGACTCCCTCATGGCCGCCGCCCACCAGGGAGTTCCTGGTCAGCCAGGAGAACAAGATCATGATTCCCGCCTCCTTCTCCCCCATGCACTAACCGGCGCAGCCGGGTTTTGATCGGATAGGCAGCAAGTAAATCATTAAGGAGGCTTTGCCAGAGCTTATGGGCAGGGCCTCCTCGGTCATTTTGACGGTATTAACATCGTCCGTGGGCGCGGGTTTCTCGGTTATTTTGGCGTTATACACATCATCCGTAGGCGCGGGTTTCTAACCCGCCGTCCCCTCCGCTGGCAATGCAGGCATCCCAGGCAACAACACTTCTTATGAACAACATCGACGAACAATTAGAAGAACTGGTCACGGCCAATCGGATACTGGCGCGGGAGGGTGTTGTTGACGCCTTTGGCCACGTCAGCATCAGACATCCTGAAAGGCCGGACCGGTACATCTTGTCGCAGTCACGAGCACCGGACCTAGTGGATATACCCGACCTGATGGAATACACCCTGGAGGGAGAGCCAATCGATCAGCAGGGCCGGAATATGTACTCGGAACGGGCGATCCACGGCGGCATCTACGCGACCCGGGACGACGTGATGGCCATCGTGCATAACCATTCGCCGACGGTTGTGCCGTTCACTGTGACCAAGACGCCCCTGCGGCCGATCTTCCACCTGGCCGCGATCATCGGCGCGGAGCTTCCAGTCTGGGATATACGCGACAACTTCGGCGACACCAATCTGCTGGTCACCACCATGGACCAGGGCCGCGACCTTGCCCGCTGCCTGGGCGACCGCCGCGTGGCCCTGATGCGTGGCCACGGCTGCGTGATTGCTGGGAACAACGTCAAAGAAGTGGTGATGGCCTCGGTCTATCTCCAGGTGAACGCCGGGCTGCTGCTGGACTCGCTACGTCTGGGCGGCGAGGTTGAATACTTATCCCCGGGCGAGATCGCACTGATGTCCGAAAGCCAGGTGAACCCCAGGATCCAGCACCGGCCTTGGGAGTACTGGGCCAACCGTGCCGGAAGAGGCCGAGACGCATGACGTATCCCCAACCTGAACCGGAGATAGTCGAGGAGATACAGGCCGCCAACAAGCGGTTCTACGACGCGTTCTCCGACCTGGACATGGACGTCATGGACGGCGTCTGGGAGAGCTCTGAGCGGGTCATGTGCGTCCACCCCGGCTGGTCGCCGCTCATCGGGTGGGAAGCGGTGCGCATGAGTTGGGAGCGCATCTTCCAGAACACCGCCCTGATGCAGTTCCAGGTGCGCTACCTAAACGTGGTGGTCCAGGGTGAGTTCGGCTACGTCACCTGCGTAGAGGGCATAACCAGCGTCGTCCAGGGCACAGCCACCAACTTCAGTACATTCGCCACCAACATCTTCGCCCGTTATGAAGACGGCTGGAAGATGGTCGCTCACCACGCTTCTCAGGGTGGTTAAACCCGGCCTATCCCGCCTTCACTGCCCTTGACCCGCAAAGGCGATTCACACCGGTTTCCGTCCTTCACCTGATAGAATATCGTTGCTGACCTTCCCCGCCGGCCCCCCGGTTAGAGGCTGATTGTGCCTCAAGGCAGCTCCGAGTAATACAAAAGGACACCAATCATGGCTACAGAATCACCGTCGATGACAAAGACGGATAGGAACCTTTGGTCGGCCATCGTCGCTGAGGCTTTGGCCCACTTGAAATACAACGCCTACGCCCACCGAGCCCTGGAAGAAGGCCACCCGGAAGTCGCCCAGGTCTTCCAGGAAGTGGCTGGCGCCGAGACCATCCACGGCATGAACCACCTGCGGGTATCTGGCGCTCTGGACACCACTCAGGTCAACCTGCGGACCGTGACTGAGGGCGAGTCCAAAGAATACAGCACCATGTACCCCAAGATGATCCAAGACGCCTTGGACGAAGGCCGTCAGGACGCCGCCGATTCCTTTGCCTTGGCCATGGACCGGGAGCGCCATCACTTAGAGGTGTTCACCGACGCACTAGACCTGTTGGTCGCCAAGACGGCCGCTATGGCCGCCGCCGGAGAAGCGGCAAGGATCGCCCCAAGTACGACTGTCGCCCCGACCGTGGTCAGCCCGCTTGATATCGAAACCGACGGCATGACCATGTCTGACTACGTGAGTGCCGCTACTGAGATTGACCGGGAGCGGTGGCGTGTTGCCCGGCTGGGCCGCCTGCGTGAAGTCGTGTTCGGCGCACAAGACGGGCTGCTCAGCACCGTGGCGTTGGTCACCGGCGTGGCCGTGGCCGTGGAGAGCCAGACCACTGTCTTGGTGGCCGGCCTGGCTGCGGCCTTACCCGGGATGCTTTCCATGGCCACCGGGGCATTCTTGGGTACCCGCGCCGAGCAGGACGTACAACGGGCGGAGATAGCCAGGGAAGCCCAGGAACTGGAGGACAACCCGGCTGAGGAGTTGGCCGAGCTTGTTGTCTTGTACCAACGTGAGGGCAAGACCTACCAGGAAGCCCGCCACATGGCCGACGAGATCGCCCAAGACAAGGAACTGTGGCTGCGCACCCTGGTGGAGAAGGAACTGGGCATCAGCCCCGACGAAACAAGCAGCCCCATGAAAGACGCCCTGACCATGGGAGTGGCCTTCATCCTGGCAGCCATTGTCCCCATCCTGCCCCACTTCTTCATGGAGGGCGGCCCGGCAATCGGCGTTTCCATAGCAGCCGCTCTAACTGGGCTATTCTTCCTGGGCGTGGGCAAAGGCCGGTTGGTCCAGCGTTCGCCGCTGTTGCAAGGGTTGGAGATTCTGGCGATCGGAGCGGTCTCAGCGGGAGTCGGGTTCGGACTCGGTGTCCTGATACCCCGGCTAATCACCTAGATGTGCAGGTAAGGAATCGGGTCAGCCAACTTGTAGGCGCGGGTTTTTCAACCCGCCTTGCTCTCGTGAAGACCCCCCGTTCCGCAAACAAAATGCTCACCCGAACGAGGCAGGTTAAAAACCTGCGCCTACGGACGCCTGAGCCTACGCACGATGACCTGTCTGTCGGCGCCGTCTAGCCGTTGGTGCGGGAGAGGATACCACGGGCGGCGGCGATGAAGTCCACCGGGTTATCGCCCTGCACCAGATGGCCGGCGTCTTTGATGGTCTCAGTCGTACAGTCGGTCATCACCTGGCCCATCTTGGCCAGGGTTTCCTCGGCGAAGATGTCGCTTCGGCTGCCCCGGAGCACCAACGAGGGACAATCAACCGCCGCAACGCACTCCCACAGTTTCTCGGTGTTCCAGTTGGGGTCATCGCCGCTGCGGGTGCGGTTTCTGGTGGCCGGGTCCCACTTCCAAGACCATTTGCCGTCAGCGGTCTGGCGGATGCTGTATTTGAGCGCCCCCAGTACCTGTTCTTCCGTCCGGCCGGTGTACTCTTTGACGCGGTCGGCAAACTCCTGGAAGCTGTCCAGGTCGTTGGGCAATTCTCTGAAGTCGCGTATCCGGTCTTGGCCGCGGCGCTGGGTCTCGGGGCCGGTGTCCACAATGGTCAAGGAGCGCAGCATGTTGGGGTGGCGAGAAGCCCAGATAAAGCTGTTGCGCCCGCCCATGGAATGTCCCATGAGGTTGAAGTCTGTGAGACCAAGCCCGTCAACGACGCCGTCGATGTCGGCCTGCATGGCATCCAGGGTATAAACGCCGTCCGACGCCCAGTCGGTGTCGCCGTGGCCACGTTGGTCAACTGAGATCACGTGGTATTCCGGGGAGAGGGCCAGGCTGATAAAGTCCCAGCTGTGGGCCTGCTGTGAAACGCCGTGGAGCATGACCAGGGTGGGGTTCTTGGGGTCGCCCCACTCCAGGTAATGGAAGTTCAAGCCATTGGCCTTGACCGTGCCGTCCGCAGGCTCATTCTCCTCGGTAAATGGCACGCCCATCTTCCGCGCGGCTTCGTGTAAAGATAGGCCCATTGAATGAGACGCCATGTGTTTTCCTCCGGTCAAAGTCCAAAACTATGATAAACCGAGTGTCAATATTTCGGCTCAACCACCTACCCGAATGTGTGGCGTTCGCCCTTGGCATTCACTTTCCGGGTGGCTAATGCTATCATTAGACGGTTGCTCAGCAGCAGTTCTTGTGACGATTCCACGAGCACCGTTCCCACCAGCACTCACTTTCGGGGACCTGCACGACCGCTCACAAGCAGCACAAAAACAACCGGAGACCATCGTCACATGACCACGAATCCGATTCAGATCGAACTAGACCCAAGAGAATTGACGGGCAAAAAGGTCGGGCGCCTACGCCGCGTCGGCATAGTGCCCGTGCACCTTTACGGCCCCGGCATGGAGCCCAGAGCATTACAGTGCCAAACATCCAAGTTGATCAAGGTGCTGGCCGCCGCCGGTGGCGCAACACCGATCCACATCACCATCCAAGGCGAGTCAGGAAACCACCTGGCCTTTGCCCGGGAGATCCAGTGGGACC
>CAVOAA010000039.1:0-19012 GCA_963693555.1 Dehalococcoidia bacterium | reverse complement strand
CCAGCCCCAATCCCAGGAATCGGACCCCTTGACCCGGCATTCTTTCCCACTGGACGACGGACGTGAGCTACGTTTCGTTGACGGGCGAAAATTCGGCAAACTGTGGTTGGTGGACTCGCCTTCGGAGGCCTTGCCGGCCATGAGCCCCGAACCCTTCGATGACGAATTCACCGTCGAGACCCTGGCCGAGTCGTTCGCCGGTAAAAAGGCCCCCGTGAAGGCCCTGCTGTTGGAGCAGGGAATAGCCTGCGGCCTGGGGAACCTGTACGCCGATGAGTCTTTGTTCCTTGCCGGCATACACCCAGAGCGGCCTGCCTCGGGGTTGTCAGTCGATGAAATCGCCATACTCAGGCAATCGATAATCGAGGCCCTTTCTGCCGCCTACGGAGTCTACGACCGTGCCCGTGACCAGCATTGGCCCGACCCGCCCACGGCACTTATGACCTGGAGCCACCCCCGTGACGTTAAGTCCGCCTGCCCCAACTGCGCGACGAACATGACAGCCATTAGGGTCCGCGCCCGGGGCACCTATTTCTGCTCTAAATGCCAGACCTAAATCCGACCTAAATCCGAATCGCGAGGCCTCAGATGCCAGACCACGACCTGTTGATCATCTACACGTCCAAGAACGGCCGCACCGGCGGAATGGTGGAGCCCATCCGGCAGGGTATGGAAGATGCCGGCGCCAGCACCCTAGTCCGCACCGTTGAAGAGGTGAAATGGGAGGAGATGCTGTCCGCCAAGGGCGTGATCGTCGGCACGCCGGTCCGTTTCGGAGACGTCGACTGGCAGATCAAGCGGCTATTTGATACCACGGCCTTTCAGGACTACCCCGGCCCGTTGTCAGGCAAGGTCGGCGGGGCGTTCACGGGTGGCGGTCGGCCGGGCAGCGGCGCAGAGCTTGCCCTGCTCAGCATGCTACACATCCTGCTGAACCACGGCATGGTCATCCAGGGCAACGCCTTCACCTCACACTACGGCCCGGTGGCCCTCCGCGACTTCCCCGAAGAAGAAGTCACAGCCATCTGCAGCGCCTGGGGAAAGCACTGGGCGGAGTTGGTTCAAAAGCTCAACCCGGCAGGGTAAGAAAATTCCCTCTCCCGTTGCTACGGGCGAGGGTTAGGGTGAGGGCTAAACGTTCGGCGCTTGCCACTCTCCAAAAATATCGCGGAGCGCACCTGATACCTCTCCAACCCCACCGCTCGTCCTGAGCCTGTCGAAGGGCCGGCAGCAGTCATGCCTTGAATAGCATCATCGCCCACAATCGGTGGTTCGACAGGCTCACCATGAGCGGAACTAAACCAACCTACATTCCACAAAAACCGCTCTGACGCAGATTCTTAAACGTTCGGCGCTTGCCACTCTCCGAAAATATCGCGGAGCGCACCTGAGACCTCTCCGACCGTGGCGAACGACCTGATGGCCTCTAGAGTTGGCGGCATCAGGTTTCCGCCTTCGCTGGCGACTGTCTTAAGTTCCTCCAGAGAACGGGTGAAAATCTTATCGTCCCGTTGCCGCCGGAGGTCTTGCACCTGCTCCACGGCGTTCTTGGAGACTGTGGGGTCGGGAGTGTGCAACTCGATGGGCGGGACTTCATCGGTGGTGAAGCGGTTCAAACCCACGACTACCCGGTCTCCCTGCTCCACTTCCCGCTGGAACCGGTAGGCCTCTTCGCCGATCTCCTGCACGACCCAACCCGACTCGATCGCCGCGACCATTCCACCGCGTTCCTCGATGCGCTTCAGGTACGTTTCGGCCTTCTCTTCAATCTCATCGGTGAGACTCTCGACGTAGTAGGAACCGCCCAACGGGTCGATCACGTCGGCCAGCCCACTCTCGTAGGCAACGATCTGTTGGGTTCGCAGAGCCAGCGTGGCGGCCTCTTCTGACGGCAGGGCATGGGCTTCGTCCATGGACGCCGTATGCATCGATTGCACCCCAGCCATGGCCGCGATGACCGTATGCAGGGTCACCCTGACGACGTTGTTCTGCGGCTGCTGGGCCACCAGAGTACTGCCGCCGCTGCCCGCCCCGGCCCGGAAGGTCAGCGAGCGGGGGTTCGTGGCACCGTAGCGTTCCTTGAGCAGCCGGGCCCACAAACGGCGCGCGGCCCGGAACTTGGCCACCTCTTCTAATACGTTGTTGAACACACTGAAGTTAAAAGCGATACGGGGAGCAAAATCGTCGATCTTCATGCCCCGGGATAATGCCTCATCCAGATAGGCGCAGGCGTTCCCGAAGGCAAACGCTAGCTCTTGCACCAAGCTGGAGCCGGCCTCCCGCACGTGGTAGCCGCAGATATTTATGAAGTTCCAACGTGGCAGGTGCTGGGCGCAATATTCGAATAGGTCCACCGACATCTTCAGCGACGGGCCAGGAGGGAAGATGTAGTTTCCCCTGGCGATGAATTCTTTCAGGATGTCGTTCTGGGTGGTGCCACCGATCTGCTCCAGCGGGATCCCCTGTTCTTGGGCGGTCACCAGGTACATGGACAGCACCGACTGGGCCGAAGCGTTGACGGTGAGGGACGGCGTGACCTGCTTCAGCGGCAGGTCCTTGAAGAGGGTCTCCATCTGGCGCACGGAGGGACAGGAAATGCCCACCTTGCCTACTTCGCTGGTCGCCTGGGGATGGTCGGGGTCCATGCCCAATTGGGTCGGCAGGTCAAAGGCCACGTTCATGCCAGTCAGGCCCTGGTCCAGCAGGTGCCTGAACCGTGAATTGGTCTCCTCAACCGTGTCGTAGCCAGCGTATTGGCGCATCGTCCAAAGGCGGCCGCGGTACATGTCGGGCCGGATGCCACGGGTGAACGGGTATGCGCCGGGAAAGCCCAAATCCTTCAGGTAGTCTTGCTCGGTGGCGTCTTCCGGGGTGTAGACCGACTTCAAAGGCGTGCCGTAGCTGGTCTCAGGCGGGGGTTTGGGTTCCGACTGCCGAGCCAGAGCGTCGGCCAGCCTGCCCTCGTACTCTCGTCCGGCTTCCTGTAAATCCTTATTGTCGGCGTCGTCGGCCATGGTTACTCCTGCGTCTCCCAGTCAATTCGGGGCAATCGTAGCACAGGGGGTCAGGTTCTATTAGGGCGGCGGCGGAACCCGAAAGGCGCAACTCGCAGATGAATTACGAGGTTACGCAGTCAAACGCGCACATGCCCCAAATATATTAAACGACCCCGCGTGGGTCCCAACTCCGATTGCAATTAGAAGCCCCATGGACGCTCCGCCAACTCCCCAATTAGCCCATTCCGTAATTAACAACAATTTGCGTCTCCTGAGCTGGAAAACAACGAATAAAATTGATGGGAAACCAGCCAGAATTACCGCTAACGTCCAGGCTAACGCCGACTCCATGTCTTTGGCCGACACGAGTAGTCGCGCTATGAATATTTCATCGCCGGAATTCGCGAAAGGCAACGTGACAAGGACGAATAATGATCGAGGTAGCCACGAAAATATGAGTACAGCTAATGCTACTCTGCTGGCAGGGTTCCAACGCATTAACCAAATGGCTGCAATCACTCCAGGAATCAATTGAGCGATTAAGCCCACGTGAAGAGCAATCAGTTGGTTACTGGCTGACAACGAACCTGTGAAAACAACCTGTAGCCACTGGAAGCATGGACTTGCGTCCGAAATTTCATAAACTACCCAGTGCCCTAACTCATGGATTCCCGCAAAAGTTCCAATAGCGAAGATGAGTCCGAGCCCGAATTCAGCAATTCTTGCTCGTAAGACCCGAATTCCCGATGCCTCAGAGCCCAGCTAAACCGACGTCCCGTAGATCTGGTCGGGGACCACTATGACCGCGGCGCGGTTGTCGTCGATCATGGCCTGGTCGTACTCGGGCCAGTTGGGGTGGTCGGTGTTGGTGGCGGCACGGTAGACGTCCCGCAGGGCGTCGCGCAGTTCGTCGGCGGAGGTGTTGTCCGGAGACAAGATCGTGGCCTTGCCCTCGAAAACTATGTAGCCCCACCAGTCCTGCTTGGAGACCATCAGCGAGCAGCGGGCGTCGCGTTGCAGGTTGAGCAGCTTGGCGCGGTCGGCTGTGGTCGAGAACGCCACGCCGTCCCGATAAGCCCCACAGGTCACTACACTCATCTGGGGCATCCCGTTCTTCCGGAAGCAACTCAGCACGCCTTGATGGTTCTCCGTCGCAAATTTCTTGACGTTATCCGTTAGCATCTTCATCCACCTCTTCCAGGTCTACTCTTGTGTCCACAATAGGCCGGGCGTTGAAATCGATCTCGTACATATCGTAATTGGTTGGCCGCATTCGCAGGCCCGCATAGACGCCCTGGGCGATGGTGTTGCCCTTATCGACGTAGAGCCGCAGCCCACAGACATCGCCCTGCTGCCGGGCGGTTTCAGCGGCGTAATAATGCAGGGCTTTATACACACCCTGCCGCCGGAATTCGGGTGTCACGTAGACGCTCTGTATCCACCAGAAAAAGGCGTTTCTCCAGTCGCTCCACTCGTAGGTGATCAGCAACTGGCCGACCGGGCGGCCGCTGTGCTCTCCGATCACGTAGAAGCCGCGGTCGTTGTTGTCGAAGACCTCCCGGACGCCGTCCCGGACGGTTTCCAGGTCCAGCATCTTGCCCTCGGTCTCTTCGGCCATGGCCATGTTGAAGTCGATGATGGTGTCCACATGCAACAAGGAAGCACGGCGGACCTGAACATTGCTACCCGGAACTGAAGTCAATTCTTTCTCCCTGATTTATCTTGGGCGGTCAGCTGAGCACAAAGGTTGAGCCATTCTCGTCTTTCAGGACCTCGATACGCACCGGGAACGCTTCTTTCAGGTCATCCAGGTGGGTGATCACCAGCACCTTTTCAAAGTCGTTGCCGATGACGCTGATCACGTCCAGTATCCGTTCCCGGCCCACGGAGTCCTGCGTGCCGAAGCCCTCATCTATGAACAGGGTCGGCAATGGCGCTCCCATCCGTTGGGCCAGCACCTTGGACAGGGCGATGCGCAGCGCCAGGTTGACCCGAAAGGCCTCACCGCCGCTCAAGAGTTCGTAGCTGCGCGTTTGGCCTTGGTCGTCGACAAATATCTCCAAGGTCTCCCTGGGTTCGCCCTTCCCGGAGGCCCTTTCTCGCTGGGTCTCCAATTTCACGTTCATCTGGTTATCGGTCATGCGGCCCAATAGTTCGTTGGTCTCGTTCTCCAACCGTGGCACCACCGTCTCGATGAGCATGGCCTGGACTCCCTGACGGCCGAATGCGGTCGACAGCTCTGAGTAGATCGACTGCTCATCTTGTAGCGCCGTCAGGCGGGCCGATTCGGACCTCAATTCTTGGGCCAGCGAGTCCTGACGCTCAACCTGATTGCGGAGATACCCCTGACGCTCGATGGCCTGCTGGATCTTGACGCCCGTCTCCCGTTCCGATTGCTCGGCCTGGGTGAAGTCGCTCTCCAAAGCGGCCAGGCCCACCACTGCTGCCTTGGCCTCCGCAGCCTGGGATTGGAGCAGTTCCACCTCGACCTTACGTCGTTGCACCATTCCGGCGTTCTGTTCTGCCGCTTCCTTGGCGCCGGGCAGCCCAGCCTCAGCCTGTTCCAGCAGCCGTTCTTGCTGGGCGAACGGTTCCAGGTCCTGGGTCTCTTGGAAGATGCGCTGGCGAGTGGCCGGGTCGTATTCCAGCTCCTGTATCTGGGCTTCCAATTTCTTCAGTTGGACCGACTCCTCAGCGGCAAATGAACCGTCCGCCAGGGTCGTGCGCATGGCCTCCAACTTTGGTGCGGCTTCTGACAGGTCGAGCCGGGCCTGGTTGGCTTCTTTTATCTGTTGTTCCATCTGCTGCAAGCCCACCTGCAGATTGGTCTGCGCCCTGGATAGGGCCTGTTCCTGCTGAGGTAGGCGGCCTTCCAGTTCCGTTGTCTCTACTTTGAGAGCGTTCACCTGGGCCGAGGTATCCCGGTATTCCTGGCGTTTGGCATCGATTTCAGCGGTAAACGTCTCCGCCAGCCGTTCGCAGCCATCTTCGCTCAAAGGAGTCCGGCACAGCGGGCAAACGGCTTCTTGGCCATTGGCGCCGTCGAGCAATTCTTTCTTGGCGGTCAGGTCTTTGCCCTCACTCACAGAGCGTACCAGGTCGCCCTGCAGCTGACCGGTCTTAACCGCCAGACCGTTCAGGCGTTCTCTCTCACCGGCCAGCGCCTTTTCCTGTTCTTCCAACCCCGGCCCTTCTCCCTGCAGCTGCTGTTGACTCTGTTGAAGCTGGTCCAGTCCCTGGGCTTTGGGGCTTATGCGGGTCTCTATGTCCGAGTTAAGCTGCTGGAGCTGCAACTCCAATAACGTCCGTTTGACGTCAACTGCCGATGAAGCGGCAGCACGATGCCGTTCCAATTCCTCATAGTTGCGCCCCGCTTCCTCCAGGCGGGCGAAAAACGTGCGGGCATCTGCCAGTTGGGTCGCGCCCTGGCGGATCGCTGGCGCAGCTTCCACCAGCTTTTCAAATCCCAACACCTGTTGCTGAGCGGCCTTGTGCGCAGACTCGAACTGCTCCATCTCCTGGGCCAGGGCCAACAGCCTTTGTATCGACTCGTCCTGGCCGGCCTGTTGGCGGCGTAGTTCTCCTACCTGGTCTCGAAGAGTCGTCGTCTTTACCTGCTGTTCCGCCAGGTCTTTGTTCAGGGCGAGCAGCCCGGTCTCGAGTTCTTTCAATTCCGCCGCCGGCTCGACCAACTGCTCCAGCTCCTGACGCAGACGGTCAACGTTGCCCTCGGCGATCTTGGCACTGTTTTCGGCCCAGCTGTTCCGCTCCCTGGCCCGCACCTGAAGCCGGTCGTAGGTCTCCAGACCCAGTATCTTGCTGAGCACTGCTTTGCGTTCTGCCGGCGTCTTGTTGGTGAACTCGTCGGCCCGTCCCTGGACCAAGAAAGCCGAGTTGACGAAAGTGTCGTAATCCATACCGATGGTCTGGTCGATACGGGCCTGGGTCTCACGGATCATGTCGCCGGTGATCGGCCGTGGCGTGTCGCTATCTAGGACCATCAGTTGCAGGTCTGAAGCACCGCCCCGACGCCGTGTACCGCTCCGGGCGTGACTGCGGATGACCCGGTAGCTCTGGTCGCGGGAGGAGAAATCCAGCTCGACGCGGCACTCATCAGCGCCGTAGGAGATCATCTCGTCTTGGACCTTGCCCCGGGCCTTACCCCAGAGCGCCCAGGTGATGCTGTCCAACAGGGCCGACTTGCCATGGCCGTTGCCGCCACAGAGACAGGCAACATGCAGCCCGGCAAAATCAAGGGTAGGGACGTTTTCGCGGTAACTCAGAAAGTTACGGATCGTGAGCTTGAGGGGTATCATGAGGTGGGCCTCAAACCGGCCCCAGAGAGAGCGTCCGGGTAAATGTCCGCCTGAGAATCGTAGTGAGGATCATACAGAGAGCTTGGTTGGGAACCGGCCATCTGCAACCTCCACCGCACCGAAGAAGACTGCCCGCGGCCTCAGATTATGTCGACCGGAGCGTGACTAATTCTAGCACAGGGCTGGACCCGCGAAAGAGATGGAACAACGATCAGAAATCATCCAGGTGCAGGACTTGCGGAAGAGCTACGGCAGCCTGAGCGCCGTGGACGGTGTATCGTTCTCGGTCGGCGCTGGTGAAGTCTTTGGCATCCTGGGCCCCAACGGCGCCGGTAAGACCACGACCGTAGAGATTCTGGAGGGGATGCGGGCACCCGACAGCGGCACAGCTGTGGTCAACGGCATCGACGTCCAGAAAGACCCACGGGCCGTCAAGAAAATAATCGGGATCCAACTCCAGTCTTCCGCGTTCTTTGACCGTCTGAACCTGGCCGAGATACTGGACGTGATGGCCAGTCTTTACCACCGGAAGATAGACCCTATAACGCTACTTCGAGAGGTGGAATTGGACGACCGTGCCGACGCGCTGTTCAAAGAACTTTCCGGCGGACAGAAGCAGCGGTTCTCCGTTGCCTCCACTCTGGTGAACGACCCCATTATATTGTTCCTGGATGAGCCGACCACCGGGCTGGACCCGCAGGCACGCAGGCACATGTGGGAGTTGGTTCAGCGGTTCAAATCGGAAGGCCGCACGGTGCTAATGACGACCCATTACATGGAGGAAGCCGAAGAACTGTGCGACCGGGTGGCGATTATGGACCACGGCAAGATAGTCGCCATGGACCGGCCCGCCGCGTTGGTCGATGCGCTCCTCAGCAAGGGGTTTCAGAAAGAGCGCACCGAGAAGCTGGCGAACCTGGAAGACGTGTTCTTGGACCTGACCGGGCGGGCGCTTCGGGACGGCCAAGCGCTTGACGACGCATGCTGAAAGACCTATTTCAGACAAACCCCACGCTCAGCCTGACCAAGGCGTCGATGAGGATCTGGTTCCGTGACCGCCAGGCCATCTTCTGGACCTTCTTCCTGCCGCTGGTGTTGATCTCCGTCTTTGGCCTCCTGGACTTCGGCTCATTCAACACCGTGAACTTAGGGATCATCGACCGCGCCGAAAACGATGCCTCCCGGAAGCTGATCAGCGATGTCCGCGCCCTGAATACCTTCGACATCTCCGACGAACTTTCCGAGGACGAGGAACGTGAAGCCCTCCTCGACGGTGACCGCCACCTGGTTTTGATCATCGAGCCTGGCTTTGGCGAAACCGAGTCACCAGTCAACCGCCGTGTGAGCGTAGTCTACAACCAGGGCCGGGCGCAGGAGTCCGCAGCCGGGCAGACGATCATCCAACACGTGTTGGACGAGATGACCTTCGCCGAAGGTGATTTCACTGAGCGTTTCAGCATCGACGCCTCGCCGGCGGACAGCCGCAACCTGAAGTTCATCGACTTTTTGATGCCGGGCGTTGTGGCGATGTCCATCATGCAGATGGGACTGTTCAGCGTGGCGTTTTCCTTCGTTCAATTAAAGAGCCGGGGCGTGCTTAGACGGCTGCAAGCCACGCCGATCCTGCCGGCCAGTTTCATCTTCGCCCAGGTCTTCACCCGTTTGACCGTGTCCATCCTACAGACCCTGGTGCTGGTGGGCCTGGCAGTGCTGGTCTTCGGTGTACACCTGGAAGGCAACCTGGGGTTCATGCTGCTGCTGGCCCTATTGGGCGGCGGAGTGTTCGTCAGCATGGGGTTCGCCGTTTCCGGATGGGCGAAGACCGAGGATGTGGCCGCCCCGGTGGCGAACGCCATCGCCCTGCCCATGATGTTCCTGTCCGGGGTGTTCTTCCCGAGAGGCGCCATGCCTGGGCCACTGCGGGCAGTGGCCGACTTTCTGCCCCTGAGTTACCTGGCCGACGCCCTGCGCAACGTGGCGGTCGACGGCGCCTCACTCTGGTCGCAATGGGAAAACGTCCTGGGACTGGTTGTCTGGCTGGCAGTGACATTCTTCATCGCTGTACGCTTGTTCCGGTGGGAGTAACCCGTATCTGTCCGCCTTGACCCTGAATCTCGGCCCAGCCTACAATTCATAGTAGTAATATCAGAAATTCCCCGCCAGAAACTAGCCAACCGAAATAACCAGAGCAGATATGTTTGAGAACCTGACAGACCGATTGACAGGCATCCTGAACAAGCTGACCAGCAAGGGTCGCTTGACCGAATCCGACGTAGACGAGGCCATGAGCCTGGTGCGCCGCTCCCTGCTGGAAGCCGACGTCAATTTCAAGGTCGCCAGGGACTTTGTGGCGGCTGTGAAAGAGCGGGCCATCGGGTCGGACGTTCTCGAGAGCCTCTCCCCCGGCCAGCAGGTGGTCAAGATCGTGCAGGAGGAGTTGACCGAACTCCTCAGCGGAGGCGACAACTCGCTGACGCTCTCCAGCCAACCGGTGACTACCATCATGCTGGTGGGCCTGCAGGGCTCTGGTAAAACGACTACCGCCGCAAAGCTGGCGCTCCACATGCGCCGACAGAACCATAAATCCCTGCTCATCGCCGCCGACCTCCGCCGCCCAGCCGCGATCCAACAACTGGAGACCCTGGGCAAGCAACTGGACATCCCGGTCTATTCCGAAGACCCCAAGTCTTCAACCGTTGTTCAGGTGGCCAAGAACGGCCTGGAAAAGGCCCGTCAGCTTGGCGTGAACTGGGCCATCATCGACACCGGCGGCCGCCTCCAGATCGACGAAGACCTGATGAAGGAACTTGAGGACGTCAAGAAGGCGGTCAATCCTCAAGAAGTGCTCCTGGTCGTGGACGCCATGACCGGACAAGAAGCGGTGAATGCCGCCGAGGGGTTCCACGAGAAGGTCGATCTAACCGGCCTGATCATGTCCAAGATGGACGGCGACGCCCGGGGCGGCGCTGCCCTTTCCATCACCCGGGTCACCGGCGTGCCCATAAAGTTCATGGGCGTGGGCGAACGCCCGGACGGCCTGGAGGCTTTTCACCCCGACCGCCTGGCATCCCGCATACTGGCCATGGGCGATATCCTGACCCTGATCGAGAAGGCCCAGGACTCGGTGGATGAGAAGCAGGCCGAGGAGATGGAGAAGAAGTTCCGTCAGGCCAGCTTCGACTTGGAAGACTTCTTGACCCAGATCCAGAGTGTCAGGAAGATGGGCTCGTTGTCTTCAGTGATGGAAATGATCCCCGGTATGAGCCAACTAACTAAGAAGATGCCCATGGGCGACCTGGACGACGGCCGGATGGAACGCATCGAGGCCATCATCAGGTCAATGACGCCCCAGGAACGCCAGCGGCCTGAGATTCTGAACGGGAGCCGACGGCGACGCATCTCCAAGGGCAGCGGCACCACGCCTGCGGACGTGAACCAACTGCTGAACCAGTTCAAGCAGACTCAGAAGATGATGAAGCAGATGTCCAAGTCGCGCAATCCTCTGGCCATGATGAAGATGCTGAAGGGCTAGCCTGGTGGGCGTAGCAGCTCTGTTTTGGTGGGGTGCAGGCTGAAAGAACCGCCGGGTATTCGGCCTACGCTTAGAGCAGTTGCCGGATAGCTTCCAAGCCAAAGGGCTTGCTCAGTACCGGTCTGCCAGTCGAGTCAAGGAACGTTCGCGCCTCGGCGCTCGCAATATCACCGGTGACAAAGACCACCTTTCTCACCATCTCTGGGGAGAGCATAGCCATCCGCTTGTAGAGCATCTGACCTCCCATCCCAGGCATCTTTAGGTCCAGGAAGATCCTGTCGAACTGATTTGCCTGAATAAGTTCCCAGGCGGTTTCCGCCTCTGGCGCCAAGGCCACCTGATGCCCGTCCGCCGACAAAGCACGGTGTAAGACAGCCCGGACCGCCGGTTCATCGTCAATAACCAGAATCCTCTTGCCGAGAACCGGCGCGTCATCAGCCTCTTCCTTGTTGGTGTCGATCAGAGTTAGGTCTGGCAGTACCGGGAGATCAACATGGAATGTCGTTCCTTCTCCAGTAACACTTTCTACCCACATCTCTCCGCCATGTTCGCGGACGATCCCGTAGCAGATGCTCAGTCCAAGCCACGTTCCTTCACCGACCTCTTTGGTCGTGAAGAATGGGTCAAAGATGCTGTGCAGATGCTCCTCCAGAATCCCAGGGCCGTCATCGAAAATGCTGATGCGCAGCGTATTTTTGATCTTTCGAGTGGTTATCTCGACCCTGCCTGCGCGCTCACAACCCTTGATCGCTTGCTCCGCGTTGGTCAGTACATTCAATATCACCTGGACCAATTGAGGCTCGTCGACCATGGTCGGGACCAGGCCCAAAGAATGGTTGACGACGATCTTAATGTTTTATAACTCTAGATCCCGGACCTTCAATTCCAGTGCTCGGTCAACGACTTGGGTTATGTCCAGATACTGTTTTTCCGGTTCCGATTTTCTGGCGAAGAATAGTAGGTTCTGGACCACTCGGGACGCCCGTTGGGCAGCCTCTTGGATCTTCCGGGCGTCTTCGGCGACCTGGGCGGGCCATTGGTCCATCTGCAACAACTCGGCCAACCCGTGTATCGCGGCCAGAGGGTTGTTTATCTCGTGGGCAACGCCGGATGCCAGCGACCCCACGGAGGCCAATCTGGAGTGTTCTTGCAACCGCTCTTGTTGTAGTTTTTGCTCGGTTACCTCGTTCAATACCAGGAGGAGTTCTTCCTCCGAGAACGTGTCGTCATCCATGCGCAAAGGGACCGCAAACACCTGGAACCACCGGTCTATCCCGCTCCGGTCTGGATACTTAACTTCTTTCTGTTCTTCACTTGAAGACGAAGAAAAGGACTCGCGGATCCATTCTTCCATGCCGACCCAATCAAGCACCTGAGAGAGCGGCTGGCCCTCGACCTCTTCTTTCTGCAACCCAAATGTCCTACAGAATGAACGGTTGACCATAACGACTTCACGGTGGCTCCCTTTCAGCACCACCAAGGCCGACGGATTGCTCTCCAGGATGCGGTTCGTCGACTCGTTGAGCCGTTGTATCTCCTGAGTGCGCTCCTGAGCCTCCCGGTACAGCTTGGCATTCTCGATGGCAGGCGCAATCTGGCCGGCCAGGCGCTCCATTATTCGGCGTTCCCTCTGCCCGAATGCCGCTTTTTGCTTGCTCAGCAACCCCAAAGCTCCAATCACGATTCCATCGACTAAAATCGGAACGCCAACGGTAGACTGGATCCCAATAGGTACCCATATTGTATCCGTGGAATAACCATGGCCTTTGGTGATGTCATCTCTGATTAGTGTTTGGCCCGTTTCTTGGATTTTCGCCGTCTGGGTTCCTTCCATAGACAAAGAGACGAAAGACAACGAGTCGAAATCCCCACGACCGAGAGCGTCTTCCTCGGAGAGAAATCTCACACTGACGGTTTCCTTGTCGTCGATCACAGACACATAGGCGTTGTCGAAGTCCACCGACATCCTTAATTCCGTGGCGTAGCGCAGGCAGATCTCGTCCAAGCTCAGAGAGGAGTTGACGATGTCCGCCACCCTATCTACCATGGCCATCTCTTCCGTACCGGCCAGCAGTTCATCTTGCAGGTTGGCGTTTTCCATCAACCTACCCAGTCCTTCAGAGACGGCCGTTAATAGACGCACCCGTTCGGGCGTAAAGTGGTTTAGTTCATTGGAATCCATGGTCAATACGGCCACCGGATTACCACCGACTCCGATTGGCAGAAAGACAGCGGACCAGTCTCCTCTTTCTCTGAAAGCAGGCAATGCCCTTGAGTCATTAAAATAATCTGAAACAACCAACGAGCTGCCCTGTTTGAAGCTGTCGTAGATCATGCTCCCAGACCCCATTCTCTCCGGTCTGATAAAGCCAGGTTCGTCTTGAGTTCCCGCCGAGGCTGCTAGGACCAATTCGTCATCATCTGGGTCGTATACCCGAAAATGGGCCGAGAATCCGTCCACCACCCACACCATTTGCTCCAGAACACTGTAGACCTTTTCCTCGTACGGCTGCGTCCGTCCCAAGATTTCCGCCATGTTGAGCAGGCATTCCAGTTCTGCGGTCCGGGAAACCGATTCTTGGTAAAGGCGGGCGTTTTCAACTGCAGGTGCGATTTGTCTGGCCAGGAGCTCCAGGGTTCTCTGCTCTTGGGCGCCAAAAGATCCGGGGTGAATACTGGCCAGCAATACGGACCCGATGGTCCGGTCGTTATAGACCAGCGGAGTCAACATCGTCGAGCGGAGGCCGACGCCTCGGAGATAACTGTCCGTGTAAAACCCATTATCATCATCCATATCGTCTCGAATGATGGTTTTACCGGTGAGGATCGCCTGCTCAGTCTGAGAGCCCTTCAGCTCGTAGACGACTCGGGCCTTATCGGCCATGGACCCGGCCCGCAAATAGCGGTTCACGATCAGGTTTTCTGTCGCGTAGTCGATGACGATGATTGTGATTTGATCGAACTTGACCAGCTTTTTCGCTTCCTCAGCGAACTTGGCGAAAACCTGGTTGATTTCGAGTGTCGATGTGAAAATATCAGCGACGCGTTCAACCAGATCCATCTCTGCATCCCGGACTTCCAGGCGGTCACCCAGTTGCACTCCGGTCGCCTTGAGGACATCCTCCAACTCCCTGCGTTGAGTGTCATCCATCACGTGGGCGAGAGTTAGGCGTCCTTCAGATGATTCGATGCTGCTAAGACCGATCTCTACCGGAAATTCGCTGCCGTCTTTGCGGAGCCCGGAGAGGCGTAGGCCTTCACCCATCAATCTTGAGGTCGGATTTTTGGCGTATCCGGTGCGATGGGCGGCATGGTCCGACCGGGACGATTGCGGAATTAATACTTCGACCTTGCTGCCGATCAGCTCCTCACGGCTGTACCCGAATTGGTCCTCCAACTGGCGATTGACCCTGAGGATCACCCCGTTGGCGTCCGCGACAATGATTCCCTGAGGGGCCTCTTCCAGTAAAGCATCGCTCCTAGCCTCACTATCTCGTAGGGAGTCTTCAGCTATCTTTACCTCTGAGATGTCGCGGACGTTGGCCATGGCGAGGACGTCGTCCAATTTCGCGAACCTGACGTGAACCGGGAATGTGGTCCCGTCTTTTCGCTTATTGGTCCCAAATACCTCTACCTCTTGGCCCGGGAGAGTGGCGTCGTATAAAGACCTGACCTGCTCACGCACTGGAGGCTCGATCTCGATATCAAAGATCTCCATCTCCAGGAATTCTTCTCGGCTGTAATCATAGTGCTCACACGCTCTGTCGTTAACCTCAACGAACCGAAAGTCGTCGACCCGGCTGACAAACACCATGTGCGGAGATTGGGCTATCACCGCTCTAAACCGCGAGTCGATCGCCTGCCGGGAGTTTTCCGCACTATTCGTTTCGACCGGCGTTTCGACCGGCGTTTCGACTGGCGTTTCGGCTGCCGACTCAAGGCGCTCGCCGCTCAACGCAGAGCTGCTTTGGAGCAGTGCGCCCAACGCCTAGGCATATGCAGTCAAGACTGAGGATGTTTCAGGCCGGAAGGCATCGACGTCTTCAGATCCGATCGAAAGGACGCCAATAACCTGAGTATCGTGCTTCACAGGGATATAGATGAGTGACCTGATCCCCACCTGTTTACCAGCCTTGACCCTGGTAGATGGGGAGGCTGGACCATCGGCCAACACAATTTCGCCGGACGCAAAAGCTTTCGCCGCGGCATCTTTTGAGTCGATACGGGGGTCATTTCCGGCCTGCCCGTCCACGCCGACCGATGCGATCAGCCGCAACCGCTGGCCGTCGGTGTCGGGAACTTGCAGTGTTATCCAGCGGGCGCAAATCGCCTTATTTAGGTGATCAAGGAGGCTAGTTAGTCCTTGATCCAATAGTGTATCCACAGGGTTGCCCCAAAAAAGCTTGGTTATAGTTCAGTGAACAGGTATCGGTAAACGGTGGCAATCATAGCAGAATCTTGAAGCTAATTGGTGTTTAATCGAGTTTACCGGTTACCTTCATACTAGATTCATACAGAGACTTGATCCGAGCGTTGGAAGCACGCCGGTCACTAGACCCGGTTGCCCTCATCTACGTATGAAGTCGTGCCCACCGTGGATATCTTGATCTCCTGGCGGTAAGCTACTCCGTCCAGATCACGTTCCGCATGGTGCAGTTCGGTGGACCAATCCAAGCCGGCGTCGGGGCCGTCTCTCAGCGCTTCTTCCAGCACCCTGCCGTCCATGACCGGCATTTCCGAACTGGCAGAGATCCCCAGAATTTGGAGTATGGTCGGCGCAATGTCCAGGCTTCCGGAGGGACTCTCCACCCTGACATCCGACCTGAAACTTGGGCCGCCGGCGAATAGGATATTGTTCATCTCGTAGCGACTCATGGAACCGTGCTGCCCTGTGCCTAACTCGCCATAGGTGGAGAATACGGTGCCCGGATAACCAGCGTCATTAACGGTGGATTCCCACCGGAATGAGACCGTCAATTCCGGTGCCCGGAGGCCCTGGTTTCCCACCAACGATGCCGGCAGCGTGCCTGGGATGTTTCCCGCCGCATCCGACGCCGTTACCGTGCCGCACCAAGGCTGAGCCATCAGCCACGCCGCCAGCCGGCCCGGCGTGTCCAGGTCTCCTGGTTGGGTGTAGAAGAGGACCGCGCCTCCGTTCTGGGCGACGATCACCCCACCTGGCTCCCCTTCAGGTATGTCTTCCGGAGATAAGAAGCCGGCCTCTCTGATCAGGTCTTCAACGCTAACTGTTCCTGAGATTGTCGAGTACCCATGGTCCGATGCCACGATGATGTCAGTCTCTTCGGCACGCCCGTTCTCCTGCAGCCACCGCAGCACGTCTCCGAACTGGCCGTCCGCCTCTCTGATGGCGGTGTCTGAGAGACTGGAGCCCACCCCAGCGGCATGCTGGGACTTATCTGGCTCCGAAGACCAGATCAAAGCCACGGCCGGGTCTCGCTCGGGCAGTACGTATTCGGTCATGATGCGGGTGGCGTGAGCAAGCCTGGACGTGTTGGGCAGCCCTTCTTCAGGCCAGGGGCCGAACCGGTCGATGAGCATTTCGTGGAGGTCCCTGGGTAGGGCAAATGTCGGATGGATGGTCGCGCCGCCCGAATCTTCCGCCGTGGGGTTGTGTAGATAGGCATTGCCGCTGGTGCCGACGCCGATGGCCACGTACTCCTTGCCGTGGCTGGCGAGTATCTCTGCCAATGTCGGGGCCAATAAGACCGGCACCCCAGCTTTGGCGACCTGGGCCAGTGCCGGCTCCATCGCGCCCATGGCCTGGTCCGGATCGAAGTCTCGTATCAGAAGCCTATTTCCGGCTAGACCGTGCTTTCCCGGTTCCATCCCGGTCACCATGCTTGAGCAGTTGACCCGGGTAACTGTCGGAAATACCGCGTGGTGATTGGCAAAGGTCACTCCTGCCGCGGCAAAAGCGGCCAAATTTGGCATCAACCGGTGGTTTACCTGCGCCGGCTGGAGGCCATCGAAAACAAATACCAAAACAGAGGTCATACTTTCCTCAAATCGCCGATTAAATCCCCGCTAGTCCTATGGCGCCATGGCCAAGATCGTACGTTCATAAGAAGACTTTATGTCGCCCACGGTCACCGGGGCGATCACAGGCTTCGTCAGCCCCATCGCCCTCAACTCCTCTATCCGTGCCCGGCAGACCTCAGCTGGGCCAACCACCCCCAGTTCCGCCTGCATATTCTCGCCGATGGCTGCCGCCATTGCCGGGTTGTCGGCATGGTCTCTAGCCGCCTGCGTTCCAGCCATCTCCGAGCCGAACCCGGTGTTCTGGAAGAATGACCGGTAGTGGGAGCCTCCGGCGTAGCGGGCAATCTCTCGTTGCAGACTGGCACGGCCGGCTGCTAAGTCATCGGTCACGGCAACCCGCAGGTAGCCCGATATCTCCACCTCGTCAGGATTCCGGCCAACCCTGGTCGCACCGTCCCGCACCAACTGGATAGCCTGCTCCAAGTAGCTGGCAGCGGTCCAACTCAGCAAGACGCCGTCTGCGATCTCACCGGCCAGTCGTAGCATCCGGGGCCCCAGCGCCGCGATGTAGATCGGCACTTTGGTCTTGGGAATGGCATTCCCCAGCGAGACGTTGCTCACGGTAACAGCCTTTCCCTGATGGCTGACATCATCACCTTGGAGCAGCCCACGCACGATATGGATCGTATCTTTGAGGTGCGCCATTGGCTGGCTGTACGCCACACCATGACCGTCTTCCGTGGCGGGGCGGTTGCCGACGCCCAGGCCAAGGATGAACCGGCCATCTGATACCGCAGCCAGGCCTGCCGCCGACATCGCTGTGATCAGCGGCGTCCTGGAGAACATAGGCAGTATCCCGGTGCCGAGGCCGATGCGGCTGGTGGCCGTGGCGATGGCGGTCAGTTGGGTCAGGGAATCACGCCCCGAGCCCTCGGTCATCCAGATCTCGCCGTAACACGATTCCTCCGCCAACGCCCCGAGGGACTGGATGTCGGTAGGGCTCATCTGAGGCTCATTTCCGAGCCTAAGTCCTAAAAATGCCATGCTTGCTCCCGGTTATTCTTGTAAATCCGCCTAGCCCGCCCCTGTGCGCAGTGCACTGAATAGATAGACCGTTGCGAAGGTCCGGTAGGGTGACCAACGCTGCGCTATGTCTTCGACCTGTGCGTCGTTCACATCCTCGCCGTCCCGGAACAGACTCGACACGATGCGCCTGAGGGCCAGGTCGCCCAATGGCAGAGCATCAGGACGGCCAACGGCGCGAATCAAGACCCACTGGGCGGTCCAGATACCCACACCGCGCAGAGCCACTAGCTTTTGGACGATCTCCGCGTCGGGCAACTCACCCAGTCTCTCCAGGCCAACGGTCGAGTCCAGGGTCGAGCCGGCCAGGCCGTGGACGTATTCGGACTTCCGCTGGGTTAGTTTCATGGTGTGGAGTTCGGCTGGAGACGATGCCCAGATGGATTCCGGCCTGGGAAAGGCGTAGTAGGTCTCGCCGTCGAACTCAGCGCTGGGGCCGAAGGTCTCGATCAATAGGGTCCGGATTATTCGCGCCACACTGGTGGAAATCTGCTGTCCCAACACCGCCAATATCAACGCTTCAAAGACGGAGGCGGTGTGTGGCAGGTGTAGCCCGTAGAACCGGTCAACCAGACCGGCCATCGCCTTGTCAGCCCTGCCCAGCTCATAGAACGGCGCCAAGTCCTGGTCAGCTCCCAATAGCCAGGTAACCCTGTCTCTTGCTGCAGCGACGTCGCCGTCGCTTAGATCGGTGCCTTGCAGTTCCAATGCCAGTTCCGGGGCATCCACCGTGCCGGATGACGTGACCGAGGCCAAGACCAGCTTGTCGCCCATGTCCAGCAGCCTGCGGTAAACGCCGTCTTCCATCGTGTCGGTGCCGTAGCGACTCTGGAAGTAGGTGTGGTAGCCAGCGGTCAGCTCAAAATCGAAGGGCGCAACCGGCGTGATAATCGTGGTCAATCGGTCCATCGCCATCACCCGCCGACCAAGGCTGCAGAGCCCACCAGGTAATGCCGGGAACCCGCGGGATCAAGCTCCGTCCGCATCAGGTTGACCGTACCGGCGGTCCAGGGGGAGGCTGACGGCGGTTCCGCAGTCGATATGATCTCTTCAATCTTTCGCAATTGCCCATCGGTGACCTCCCT
>CAVOAA010000038.1:0-19109 GCA_963693555.1 Dehalococcoidia bacterium | reverse complement strand
TGCACCGGCAGCGATGCCAACGTCGGCGTCTTTAGCCTCACCGGGGCCGTTGACCTCGCAGCCCATCACGGCCACGGTAATCTCTTTGTTGGCCTTCTTGAGCAGCGCGTCTACGTCGTTGGCCAGCTTGACCACGTCCACATCGGCCCGGCCGCAACTGGGGCAAGCCACTAGGATAGAGCCTTTCTTGCGCATGTTGAGAGACTTCAGTATCTCAAACCCAGCGTCAACTTCCTCAACGGATGGGCCGCTCAACGACACCCTGATGGTGTCGCCGATGCCGTTGTACAGCAACGTCCCTAGACCAACGGAGGTGCGTATAGAACCGGCCATGGGTGTGCCAGCCTCAGTTATGCCCAGATGCAACGGATAGGGCATCATGGTGGACAGCCGGGTGTAGGCTTCGATAGTGGTCGGAACGTCGAACGCCTTCATGGAAATCTTGATCTGGTCGAAATCCTGTTCTTCCAGCAGGCTGATCTCCCATAACGCCGTCGCCACCATGTGGTCGACCACGCTGTAATCGCCTTCCTTGGCCTCTCCGGCCTTGGGTAGGCTGTTCACGAGGTCCATATGCCGGGAGAACCCTCTGGTACGGCCGATACCGCCCACCGGGGGCAGGCTGCCGAAGTTCACTCCGATACGGATCGGGACATTACGCGCTTTCGCCGCACGGACCACCTCGCGGACCTGGTCTTCATTCCGAAGGTTTCCAGGGTTCAACCGGAGACAATCAATGCCGCCTTCCAGGCAAGTCAGGGCAAGTTTGTAATGAAAGTGGATGTCCGCGATGAGCGGGATGTGGATCTGCTTCTTGATCTCGGCCATGGCCTCTGCAGCTTCTGCATCGGGCACGGCGCTGCGGATCAATTCACAGCCGGCTTCTTCCAGTTCGTGGATCTGTTTGACCGTCGCCTTCACGTCTCGCGTGTCGGTTTTAGTCATGGATTGGACTGTGACATCCGCACCGCCGCCTATCTTAACGCCGCCGACATAGACCGGCTTGGTAACTCGTCGTTTACTCATTTCGCTCTTCCCTCAACAATCAGGTCGAAGAGATTAAATCCGCGTATTGCCACGCCTGAAATAGCATACATCGCCATCCAAGGCAGAGGCAGGCTAATGGTACACGAATGAGGAAAAAGGTGCCAGAGTCAAGGAGAGTCCAGTAGGTACAGAACGGCTTGGTTGGGCAGGTAAATTAGCCCAGGAAACTACGGCCGTCTATCAACCGCCCAACGTCGTTCACGCTGACCAGGACTATGCCGCCCATCAGCAGCGCGAATCCGATCAGATGGACCATGCCTTCTCTGTGAGCCGGTATTTTCTTGCCGCGGCGCACCCATTCCAGCACCACGAAGAATATCCGGCCGCCGTCCAGCATGGGTATGGGCAGGACGTTCAAGATGGCCAGGTTGATGCTGAGCAGGATGCCCACGCCTAACCAACCGACCCAACCACCTTCCCGGGTGATCTCACCAGTGACCTGGGCTATTCCGATTGGCCCGGAAAACTCGGGTGACGAGCCCTCGCCAAAGGCCCCGCCCAGGGCCTGTTTGACCAGCACCAACATCTCCCAGGTGTTTACAAAGCTGTTGGGGATGGCCTCCCAGATCGGCTCGGAACGCCTTACGATCTCCATGTCATCCAGCCGGGGGAAAACGCCCACCAGCCACCTGGCCGACTCGGTGTCGAACCTGGGACGGAGATGCAGCAGAAGCTCCTGGCCGTCGCGCTCCACCAGCATTGACATGTTGGAGCCGCCGTTAAGGTTGATCTCGCGGGTGAAGTCCAGACGGTTCTCGATGTCCTTCCCGTTGGTCTGAAGGACAACATCTTCGGCCTGGACCTGCGCCACCGAGGCAGCAGTATCTTCGCCGACTTCCTGGATGACCAGACGGCCCACGGCAACGTCTTGGGGAATCATCAACAAGACTGTGAAGATTAACAGAGGGAGTATGGCGTTCATCAACGGCCCGGCGATCAGGACTAGGAACCGGGTGCCGGTACCCTTGCCGGCCAGGCTGCGGGGGACGTTGGCGTTGGCTTCTCCAGCCAGACGGACGAACCCGCCGATGGGCGCCCAGTTGACGGAGTACAACATGTCGGCCAATACCAATGACCCGTCGCCGACCGAGCGTATCTTGCCCTCGTGCTTCAGCAGGTCTTCTTCACCGGGGCGCTCTTCATCCGGTTCTTCACCCTTGGCCAGCTTCCTGCTCAGCTCGATCACGCGGGCCACCAGGTTGCCTTGGGCATCCTCGCTAGAGCTGACCTTTATCTTGCGGCCACGGCCCAGGTCCTGCCGCCCCGACAGGCCCACGTAGCGAGTGGCGCTGTCGATCAACACCGGCGTGTTTCCGGTGTAGACGCCAAAGGCCCTCGGCGGGAATCCTACTCCGAATTCCAACACTTTCACGCCCATGGCCTTGGCGGTGGCATAATGGCCGAACTCGTGGATAACCACCAATATCAGGAGCAGTGGTACCAAAGAGCCGACGGCTATAAGGACAGATTCCATAGTTAGTTCAGGAACTCGTTAATTTGCAAATTAATTATCGGCTATGTCTGTAGGAATTACGGTGTGAACGCCGTAAGAGATTTAACCGGCGGTCAGTTCGGTTGTCCGTCCGGTGGCCCAGCGGTCCGCTTCCAAGAAGTCCTCGGCCTTATCTCCGGTCAGTGACTCATGCTCGCTCAGCACTTTTTCGATGACCTTGGGTATGTCGGTGAAGCCAATTTTGCAGTCCAAGAACGCCTGGACTGCCACCTCATCGGCCGCGCTCAACACCGCCGGGTAAGTGCCGCCCTGTTTTCCGGCGGCTATCGCCAGGTTGAAGCAGGGATAGCGTTCCGGTTCCAGCGGATCAAACGTTAGCGAGTGAGACTTTGTGGTGTCCAGCCTGGGAATCATCGTGTTGGGTAGGCGTTTCGGGTAGAACAGCGCGTACTGGATCGGCAGGCGCATGTCCGGCGGCCCCATCTGGGCCTTCACCGAGCCGTCTTCAAACTCCACCATGGAATGGATAGTGCTCTGCGGGTGGACCACCACTTCGATCCTCTCCCAGGGCACGCTGAACAGCCAGTGCGTCTCTATGACTTCAAAGGCCTTATTCATAAGCGTAGCAGAGTCTATCGTTATCTTCTTGCCCATCTTCCAGGTCGGATGTTGCAAAGCCCGTTCCGGAGTGACCGCCGCCATCTCTTCGAGGGGTGTGGTGCGAAATGGCCCGCCGGAAGCGGTTATCAAAAGCCTGAGTATCTCGTTGTCTTCGCCCCGCAAACACTGCCAGATTGCGCTGGGCTCGCTGTCCACCGGCAGTATCTCCCCGCCGTAACGCTTCTCGTACTCTTTGAGCAGCCCGCCGGCCATCACGATCGGCTCCTTGTTGGAGAGGGCGACCGACTTGCCGGCTTTGAGCGCGTTCAGGGTCGGCACCAGGCCCACGCTGCCCATCAAAGCCACCATCACCTGGTCCACATTGTCCAGGCAGACCATGTCTTCCATAGGGGTGAATTCCATGCCCGCGAACGCTTGGGCCGGTGGATCGATGCAGCAAACGTGCTTTGGGCTGAATTCTTTAATCTGCTCGTTCAGAAGCTCGATGTTGTTGCCCGCAGCCAGGCCGATCACTTCAAATTCGTCCGGAAATGCCCGGACGATATCCAAGGTCTGACGCCCGATGGAACCTGTGGACCCAAGTACGACGATTCTCTTCATTGTCAGTAAACTCACCCACGGCTGCCCGTTATAGCTAAGGCCTGCGATTTAAGGGGTAAACACCGTGACCAGTAGATAATAAACGGCAGGCAACGCCAATAAGATGCTGTCCAAACGGTCCAGCAGCCCACCGTGCCCCGGAATTATACTACCCGCGTCCTTCACATCCGCAATGCGTTTCAGCTTGGACTCGAGCAGGTCTCCCCATTGTGCCACCACGCCCACCACAGCCCCGATGACCAGCGCTTGCCAAACAGGTATCTCCAGGTCAAACACCAGTCCCAGTACCAGCGCGGCGGCCATGGCTGAGACGAACCCGCCGATGCTACCTTCCCAGGTCTTGTTTGGGCTGATGCTGGGGGCCATAGGCCGCCTTCCCACCGCCCGGCCGACCAGGTAGGCGCCGGTGTCGACAGCAAAGGTGACCAGCAGGGCAAACAGGAGCCAACTCCGGCCCAGGTCTGAATCGCCATCAGCCCCGGATATCTCCCGGAGCATCAGAGCGGTCGCCAGCAAGAAGCCGACGTAGACCGGTCCTAAGACCAGATACAAGAATCCGATGAAATAGCTCTTGGCTCCGGCAGGCGCGTTTAATTGCGCGTCTGGTCGATAAAAAGCGATGAACCAGAGCAATGCCGCGAATGACCCGGCAGCCATCACGCCGCCGGAGATAATCAGGAAATTATCGCGTCCCGAGGCTGCTTGAGCGCCTGTAAGCAGAGCAGCGACCCATGCAGCGCCCAATATCACGGGCAGGGGGCCAACGCCGGGGGGTGTCATTCGGTAGAGTTCCCAGATGGCCGCTATTCCAGCCGCAACGACCAGCACGGTCAGCCACGGAGCGCCCAGCCAGATGGCCGCCACCAGTACGGGGATGCCAACCAACGCCGTTAGCGACCGTTGGAGCAAGAAGACTCTACTGCCGGGAGGTAGGGTCGGGAGATTGGGGTTCCGAAGAATCCGGGGCCGCGACGTCTCCCTCGGGGTATTGGTCTTCGGGGTTGAGAGCACCGTAGCGGCGTTTGCGGGTACCGAAGGTCCGTAAGACCTCCGTTAGCTCTGAGGCGTCTAGGTCGGGCCACAGGGTGGGCGTATGGTACATCTCGCTGTAGGCTGACTGCCACAGGAGGAAGTTACTGATACGCTGTTCGCCACCGGTCCTGATTATCAGGTCCGGGTCCGGGCTGTGGGCCGTGAAAAGATAGCGGCTAAACAGCTCTTCGTCGATCGTGTCAGGGTCGATCCCTTCTTTGATGATGCGGCGCACCGCTTCTAGAATCTCAGCGCGGCCGCCATAGTCGAAGGCCACGTTCAGGGTGATGCCGGTGTTGTCGCGGGTCAGGCGTTCCGCATCCGCAACGCCTTTTTTAAGGTCAGGGTTCAGGTTTTCCGTCCGGCCGACATGAACGATGCGCACGTTCTTTTCGTGGAGGGCTTTGGTCTGGCTGGCGATCGCTTCTGAGAAGACATCCATGATGCCTTCAACCTCGTCTTGCGGCCGGGCCCAGTTCTCGGTGGAAAAGGCGTAGAGGGTGACGAACTTCACGCCCAATGGCCCCAGGGTTTCGAGGACGCCTTGGATGCACTGCACGCCGTACTCGTGGCCGGCTATGCGGGGCAGGCCCTGCCTTTGCGCCCACCTTCCATTGCCATCCATGATAAAAGCAACATGGACGGGGACGTTTGCGCCTTCCCCAGGGGGTGGCGACGGTGGCGAAGGTGGGACCGAATCAACCTGCACGCTATTAGACCTGCAGTATCTCCGCCTCTTTGGCGGAACCTGTCTCGTCGATCGTCTTGGTATGGCCGTCGGTCGTCTTCTGCAGCTGGTCTTGGGCCCTGCGGCCGTCGTCTTGGGAGATCGACTTGTCCTTCTCCATCTTTCGCAGCGACTCCAAGCCGTCACGGCGCACGTTTCTGATGGAAACCTTGCCGTCTTCGATCTTACCTTTGAGGAGTTTGACCATCTCCAGCCGGCGTTCCTTCGTTAGCTGGGGTACAGGCACGGTGATGGTGCTGCCGTCATTGGATGGGTTGAACCCCATCTCCGATGACATCAGGCTTTTCTCGATCTCCCGCAAAGAGCCGGTATCCCAAGGCTGGATCATGATGGCCCGGGCGTCGGGTGTCGAGATAGAGGCGATCTGCTTGAGCGGGGTCATGGAGCCGTAGTAATCGACCTGGACGTTCTCCACCAAAGCCGGTGTCGCCCGGCCGGTGCGGAGTTGGGTCAGGTCGCGCTTGAAGGCATCAACTGCACGGTCCATCTTGGTCGATACATCAGACAGCACAGATGCCGGGGTAGAGTCGTCATCTTGCGGAGGCATAGTCAGTCCCTCCCATTGATTATTGTGCCCACGGTCTCGCCGGTGAGGATGCGGCTCATCGTGCCCGGTTCAAAGACGTTGAAGACCACGATGGGCAATTTGTTGTCCATGCAGAGCGAAAGGGCCGTCGAGTCCATCACGTTCAGACGCATGTTCAGCGCGTCCATATAATCCAGAGTTCCGAACCTCACAGCATCGGCGTTCTCATTGGGGTCGGAGTCATAGACGCCGTCCACGTTGTTCTTGGCCATAAGCAACACGTCTGCGTTGATCTCCAGGGCCCTTAGGGCAGACGCGGTATCGGTGGTCATGTAGGGGTTTCCGGTTCCGGCGGCAAAGAGAACAACCCGGCCTTTTTCCAGATGACGGATGGCCCGGCGCCGGATGTAGGCTTCAGCTACGGCCTGCATCTGCAATGCGCTCTGAGTGCGAACATCGATGCCCTGTTGCTCCAGACCGTCTTGGAGGGCCAGCGCGTTGATGATGGTTGCCAGCATACCTGCGTAGTCGGCGGTCGCCCGGTCCATCCCTCTGGATTCGGCCGCTTCACCTCTCCAGATGTTTCCGCCCCCCATGACCACCGCAATCTCGACGCCCAACGCAGCGGCCTCGCCGATCTGCCCTGAGAGGTAGTTAACCGCCGTGGGATCAATGCCAAAATCGGTCTCTCCCTTGAGAGACTCGCCGCTGATCTTTAGCATTATGCGACGGTATTTCGGTTCTGGCATACCCGGTTATTTAACTATTCGCCGACTGCGAGTCGGGTGAACCGCACGACTTTGATGTTCTCTCCGACCTTGCCTGCCAGTTCCTTGACCATCTCACCAACGGACGAGGAGCCGTTCTTGATGAATGGCTGTTGCATGAGGCTGATCTGGGCGGGAGGGCGATCGTCCCCTTCCTCAATCTCATCTTTATCGATGTATAGCGGACCCATAGCTGCGACCTGCATCGCGATATCGTGGGCCAGCTTTTGAAATTCTTCCGTCCGGGCGACAAAGTCGGTCTCGCAGCCAAGCTCAACCATGGCTCCAACCCGTCCGCCGGTGTGCAGATAGGTCTCGATGACGCCCTCGTTGGTGTCTTTGCCCACACGTTTGGTAGCGCTGGCAACACCCTTATCACGAAGGGCTAGAGTGGCCTTTTCCAGGTCGCCATCAGAGTTTTCCAGGGCTTCTTTGCAGTCCATGATCCCCGCGCCCGTCTGGTCGCGCAAGGTCCGGACGAGTTTAACGTCGACCGCCAATTGATTGCTCCTAATTAGCCAGATACACACTGGCTGTGGATTGAGAGTGCCAGAACGGAATTACTCTAAGGTAATTATTCTGACGGCTCTTCTGTTGTCGCTTCAGGTGTCGCCTCTGCGACGGGTTCGGTTGTCGCTTCTGCGACGGGCTCAGGCGCGGCTTCCGCAACGGGTTCGGGCGCGACTTCTGCAACGGGCTCAGGCGCCGCCTCGGGCTCGGCTACTTCGGCCACAGGCTCTACGACAGCAGGTTCGGGCGTGGCTACCGGAGCAGCTTCAGGTGCCGCTGCCGGTTCCTCAACCTCAGGCTGGGCCACCGGTGTGATGGCTGCGGCCGTTGCCGGGGCAACCTCTGCGACAGTAGCGGTGTCGAGACCCTCCATCTCAGGGAGGCCGTCTTCCTCGTCATCTGGCGATACATAAGCGGTCATGAACTGTGACTCGTCAACTTCCGCCATCTCTTCGATCCGCGCCAGTTCTTTGGCTTCCCGCAGGGCGAGGCCTTCCAGGACGGCGCTGGCCATGCGGTTGGTGATCAACCGGATGGAGCGGACGGCGTCGTCGTTACCGGGGATTATGTGGTCGACCTTGTTGGGGTCGCAATCCGAGTCAACGATGGCGAAAATGTCGACACCCAAGCGCTGGGCCTCGGCGATACAGATGTCTTCGCGGCCGATGTCGATGACGAAGATGGCCTTGGGGACTTCGGTCATGTCGCGGACGCCGGTGAAATACTTCTCCAGGCGGTTCAATGTGTCGCGAAGTTTAACCCCCTCTTTCTTGGGAAGGAGCCTGAAATATCCCTGGTCCCGCTTCTCCTGGAGTTCCAGCATGTAGGCGATGCGGGTCTTAATGGTCTGGAAGTTTGTCATGGTGCCGCCCAACCACCGTTGGTTGACGTACAACATGCCGCAGCGTTCGGCTTCGCTCTGGATGACTTCTTGGGCCTGACGCTTGGTGCCGACGAAGAGGACTTTTCCGCCCTCGGAAACCAGGTCAACCATCTCTTGGTAGACGTTGTTGATCATGCCCAGCGTCTGCTGCAAGTCGATGATGTGGATACCGTTTCGTTGGGTGAAGATGTACTTCTTCATGGTGGGGTTCCACCGCCGGGTCTGATGCCCGAAGTGGACTCCCGCTTCTAGCAGGGCCTTCATGGTCAGGTGTTCCCGTACCGGGGGCTGTGGTGGTGCGGCGGGAACAGGGGCCGGTTCCGGAGCGACGGCGACGGCGACGGCCGCTACAGGCTCGGGAATTGGCGCCGGGGTGGGTTCAGGAGCTGGGGCCGCTTGAGGTTCTATTGACGCCGGAATCGCCGGCTCTTCAGCGGGGATCTGGGCTTCTACCATAGACTATGCCTATTCCTTTTTGTCGACCGGTCTGGCCGACTACGTCCAAGAGTCCGTCGCGGTGGGCGGCGATACTCGCAAAATCTCTGCCGCCAACTCCTGTTTCGACGCCTGGGCCGAAGCTAGAAAAGGGGCAGATTAATGCTTGTCGGAGTATAACATAGGGGTAATTACCGGGCAATGGAACCAGGCTCAGAATCACCGGACTCAATACATCCAACGAGTCTGGACGGGTATCTCTAGTCCTGTTCTATCAACAGTCTGCGATCTAATCGGGCCGCAACCAGTCCCGAAGCTTAGAAAAAGACCCGATAGACCACATTCAGCGCCACTGCGCCAACCACCCCGGCGGCCAGGTCGTCGGCCATGATCCCCAGTCCCCCCGGCAGGCTTTCAAATCGCCTTATCGGCCACGGTTTCAGGATATCCAGCACCCGGAAGACCACGAACGCCGCCGCCAACCAGGGTAGGGTCTTGGGCAGGAACAGACAGGTGATCCACATCCCGGCGAACTCGTCCCAGACCGCCCGTTTGGGGTCATCGTCGGACTCAGTGATCAGGGTCTGGCAAGCCCATATCCCGGCCAGGAAGCCTAGAATGCAGAGCAGGAAGAAACCTACAGAATCTTCGCTCAAGGATGAGAACCCGTAGAGCAACACCGCCGCCAAACTGGCCCAGGTTGCCGGGGCGATGGGAATCAGCCCGATGCCCATACCCGTGCCCATGGCCCAGCCGCCGCGACTCAACATTGTCGCCATCACCCGGGTCGCCATCACCCGGGTCGCCATCACCCGTACCCCAGGCGGTGCAGGTCATCCTCATTCAGGCCCATGTAGTGCCCTACTTCGTGCCAAAGCGTGACTTTTATCTCGCGTTCGGCTTCGGTTCGGCTGGAGCAACTGCGCAGGATGGGCTGCCGGTAGATAACGATCCTGTCAGGCAGCATCGGATCGCCGCCTTCGCGCTCGGTCATCGGTACGCCTTGGTATAGCCCAAATAGGGTGCCATCTTCGCCGATCAAGTCCTGTTCATCAGGTCCGGGCCATTCTTCAACCACGACATCGATATTGTCCAACGCCTGGATCACGTGTGGCGGCATCTCCAAGTACGCCTCGCGCACCAGCCGCACGAACTCCCGGTTGGTCATATTTATCAACTGGATAGCCCGACCTGAGTTCTGATCTTCTTCAAGATGTCGATGTTTTGCTGGTCCGGGCCGTTGCCCTCGAAACCTGGGACCTCAAGCAGAAACGGCACGTCGGCAAATGCCGGATGGCCCATGATTGCGGTGAACCCATCCTCACCGATGAACCCGTCACCGATGTTGTCGTGCCGGTCCACTCCCGACCCGCAAACGCGCTTGGAGTCATTGGCGTGGACCGCTGCTACGTTGGCGCTGCCCGGTCCCTCGTCCAGTTCATCCAGCATGGCCTGGATTCCCTGGGGGTTGGTCAGGTCATACCCAGCAGCAAAAGAGTGCTGAGTATCCAGGCATATCTTCAGCCGAGGACTATCCACAGCCTTCAGGATGACGCCCAATTCGTCGAACTTGGCCCCGATGTGTTGCCCCATGCCGGCCATGTTCTCCACTGCCAGGCATGGGCCGTCGGGCGAGGCGTCCAAGACGACCTTGATGGCTTCGACAATCTGGGTCAATACCGTCTCGAACCCACGGCCGCCGTGGCTGCCGGGATGAACTATGACTCCAGTGGCCCCGATGTCGGCCGCCAGGTTCATGTAGTTGATCAGCGAGTCGATGCCCTTTTGAAGGGTCTCTTTACTCGGCGTGCCCAGGTTGATCAGGTAGATAGCGTGGAGGAATACCGGTCCTATCCCGGCGTCCACCAACCCCTGCTTAAAAAGCTCGACCTGTTCACCGGGCACGGGCTTGAAGGCCCACGCCTGGGGCGACGACCCAAATATCTGGATGGCCTCGCAGCCGATCTCCTGACCTCTGGCAACTGCTTTGCTGAGACCTTCGGCTGTGGAAACATGGGCCCCAATCTTCATCTTTAACCCCTTAGATATCTGCCGCCCTTCCAGCTCATCAACTGAGCCTAACTGGGCGGGAACGGCTGGACGGATTATACGTTAGCCCGCCAAGGCCGGTATACGCCGCAGGGCGACCCAATCGTAATATAATCGACCGGTATGCGAGCCCTTTATCTGAACCAAGCAGGCGACCCTCCGCTATTGGAGGTGCGCGATGTCCCCACTCCTAAACCCGCCCCCAAGCAGGCGTTGGTGCGCGTTCTTGCCTGCGGGTTCTGCCACCATGACCGCTCGGTCATGGCCGGGGTGCTCCGCCGCGGAGTGGCGCCCGGGGTTGTCCTGGGCCACGAGATTTCAGGGGTGGTCGAAGAGACCGGCGGTGACGTCATCACTCTGGCGCCCGGAGACCGGGTGGTCAGCATCCTCACCGAGGCCTGCGGGAGTTGTGACCGTTGTACCTCTGGACGCGAACACCGCTGCCGGGAAGGACAGGGCATCGGACACGGCCGCGACGGTGGGTTTGCCGAATTCACAGCTCTTTCCGAGCACAGTCTGGTAAAGATACCCGAAGGACTGGACCCCGTCAGCGCCTGCTTGTTGGCCTGCCCAATGGGAGTGGCGCTACAGGCTGTCGGGGTGACGGCTCAGGTCAAACCCGGTGAAACGGTAGTGGTAACCGGCGCCGGGGGAGGGCTGGGCGCTCATGCGGTCCAGGCAGCGGCCGCTTTGGGCGCACGGGTGCTGGCCGTATCATCGTCGCCGGAGAAAGAGCCTGCTCTACTGGGCCTGGGTGCGTCTGAGGTGCTGTTGGGCAGCGAGTTGGACTTCGCCGAGTTGGTGATGGCGCTGACTGAAGACGAGGGCGCGGAGGTCGTGATCGACACCGTTGGCTCTGCCCTGTATCCATCCACGCTCAGAAGCCTGGCCCAATACGGCAGACTGGTCCTGCTGGGAGAGATCGTCGGACAAAATATAAGCCTGAATCCCGCCGAGGTGATATTCCGCGACGCAACGGTCCTCGGAGCGTCGGGGGTGTCCCGAGCGACTGTGCAGCAGGCGGCGGAGATGGTGTTAGCGGGCAAGATTAGGCCCGTAGTAGACCTGGAATTGCCTCTGGAGCAGGCGGCAAACGCTTACAGGCTGGTTACGGAAAGAAAGCCAACCGGGCGAATCGTCCTGCTACCCAACGGCTAAATACCAGTTGAAAAGCCCGGCGCTGATCTAGCGCTAACGGCCGATCAGGTGCATCAGCGACGATGCCGCAGTCGAGGAACTCCGCTTGAAGAACCGACCGACCTCACCCCGGTCCCACATCACCAGATACTGACTGGCTATGAAGATGGAACTGTAGGTCCCGGCGACCGCTCCGATGGCCAACACCAACAGCAGTTCACGGATGCTGTTGCCGCCGATGAGTAACATGGCCAGCAGCACCACCAAGGTCGTGATACTGGTGTTCAGCGACCGGCCCATGCTCTCCATGATGCTCAGGTTGACCATTGGCGCGAATTCACGGTCGGGATGACGCGTCACATTCTCGCGGATGCGGTCGAACACCACGATGGTATCGTTCACGCTGTAGCCGGCAACGATCAGTAACCCCACGATGAACATGGAGTTCACTTCCAGGTTGATGACCCTCCCCAGGATCGAGAATATCCCCAGGATGATTAACAGATCGTGCACCAGAGCCAGGATCGCACTGACCCCATAGCGGTGGGCTTTTGGCACCCTTCTAAAGGCGTACCAAACAAAGAACAGGATGAATACCGAGGCTGCCGCCAGGGCGTAGAACGCCGTCTTGATCGTTTCTGCGGCGACGATGGGCGAGACGGTGTCGAACTCTACCCGTTCCCTCTCCATCCCCAAGAATTTTTCCAGGTCACGTTCTATGACCTCTCGCTCGGAGAGACCACCAGCAACCGCTTCGTTCAATACCTCGGTCCGGATGAAGAAGTTGGTGCCGCCGATGCGCTGGATCAGCGCTTCCGAGTGGCCCAGTTCGTCCATGCGCTCCCGGATGTGGTCCTCTTCCACCGGCTGGCGGAAGGTCACGTTCATCACGGAACCGCTACTGAAATCGATGCCCGCTTTGAGTCCCGAATCCAAGGTTATCCAACCCGGCGCCATGATCAAAGAGATCAGGCCAGGCACGATGAACAACGCGGAGAGCAGGAAATACCAACCCCGTTTGCCGACGATATCTAACATCAGCGTCCTCCTCTCGGAGCCGGGGGTTGCATGGCCTCACGGTTATCCCGTTGTATCGACTCAGGTGTAAACAGGTTTATTCTCCCGCCAAGACCGATCCAGGCCATCAACTGCAACAGGTTACGGCTGACCACCACAGCGGTGAACATGCTGACCGCCACGCCTATGAATAGGCTGATGGCCACGCCCGTTACCAGGCCACCGCCAAGACGGTCGCCGAACCACAAGAGCACCAAACAAGTGATCATCGTGGAGATATTGCTGTCTCGGATCGCAGGCCATGCCCGGCTGAACCCAACCTCCATGGATGAGGCCAAGGTGCGGCCGATGCGCACCTCTTCTTTCATTCGCTCAAATATCAGGATATTGGCGTCTACCGCCATACCGATGGACAGTATGAACCCTCCGATATGGGCCAACTCCAGCGTGATCGGAATCATCTTGAAGAACGCCAGCACTATGACGGTGTAGAAAACCAGCGAGAACGCGGCCACCACACCAGCCATACGGTAATAGATGATCATGAACACTAGGACCAGCCCCAAGCCGACGAGTCCGGCAACGAGGCTGTTCTTCAGCGACTCTGACCCCAGCAGGGCGTCTACGTCGCTCTCTTGTATCAGCCGGAGGGGCACCGGGAGACGGCCTGACTCAATCTGGATGGCCAGGGTGCGAGCTTCTTCTCGGTTGAAGTTTCCTGTGATTTGGGTCCGCCCGTCGCGGATATGGGCGCGGGCTACGGGAGCCAGCAGCTGGCGGTCGTCCATGATTATGGCGATCCGTTTCGTTGGTTGCGCTTCAGCGGTGGATATACGCCGGGTGAGTTCGGAGAATATCTCCGAGCCACGGCCGTTGAACTGTATGTTCACCACCCATCCGATGCCGACGGGGTTGACTGCGGCCTCGGCGCGGGAGAGGTCATCGCCGGTCAGGCCAAGGTCTGCATCGGTAAAGGTCGTGCAATTTTCGTCTGAGCAGGTCCGCTCTTTGAACTCCAAACGTGCCGTCTGGCCGATGAGAGCTTTAGCTTCGTCGATGCCGCTATTTACGTTGAACGCCAGCAGCGGGCCGATACCGGTGACGATCGATCCGATCGCCCGGCCCTGAATGTCACTGTTCACAGTATTGGACCGGACCGTAAAGTTCTTGTCGTCGTGGAAATCGATCTCGAATTCCTCGTACCCGGCCTCCGCCAGCAATCCGGGTAGGACCGCGACCACGTCCACGGGATCGGTGGGATCTGCGTCCGGGTCGGTCTCTGCAAGCACGATCTCGGTGACGGACCCACTGGCCCCTGGGAGCTGGACTATCAGCCGGTCTTTGCCGAATATCTGAATGATCGGCTCTTCTGTGCCAAACCGATCGACGCGGCCCGTGATATTGTCGAGCACGCCTTCCATCTGCTCTGGGGTCGGTTCTTCGATGACGCTCGACTCAAAAACGGTGATCTCTCCGATGGTCTCCGACAGCAAGTCATTCAGGCCGGTCCGCCTGGGGTCGTCGTCAGAGAGAATATCGGTGCGTATCTGGTATTGGTTCGGGGAGATCGGCGAAAATTGCAGACCCTTCAACTCGAGGTCGTCATCACCGAACCGTGCTTCTCGTAAAGTGGTTATGAGGAGGTCTAATGAGACGTCCTCTAAGAATGTGACATCAAACTTGGTGCCTGTATCAGCCTGGTAGACCAGGTGACCGCCACCGCGCAGGTCGAGACCCAGCTTCAAGCCCAACGGCCCGGAGCCGTCGCGTTCGATCCGGGGGAAGCCTGGGATGTCGATGTTGATGTCTTTGAATCCCAGGGCGGCAATGGCGATGCCCAGGATCAGAATGATCGTGATGGATAATCGAATACTGCGAGAGCGCATTGGCTAGTTAGACCCGTCGTTGTTGTTTTCCGGCGAAAGCTGACCGGCCAGATATCGAAGTGCGTCGGCTGCCATTTCCAGAGCTTGCTCCTTGGTTTCAATCTCTCCAGCGGCCCGGGCCTCTTCGACAAGTTCCAACACGGCGCCAATCTCTGGCCCCGGTTGCAAGTTGTAGTGGGTCATGAGGTCGTTTCCGGTAATGAGGCGCGTGGTCGCAGGGGAAACTGGCTCACTTGTGCCAACGTGGAGAATATGTCCGACCATTCTAGCATGGTCAAGCCACTCCTCATGCACTAAGTTGGGGCCTAATGCCGCCAGATAATCGGCCAAGCTCAGGTACAAAGTGTCGATGGCTACTTCACCCACGTCACGGAAGTACCGGTGGATCGCCCGGTTGGTGGGCCAGTCACTGCCGTCTTTCATGCCCGTGGGGCGTAGATGATGCTCCACCATCTTGGCCACCATATCGATCCCTTTCGAACTCACACGGAGCTGCGTCAGGCGCTGGGTAGCTACTTCGGCCCCCTGTTCGGAGTGGCCGAAGAACCGGGTTCGCCCCGTAGGGTCTTGGGACTTAGTCTGCGGTTTGGCGATGTCATGGAACAACGCGGCCAGTTTCAACACCGTGCCCCTGGTGTGCCCGTCCGTGGCCTGCTGATTGAAATATGCCTTGCTATCCGGGGTCCACGGCACGCAGGAATAGATGGGTGAGTTTTGATGCCCTTTGGTGATCAACTCCGCCGCCTCTACTGTGTGCATAGTATGTCCCCAAACGTCCCAGTAGTGCATGTTCGGCTGATCAACACCCTTGGCGGACTGAAGCTCCGGCACCACCTGCTCAAAGAGACCAAAGTGGTCCAGCGCCTCCAATTGTCCCTTGGCGCCGTCCAACGAAAGGATGGTCAGGAACTCTTCCCGGACCCGCTCCGGAGAGACATTACTCAGGAGCTTGGAGTCGGCGGCGATCTGCTTGGAAGTCCCAGGCTCGATCCGGAACTTCAACTGTCCGGCCAGCCGGATGGCCCGCAGCAGGCGCCCAGGGTCGTCTTGAAAGACCGTCGGCCCCAGAGCACGGATCGTCTTGTTGGCCAGGTCGGTACGGCCTCCCAGTGGGTCGATCAACGCATCCTGCGACGGCCAATCGGCGATGGGTATGGCCATGGCGTTGACCGAGAAATCCCGCCTGGCCAGGTCATCTCCGATGGTACCTGAGAACCCGTTGATGTCGATGTTCCACGACGGCTCGCCGGCGTCAGGGTTGCCTGGCCCCGCCACCCTGACCACTCCCCGGGCCGGGCTCAACGGGACAATTGTGCCGCCAAACCTCAGGGCGATCTCCTGGGCGATCAAGTCTGGGTCTCCGGATACCGCTATGTCTATGTCGTGCCCTGGCTTGGGCGAGATCAGCCAATCGCGCACGAAACCACCCACCAGAAAGGTGTCGGTCTCCCCGGTTGTCCCGGTTGTCCCGGCTTTACTAGTTGTCCCGGCTTTAAATGAAGCGCAGCAGGCAGCAAGTTGTTCGATCATAGGTTTAACGGCATGGTCTATACGGCGCGGGACAAGCCATAGATTCTAAGCAAGCAGGCAAACCAGGCTCTGCCCGCGGAGGTGAGATCAGGTCCGGGAACGCCGGTGAGCTTTAGTCCTCGCTGATCGACGCAGACGGCTCAACGGCTACGGAATCCTCAGTCTCTTCGTCCTCGTCAAGCTCGCCGTCAAACTCTTCTTCCTCGTCGTCATGTTCGTGGTAGGTGATTTTATAGAGGCTTTCGTGATCAACTAGGTGGTCGATGTAAAGGATGCCGTTCAGGTGGTCTATCTCGTGCTCAAGTGCCTGGGCCAGGAGTTCGTCGGCGTTTAGCCGGTAGATCTTCCCATCCAGCCCCATGGCCTTGATCCTGACCGTCTCGGAGCGGTTGACCAATCCCCGGTAGCCGGGAACGCTGAGACAGCCCTCTTCGACCTGCCGTTCGCCGTCGGTCTTCATGACCTCAGGGTTGATCAACACTAGGGGTTCTTCCATCTCCGGAGTCTCAATGACGGCTATTTTTTGGAGGACCCCCACCTGGTTGGCGGCAAGACCCACGCCCCGTTGGTCACGCATGGTTTCCACCATGTTCTCCACCAACTTCTCGATTTGCGGGGTAACTTTAGCCACTTTGATCGCCTTCTTGCGCAGGATTGGGTCGGGCAAGAGACGCATCTCCAAGATTGCCACTGGGACCACCTCACAGGTGTGAAATTCTGGTCAAGATTCGAGTTGTTCGAATCTTAAACCTGGGGACGCTGGTTATTATATTCAACGCCTCTCCAGAGTGCAAAGCTGGCTATAGGATGTGCACCGGGTCCACGTCTATCGTGCAGACCTGAGGGAACTCCATGCCCTCGATGAACCGTAGCAGCCTCCGGCCGCGCAGCGTCAGGTGCCAGCGGTAGCGGCCGCGTATCCGCGAGGGTATCCCCGGCGCGGGGCCGATGACTTCGATATCTGTCAGACCTTGTGCTTCGGCCCGGAGCGTCAGGGTCCTTCCAGTCTCCGTGGCCTGCCGCAGCGCCTGATCATCGTTCCGGTCCTGAAACACCATGTGCACCAGTTCGTTGAACGGGGGGCTGCCCATCTCCCTTCTGGCCTCGATCTCATAGTCGTAGAGGGCCGAATAGTCCTGGGCGGCGGCAGCCCGGATGGCGTAATGCTCCGGGTTGTAGGTCTGCACCACAACCTGGCCGATGTCCGCACCCCGGCCCGCACGGCCCGCCACCTGGCAGAGCAGCCCAAAGGCGCGCTCCCCGGCCCTGAAGTCTGGTAGATATAGACCGATGTCGGCCAACACGACTCCCACCAGGGTTACGTTGGGGATATCCAGGCCTTTCGCCACCATCTGCGTGCCCACCAAGACCTGGGTGTCGCCGCTGTTCAAACGGGCCATGGTGTCTTCGGTGTCCTGGCCTGAACGAGTGGCGTCGGCATCCAGGCGGTCAACCGTGACGTCGGGCAGCAGGTTCTTGACCTCATCTACCACCCGCTGCGTGCCGGCCCCCAGTTGGCGGATATGAGCCCCGCTGCACGAAGGACAGACGGCTGGCATCCGGGTCCGGCGGTTGCACACGTGGCAGAGTAGCGACGACTGCGTGGAATGGTAAGTCAGGGAGACGGAGCAGCTTCGGCAGGTGACCACGTGTCCGCAGTCCCGGCACTGGACGATCGACGACGCACCCCGGCGGTTCAAGAACAATATGGCCTGGTGCCCGCCGGCGATACAGTCTTTCAGACCTTGGGATAAGACCCGGCTGAAGATACTGCGGTTGCCCTCCCGCAGTTCTTTACGCATGTCGCAGACCTCTACCTGGGCCAAACGCGACACCCGGTCCGGCCCCGCGCTAACCCGGTCAGGGAGCTCCAGCAGCGTGTGCCAGCCCCGGGTGGCGGCGTGGTAGGTCTCAACGTCAGGGGTGGCGCTGCCCAGTATCACGGGGGAACCCGTAAGGCGGCCCAATCGCAGCGCAGAAGCGCGGGCATGGTATAGCGGGTGGGTCTCGATCTGCTTGTACGTCCACTCGTGTTCCTCGTCCACCACTATCAGGCCAAGGTTGGGCAGGGGCGCAAACAGCGAGCTGCGCGGGCCCACCACCACATCGTACTTGCCTTCACGGATCTCCCACCACTGGTCGAACTGCTGGCGCGGCGTCAACCGGCTGTGCATCATCGCCACACGGCCAGGGAACCAGGCATTGACCCGCTCCAGAGTCTGGGGAGTAAGGGAAATCTCCGGCACCAGAAAGATGGCCTGCTTCCCTTGTTGGACAACCTGGTCGATCGCCCTCAGGTAGACCTCAGTCTTGCCGCTGCCCGTGATTCCGTGGAGCAGGAAGCTGCGGGGCTGCAGTTCCGGGTCGTCCAACGCCTCCTGAATCTTCGCCAGCGCGTTTTCCTGATGCGTGGTCAGCGTATGCTGCTTTCTTCCGGTAGCGGGGCCGGGTCTGGCGACCGTGGCGGCATCGGCCCGGACCCATTCCATGGCGACCAATCCTTTGCTGAAGAGGGCCTGGCCCACACCGTTGCCGAACTCCTTGTTGGCCAGAGTGGCCGGGTAGGGAGTCTGCTGTTCCCGCACCGCCGTCAGCAGTCCCTCTTGCCGGGGCGGGAGGCTGGGTCTGTCTGATCCGTCAGGTCCGTCCCGACCGTCCCGTCTGTCCAGAGAAGGCGAAGGCAGCAGAAAGGTTTCGTACTTGGGGGCCACTCTGGGCCGGGGCATGGTCAGGCTGCGCCGGACGAGTCCTCTGTCCGCCAGACGGGTCAACTCGCGGCTGCCGTTGCTGCCCAATAGCTTGGTGAAGTCCGACTCGTCTAGGCCCGTCTTTTTCGCGGCAAGCTCTCTCAAGGCTTCGACCGTCTCT
>CAVOAA010000037.1:0-19195 GCA_963693555.1 Dehalococcoidia bacterium | reverse complement strand
CAACGGTTCGGAGATGCCCGACTCCGGGTCAATCACAAATATCTCGGCATCGCCGTCCACTTCTGACACAAACGCAATCTTAGCCGTGTCTGAGCCACAGCCAACGAGCAGCGCGGCGGAGACCAGCATCGCCACTATGAGAACTTTTGCTGGAAAGTTTTTTGCCGGGAGGATATGTATCAAACCACCCATCCCACTCAACCCATTATTTTCTGTATGCACAGGTGCCCTGCGTTCACCCGTGGGCGCTACGTCCCGTAGTCAGTGATTATAGCCAAACCGCCCGGTCATTGGCCTCGATAAGGGTGCCGGATTGAATCAAAACTGGTCCAGTGTCCCAGTAAGCTCCATGACTGCCTACGATGGCTAGGATACCTTGACACCACCCCACCGCTTGACTAGCATCTGCCCAAGCTGCACGGTCGCAGAATAGACACATAACAAACCAGAGGTAGGCCATGAAAGCGTTACTTGGCGCCGACCTGATCGACGGCACTGGCGGACCGGTCCTGAAAGACTCGGCGATATTGATCGACGGCGAACGGATCACGGAAGTCGGGCCGAGGGCCGCGGTCAAGCTGCCTCCGGGCACGGAAGAGGTCGACCTGTCCGGACTGACCCTAATGCCCGGCCTGATCGACACCCATGACCACCTGGCCCACAAGAACTACAGCCTGATCAGCCGGTGGGAGATCGAAGAGCCCGCCTCGCTGCATCATCTGAAGACCGCTCGGGCTATCGAAGAATCCCTTGCCGCCGGCTATACCTGCATCCGCGACGCTGGTGGCCTGGACGCCGGGTTCAAGTTCGCCGTGGAACAAGGCGTGCTAAAGGGTCCCCGGCTACTGACCTCGGTGGCCATAGTCTCGCCCACCGGCGGCATCGGCGACCGGGTTGCCGCCTCCGGACACAGAAACGCTTTCAACAACGACCCGATGCACCCCGACGGCGTGGCCAACGGCCCCGATTCCATCAGGGCTTTGGTCCGCGAATTGGTGCGGGTCGGCGCCGACGTCATCAAATTCGCAACCACGGGCGGCGCCAGTTCACGCTCGGGACACGGCCCCAAGGACATCGCATTCGGGCCGGATGAGGTCAAGGCGTTGGTCGCAGAAGCCAAGTCCCAAGAGAAATTGACCATGTGCCATGCGGTGGGCGGCCCGGGTCTGCGCATGTGCATCGAAGCCGGTGTCGGCTCGGTGGAACATGCTTGCTACCTGGCCGAAGACCCCGATCTGGCCAAAATGATGGCCGACAAGAACGTTTTCTTCACCCCGACTTTTGAAGTCTACGAGTTCCACTCGACTATAAGCGCCCCTCATATCATCGAGCGCACAAAACAACTGATGCAGATACATCAGGAGAGCCTGCACATGGCCGTCAGCGCCGGTGTGAAAGTGTCGGCCGGTACCGACGCCGGTGGTTTCGTCCACGGCGACAACGCCCGCGAGATTGAGCTGATGGTCGAGCGTGGCCTGTCCAACATGCAGGCCATCCAGACCGCCACCGGCTGGGCGGCCGAGTGTGTTGGCCGAGAAAAAGAGTTCGGCACCGTGAAAGCGGGCCTCTACGCCGATTTCTTGGTCGTGGACGGCGACCCTCTGAAGGACATCAGTGTCATCAGGAACAAGGAAAAGATCAAGATGGTCATGAAGGGCGGAGAAGCCTACATCGACAACCTGCCTGTCGGCGACCCGCAGGCCGTCGGCGATTAGGCCGTTAAGCCCATCCGTAAGGCGCGAGAGAAAGACGTCAGGTAAAACTGAAGTATCATTGACCGATGCGATTTCATGTCTTAACCCTGTTTCCGGACGCCTTTCGGGTGCCATTGGAATACAGCATGCTGGCCCGGGCCGTGGAAAGAGGGCTGGTATCAATAGATGTCACCGACATCCGCGATTACTCGCACGACCCGCACCACACCGCCGACGACTACCAATTTGGCGGCGGCCACGGCATGGTCTTGAAACCCGAGCCGGTGTTTGAAGCCACGGAAGCCGCGCTATCAGGCTATTCCGATGCGGAACGTAAAGAGATTCCCATCATCCTGTTCACGCCCCAGGGTGAGATGCTGACCCAGAAGGTGGTCGAAGAGCTTTCCGAAGCCCCGGCGGTGGCCATGATCTGCGCCCATTACGCCGGCATCGACAACCGTGTCCCCGACTTCCTCGCCACCCGTGAGATCAGCCTGGGCGATTTTGTCCTGACGGGCGGGGAGTTGCCGGCCATGGCCCTGATCGACGCCATGTCTCGGCTGGTGCCGGGTGTGATCGGCTCTATGGAAAATGTGGTCGAGGACTCGATATCATCAGGGCTGCTCCAACACCCGCTGTACACCAGGCCTGCCGAGTTCCGGGGCATGGAAGCGCCTGAGATTCTACTGTCCGGGCACCACGCCAACATCGATAAATGGCGCCGCGAGCAGTCGCTGCAGCGCACTCTGGAACGCCGCCCCGACTTGCTGCTGACTGCTGAACTCAGCGCAGATGATTTTAAGTACCTGAAGTCTCTGGGCTACCAACAGCCAGAAGACGCGGAGTAAACCTCAGAGGACCATGGCCAAATCCGACTTTCGATTCAAGACATCGGTTCGCGTCCGCTGGATGGAGTGCGACGCCCAGGGCATCGTCTATAACGGCGCTTACCTGGGTTACTTGGAGATCGGCCAGGCGGAGTACTACCGCAACCTGGGTTTCGCCATTTACATCATTCCCCAAAGCGGCTATTTCGACTTCGCCGTGGTCAAGAGCACCCAGGAATTCAAGGCCCCCGCCAAGGTGGATGAGATCATCGACCTATATGTCCGGGTCTCGAAGATTGGCAACACCAGCCTGACCCTGCAACTAGAGATATACCCCGAAGACAGCGACCGGCTGCTCACCACCATAGAAACGGTCTACGTGGGTTACGACGCAGCATCCGAGACCAGCCGGCCCGTACCCGACGACATCCGAAAGCTTGTCTCGCATTATGAGGAAACGGGAGAAGTCCTCTCGATAGAGCAGTTCCCCGAACTGGCCAAAGCGACGTCGTTCCGCCAGAAGTAACTGATTTAAGTAGGCGTTGGAACCGTTGACGATATTCGTAACCCTAGCTAGACTGAATCACACCCCAACTGCGGTATTTGAATACTAATCGCTGAGAGCTGAAAGCTATCGATGGCCCGATTATTTGACCTCCATATCCACACGACCAAAGGCAGCAGCGACAGCAGCCTTACCCCCGAAGACCTGATTCTTGAAGCAGACCGTTTGGGTCTGCGCGGCCTCTGTCTCACTGAACACTCCGGCCCTTGGGACCGGCACGAGTTCAAGCAGTTCGCCAGCCTCCACAATGTGGTGCTAATCCGCGCTATGGAAGTGGAGACCGATTTTGGCCACATGCTGGCCTTCGGTCTTGATCGTTACCAGTCTGGTTACAACAAGGCGGCTGAACTGCGCAAAGCGGCGACCGCCGCCGGCGGATACGTGGTTACAGCCCATCCCTTCCGGGGCGTGCTCAGCAGCAACGGCAACCGCAGCCGCGCCCTCACCTACCAGTCGATCGACGACCCACTGCCCACTGTTCCTGAAGACGCTATAGACCATCCGTTATTCAAGCTGGCGGACGCAGTAGAGGTCGCCAACGGTGGGACGATAGACCGGGAGAACGAATTCGCCATGGGAGTCGCCGGGTTATTGAAAATGCCGATAACCGGGGGCAGCGACGCTCATTCAACCCACGGCCTTGGCAAGTTCTTGACTGAGTTCACCGACGAGGTCCACACAGAAGCCGAATTTCTAAAAGCCCTCCACTCCAAGCAATTCCACCCTGTCACGGGCCTGCGAACTGGCAACCTCCAGCCCTTCGGCATCTAAAATCTGTTTCCAGCCACCATTATTCCTAACCGTGAAGACACCGGTTCAGTGTAAAATGCCCTTAAGTTTGAGGGTTCTATAGCGTGACTGAGGCAAGAGCAACAGGACTGATTTTCGTTGGCTGCAGTGGCGTACGGTGATGCTGGCCGGGGAGCCGGGCATCGGCAAGACGCGCATGGCCCAAGAATTGTCCACCTACGCCGAATCATTGGGCGCGCAGGTCTGGTGGGGATCGTGCAATGAGCAACAGGGCGCACCACCCTACTGGCCTTGGGTACAACCCATCCGCTCCTATACTCAGCAGGCTGATGCCGAGACTCTTCAGGCCATGATGGGGCCGGGTGCCGCTGAGATTTCAGAGATCATCCCGCAAGTCCGCGAGAAACTGACCGATCTTGACCCGGCTTCGCCTCTCGAACCGGAACAAGCCCGTTTCCGCTTGTTTGACTCCATCTCTCAGTTCTTCAAGAACTTCGCCCAGTCCCAACCGCTATTGCTGGTGTTGGATGACCTGCAATGGGCGGACCAGCCATCGCTGCTGCTGCTGGAGTTCCTGGCAAACCAACTGCCCGACAGTAAGATCATGATCGTCGGCACCTACAGAGACATCGAGGTTACCCGCGAACATCCCCTGTCCAACACTCTGGCCCGATTGGCCCGCACCGACCACTATCGGCGAGAAGAACTGGGCGGTCTGGAAACCGAGTACGTCGGCCAGTTGATCAAGAATATCAGCGGCGCCGACGCTTCCCGGGAAATGGTCCACGCCATCTACGGCCACTCAGACGGAAATCCATTTTTCACCTCCGAGATCATCCGGCTGCTTGGGCAAGAACGCCTGACCGCAACCGGCGCCGGATCAGACATCGCCGAGGGACTGGAGATTCCGCAGAGTGTTCTGGAAGTGGTTGGGCAGCGCCTGAACCGGTTGTCCACCGAGTGCGAAGACACCCTGACGACCGGGGCTGTCATCGGCCGTCAGTTCGAGTTCCGGTTGCTAGGGTTGCTGAGCGAAAGGACATCAGAGATCCAACTGCTGGAATCCATAGATGAAGGCCTGGACGCTCACTTGATCCAGGAAGTTGCTGGGCACGGGGACGTCTATCAGTTCAGCCACGCCCTGATCCAACAGACCCTGCGGGAGCGGCTTTCCGCCAGCCGGAGAGTGAGGCTGCACTCGAGGATCGCTGAAACATTGAAAGACCTATATGGTGACCAACCGGGTGAACACGCCGCGGAGTTGGCCTATCACTTCGGAGAAGCCGCTCCAGTGGCAGGGCCGGAAAAGCATGTGAAATACACCATATTAGCGGGGGAAAGGGCACTCGAGACCCACGCACTAGAAGATGTCCTGGCCTATTTTGAGCGAGGCTTGATCGCCAAGGGTGTGGACCTGGAAGCACATTCGCCGGCACCAGATGCCGAAGCTGCAGCCCTTTTGTTCGGTCTGGGCCGGGCGCAGGCGGCAACACTCGGCAGGCATCAACTACAAGTTGGCTTGGGGAGCTCGAGCCGCGCCTTCGAATATTACGCATCGGAGAATGATCTGGCGCGTGCGGTCGAGGTCGCCGGTTATTCCATGCAGCACATACCGGGCCACAGAATCGCGTTGGATTTCGTGTCGCGGGCGCTGGCATTGGTCCCACCGGATTCCCCGGAAGCCGGCCCTTTATTGTCCAGATATATTCTTGTTTTGGGTTTGGAAGAAGGCGATTATCCGGGGGCCAATAATGCGTTCGATGGAGCCTTGGCTATCGCCCGGCGTACGGGAGACTTGGCGCTTGAGATGCGGGCCTTGGCAAATTCGTCTCATGTGGACTACTGGCATCTTGAGTGGCAGGCTACCGTTGACAAGGGATTGGACGTTATCGAAGGGACTCAGCGGGTTGACGCCGAACAAGCGGAACTTTCCGCCAGGCAGTGGGCTACGATAGCCCTGCTCGGTATGGGCAGAGTCATGGAAGCCGAGCCACATTCCTTGGCAATGTTGTCTACCGCTGAGAGACTGCGCGACCGCTACCAATTAGCCACCGCCCTTTGGTTCCGAGAAATGATCGCTATGTCTCAAGGCGATTGGCAGGCGGCGAGATCCTACAGTGAACGCGGTCTTTCAGTATCACCTTCTGACGCACGGCTTCTCGGCACCAGGTTGGTGATTGAATTCGAGACCGGCAATACTCAGGCGGGTCACGAGTTCCTGGAGCAGGCTATCGCGGCTCACAACCTGTTGGCGCAAAGCCTGGTGGCGCGAGGAGCCAGGTATGACCACGCATCGGCGGCACTGATGATACCCATCGCCGCCCGCATAACCGGTGATACGGAACACCTCCCACTTGCGGAGGGCGCCGCGGCAACCATCTTCGCGGCCGAGTCTGCCACGCCATTGGTAATCAGGTTTGCCAGACTCGGGCTAGGCCTGATAGCCGTTCTAAATGGAGATAAGGCGGCGGCAATTGAACAATACGCAGCTCTCGAGGGGACTCCAAGCTGCTTTTTGAAAGTAGGTAGCGATCGGATCCTAGGACTTCTTGCCCAAACCATTGGGAATCTGGACCAGGCGATGGTCCACTTTGAAGATTCGTTGTCATTCTGCCGCAACTCGAACTACGGGCCTGAGCTTGCCCACAGTTGCCACGACTACGCCGGCGCTCTTGTTGAACGAAACACTGCGGGAGACCGTGGTAAAGCCACGGAATTGTTGGTCGAGTCATTGCTGATCGCCGATGAATTGGGGATGGGCCCTCTCGTGGAACAGGTCAGCGCCCTCAAAGAACGCGCGTTTTCAGGGCCAAGCAAATCATCGGCATTCCCCGAAGGTCTGACCCAACGCGAAGTCGAGGTCATTCGCCTGATTACCTCTGGCCGCACCGACCGGGAGATCGGCGAAGAGCTGTTCATCAGCGTCAAGACCGTGGGCAACCACGTTAGCAACATCCTCAACAAGACGGGCTCCGCCAACCGCACCGAAGCCGCGTCCTTCGCCACCCGCAACGGTTTGGACCAGTGACTTAAGCCCGTCCGCCCCCCCGGTTTCCCTTACAAGACTGTCAGCTTAGGGTCGAAGGGGTGTTGCAACCCGTGCTAAACTGCCCCAGTCATGGCTGTGGGTTGTCGATCCATCAGTTATGTTAATGTGTGAGTGAGGTTGTGACGGGAGTTAAATGGTTCTTTTCGATACAGATATTTCCCCCTTTGAGCAGGTCAACGTGGCCTTGGACCTGGAGACCACTGGCCTAGACTCCAACCGCCACCAGATACTCGAGGTCGGCGCCGTACGTTTTCGCGGCGACGAGGTTATCGAGACCTACCAGACCCTGGTCAATCCCGGCGTCGCGATACCCGAGTTTATCCAACGCCTGACCCACATCTCTCCGCAGCAAGTCAAACGCGCTCCGTTCTTTTCGTCGGTTGCCGCGGAGATCGAGGACTTTCTCGGCGCAGACCCGATCATCGGCCACAACATCCAGTTCGATATCGGCTTCCTTGCCAATAACGGCGTCCCGTTGAACAACCCCTCCTACGACACCTGGGACCTTGCTTCGGTCTTCATGCCCGGCTCCCGGCAATACTCCCTGAAATACCTGACCAGCTATTTCCAAGTGGAGCACAACGACGCCCACCGTGCGCTGGCCGACGCCATGGCCACCAAGAATGTCTACATCAAGCTGCTGCGCCTGGCCGCCGAGCAAGACGCCGGTTTACTGGGCTATCTCTCCAACCTGGCCGCCCGCAGCCGTTGGTCGCTCAGCGGCATACTGGCCGGCCTGGAAGGCACAGGCGACGCCCAGACCTCTTCGACAGGACTCACCGGGCTAGACCTGGAACAATTGTCAATCCGGCTCAGCTCCCCCGAGAAACGACGCGCCGACCCGGCTTTAAGCGACCTCAGTGAAGCTAAAGTCGCCGGCTTGCTGGCCCAAGATGGTCCATTCTCGAAGGTCTTCTCCGGATTCGAACACCGGCCGGAACAAGAACAGATGCTGGAGAGCGTCACCAAGGCCATGTACCACAATCAGCACCTGGTGGTTGAGGGCGGCACCGGCGTGGGCAAGTCCATGGCCTACCTACTCCCCGCCGCGCTGTTCGCCATCTCCAAGGGGCAGCGTGTCGTTGTTTCCACCAACACCATTAACCTGCAAGAACAGTTGATGAACAAAGACATCCCGGCGCTCACCGAAGTCTTGGAGCAGTCGGGACTTGTTGAACCTGGCGTACTGAAGGCTGCGCTGCTTAAAGGCCGGGCAAACTATCTGTGCCTACGACGCTGGAACCACCTGGCCCGCAACGACTCGCCGACCATCGACGACGCCCGCCTGCTGTCCAAAACCTCGGTCTGGATGCAGACAACGGTCAGCGGCGACCGGGCGGAGATCAACCTCTCCGGGCGCGACGCCGGCTCTTGGAACCACATCTCGGCCGGCGAAAAAGGGTTCTGCCCCGGTCTTCGGGACGGCTCACCTTGCTTCTTACGGGCCGCAAGAGAACGGGCAGACCAGGCGCACATCATTGTGGTGAACCATGCCTTATTGCTGTCCGACCTGGCACGGGGCGGCGGTCTGATACCCGAGTACCAACACCTGATTATCGACGAGGCCCATAACCTGGAAGACGAAGCCACCAGGCAGCTGGGGTTCAGCGTGTCCCAGGACAAGCTCGATGAGATCTGGGAGCCTCAGATCAGGCTGACGATACAGATAAGACAGGCCATTGCTGCCGAGGGGTTAGCCTCGGCCATTCGCGAAGAGGCCGAGACGGTAGTTTCGGGAGTTGAAGGAGAAGGCGCCAAGGTCCGCCAGATCTGGGCCCGCCTCTGGGCCGAGGTCGAACGTTTCCAGGCAAACCAGAAGTCTGGCTCTCGCGACAGCGGCCCCCAATTTCTGATCACATCGCAGGTGCGGGGCACCCAGGGTTGGACCGACCTGCATCTGGCCTGGGAGAACCTGGACGTTGGGCTGAAACAAACCGCCCAGAACGTCGGCAGGTTACATCGGTTCTTAGAATCGACCAAGCTACCCGCCGCCAGCGATCAACCGGCTCTGATCATGGAGACCGCCAACCTGATGGACGATGTGGAATCCATGCGGGAGCAATTCAGTTCCATTTTGGGCAACCCGATGGACGAAGACATTCATTGGATCAGCAACGACCAGATACGCGGCAACGCCATCGTCTCTCTCAACTCAGCGCCCCTGGACATCAGCGGGACGCTGGCTGCTGAGTTGTTCCAGCAAAAAGATAGTGTGGTCCTGACCAGCGCCACTCTCAGCACCGAGGGCAACTTCGAGTATTTCAAGAGCCGTGTCGGCGTGGGTAGCGACTCTGAGGAACTACTCGTCGGGTCGCCATTCGACTACCAGAAAGCCGCCCTGCTGCTGATTCCGGAAGACATGCCGGCCCCCAACTCAGACCAATATGTCGATGCCATGGTCAGGGTATTGACCGACCTGGGCACGACAATGAAAGGCCGCACGATGGCCCTGTTCACCTCGTACGCCTCGCTCCGGGCTGTGGCCCAGCGCTTGCGCGCGCCCCTGATGGGCGAGGACGTGCAGGTACTGGCCCAGAGCATCGACGGCTCGGCCCAGCAGTTGATGACCCGGTTTGCCGAGGAACCAAATAGCGTTTTGTTGGGGACCTCCAGTTTCTGGGAGGGGGTAGACCTTCCTTCAGGGCTGCTCAAGGCCCTGGTCCTGACACGGCTGCCATTCCAGGTGCCCACCGACCCGGTGGTGATGGCTCGTTCCAATCAGTACGACAACCCATTCAATGAATTCTCGGTGCCCCAGGCCGTATTACGGTTCCGCCAGGGCTTCGGCCGCCTGATCCGTAATAAAGAAGACCGGGGGACCATCGTCATCATGGACAACCGGATCACGGCGAAGAACTACGGGAATTCGTTCTTGAAATCGATACCGCCTTGTACTCTCAAACCCAGCAGCCTGATGACCACCGGCAAATTGGCCGCCCAGTGGCTCGATTAGACCCTGTATTCGGGAATCACCAACCTAGCGGAAGTGAAGTGTGGAACTGACCATCGACCAGCCATTTGATCTGGGATCGAGTTTGGAAAGCGGCCAGGCCCACCGTTGGAAGAAAGAGGACGGCTGGTATCAGGGCGTGGTTCGTGGTGAGTTCATTCAGATTCGCCAGAAGGGCCAGGTGGTGGAGTTTGCTTCGAGTCCTTCGCCCGAGGCTACGGCGGCTTCCATGCTCCGAGACTACTTCCGGTTGGACGACGACATCGACGCCATCTACCACGACATCAACCGGGATGAACGGGTGGCCTCAATGGTCTCAAAGTACCCAGGACTGCGAATACTGCGCACCGAGCCCTGGGAATGCCTGGTGGCTTTCATCTGCTCTGCCAATAACAACATCGCTCGCATCCACCAACTGATGGAGCGTATGTCGGAGGAGTTTGGCGACCCGGTTACCCTCAACGGACACACCCGCCACACATTTCCCAGTCCGGCAGACCTGGCCGAGGCCGGTGAAGGTGAGCTGCGGAGATTGGGACTGGGGTTCCGAGCGCCCTACGTAGACCAGGCGTCCAAGGCAGTTCTGGAAGGAAAGCTGGACCTTCAAGCCCTGGTGCGCATGCCCTATCCGGAGGCCAAAGCTGCTTTGATGGAGCTTAAGGGGGTCGGCCCCAAGATAGCCGATTGTATCGCCATATTCTCGTTGGACAAGCTGGAAGCGTTCCCGATCGACGTCTGGATACGCAGAGCGTTGGCGGAATGGTATTTCCCCGGCCAGAAGACCCCGCCAGACCGGGTATTACTCGAATGGGCCCAAGACCACTTTGGCCGCTACGGTGGCTACGCCCAACAATACCTATTCCACGGCCAAAGGCTCCGCAAGAAAACTGACGCTTAACCACTGGACTTGCCCTGATTCCGGCCTTCGCCGGAATGGCGGTAGTGAGGGACTCGTTGTTTTTTCGGAGCCTATTAGGGCAAGCAAGGGCGGGTTAGAAACCCGCGCCTACGACTGCATGTATCACGACAATGCCGCCCTTCGGTCATCCTTGCGAAAGCAGGGATCCAGATATTACATGGTTAGGTTCAGTTGGTTTCGATACCCGTTCGTCCTGAACTCTGTCGAAGGGCGCGCATAAACCATACTTCTGGGCGAAGAAAACAAGGCCTCCCTCAGCAATGGTTCGACGAGCTCACCACGAACGAAACGGCAAAGATTGGGGTACAGGGGATTCCGGACCTTCCCGAAGTAGCACGAATCGTCCCCTCTCCCACACCTGGGAGAAGGTTAGGTCCGACGAAGTCGAGACTCTCGACGTAGTCGGAGGTGAGGGCGATCTCAGATACTCAGCCAAAAATCTGAAAGCTGACCGCTGACAGCTACTACTGCGTCAGTATCAACTTGCCGAAGAAACTCGTCTCGTCCATGTATTTGTGGGCAGCGGCAGCCTCGGCCAGCGGGAACGTCCGGTCAACCACCGGTTTAACCAGGCCCCGGTTCAGCATCTCCACAATCTCCCGCATATCCTCTTTGGTGCCCATGAACACGCCGTAAATCTCTTTGCGTTGGCTGAATAGCTGACCCAGGTGCAGTTCCGTGCGCAGGCCGGTGGTCGCTCCGCAGATGCCGTACCGTCCCCCGTTCCGCAGCGATCCGAACGCCGCGGCGAAGAAGTCGGCCCCCACGTGGTCTACCACGCAATCGACGCCGGCCCGGCCGGTGATCTCCCGGACCCGATCTCTGATGTCTTCTTCTTTGTAGTTGATCACCACATCGGCGCCCAATTCGGTGGCCTTGGCGGCTTTCTCGGGGCTGCTGGTGGTGGCGATGACCTTGGCTCCGATCACGTCTTTGGCCACCTGAATAGCAGCGGCGCCGACCCCGGCGGAGGCTGACAAGACCAAAACAGTCTGCCACGACTTCAGTTGCAGCTTGCGCATCAGCATGTTCCACACTGGCAGGTAGGTGGTGGGAGCCGCAGCGGCCTGCTCGAATGAGACGCTATCGGCCAACTGGTGGGCATTGACGGCCGGTATGGAAATGAACTCCGCGTAGCTGCCGTCGACCGCACTGCCCAGAAAACTTTCGCTACGGCAGAGGTCGTCTTGTCCTGCCAGGCACGGGGCGCACTGCATGCAGGTGATTCGGGGATTAACGACCACCCGATCGCCTGGTTTGAAGGCTGCCACATCGTCGCCACATTCAACAATCTCGCCCGCGCAGTCCCCACCCAGGATCAGGGGCGGCGGGAATTCCCGGTCCAGCCCACGTCCACCGGCCCTGGTGTAGAGGTCCAAACGGTTCAGGGCCGTAGCCTTGACCCGTATCTTGACCTCGCCTGCCTTTACCTCGGGTTCCGGACGGTCGCCGTAGGTCAGGACTTCCGGCCCGCCTTGGGCTTCTATATAGACTGCTTTCATGGCCGTGTTCTCCTTGGGAGAGTTAGCTTTCAGCTATTAGCTTTTTGGGTGTCTGGGTTGATTAGGGGCGGCGACCGTAAAAACAGTCGTCGCAGAGGAATACGATCGCTAGGGCGTCCTCGTGGCTACCGATGCGGCCGCACCGGGGGACGTCGCTGTCCTGACTCCACGGTTGATGGAACTTCCCGCCGCACATCTGGCAGGAGGTCTCTTGAATCCCGTCCAAGGCGTCGTCGCAGATGACGCAGGACTCCAGTTCGTTCTCGGGTGTTTCCAGGTTTTCAGGGACGCCTGTCTGTTCTGCCATTCTCTATTTAGCCATTCCCGGGAGCTTAACTCCCTCGCGTGATGATCTGATTCACCAAGGCCCGCTCTGCATCGACACTGCCTGCCAGTCCGTCAAGTTTCGCTGAGTGCAATTCCCGCAGTATCTCACCGATCTTGATTCCAGAGGGCACGCCCATCGCCAGCAGATCGTCACCGGTGAGTGTCGGGGTTACTAGCCGCCATTCATCCAGATACCGGCGCATAAGCGCAGCTACATCAGGGTTCTGGGAGAGCCGGACCGACGCCTCAATGGCATCCGAGTCCAGACCGTTCAGTGTCTGATATACCGTTGAGACCCTTACCGAAGGTGCAGAAAGCACGGTCTCAAATCCTCGTAACACAATGGTATCACGTACGAGACGTGACCAATCGGCCGGTAAGTTGAGCCGCCGGCTGACCGCTTCTCCATCGGATGCCGACGATGAAAAAACCAACGCAGCCAGGTAGTCATTTGGGCCAGTTCTGCTCTCGCCCGTTAGCCTGGTGAGCGCCTGGCCGTCGGACAGCGCAGGATGGACGGCCGCCGACGCCCCCAGGTCAATGGCTCGAAGTAGCATCGGAGCGGCACGGCGTTCTTCAAATAGCTTTTCAAACTCGTGCCGCAACCGGTCACCAGATACGGCATCTACGTGACCGGCGTTGATGGCTTCTTTTAAGTCTGACAGGGTGTCCCGGTCAATCTCAAAGCCCAGTCTTTGTTCATACCGGACGGCGCGAAAGATACGGGTCGGGTCATCAGTAAAGCTGACCGAGTGCAGGGTCCTAACGACTTTAGCGGCCAGATCATTTAGGCCGCCGTGGTGGTCAATGACCTCAGGGTTGTCGCCGGCCAGGGGTACGGCCATGGCATTGATGGAAAAATCCCTGCGGGCTAGGTCGTCTTCTAATCCGCTGGCTGACACCTCGGGTAGGGAGCCCGGAAATGGGTAGGTCTCTTTTCTGGCGGTGACCACGTCCACCCGGTCGCCCTCTATCTCTACGGTGGCGGTTCCGAACCGGGAGTGAATGGTGACAATGCCGCCCAATTCCTCCGCCAATTCGGTAGCCAGGGCCGGAGCATCACCGATCATGACGAAATCTAAGTCGTTGGCCGGTACGTTCAAGACAGCGTCGCGGACCGGTCCTCCAACCAGGTAGACCGGTATTCCCTCTAACGTCGCCCGCCGGCGTAGGGAGTTGAACACCGCCAACTGACCGCCGCTGACGCCGCCAGCAACCCGATCTAGGGAGATGCGCGCCGGTGGTGAATCTGGTCGAGAATCAGGCGTGGTAAAGCCTCCTGTAGAGCGAAAAACCGGAGTCAAAATTATAGCATGACGGCTCTACGGGCCAAGAGTGACAGGCCGCCGGAAATACGGTGTTGAAAACCAGAAATATGCTGTAGTTTTCTCTTTGACAACCTGTGACACTCTGGCTACAATCCATTCGTACGCACTAACTATTAGTTCGCAACCTTAAGCGGACCGGCGAAATTTGGGAGGTAACACCATGGCTGACGCCCAGTTCACCACCTTTTATGACTTCCGTTGACCCTTCGTCTACAACGCAGCCGTGTGGCTGTCGAAAGTTGAAGAGTCCACCGGAGAGGAGATCAAGGTTGACTGGAAACCTTTCTCTCTGGCGCAGGTTAACAGCGACAATAATGACGGCGGCATCAAGCTTTGGGAGCAAGCCGAGGTCATTGACGGGACCGACAAGACGTTCCTGGCCCACATGTCTGGTCTCGCTGCCAAGCGTCAGGGCGATGAGGCGTTCAAAGGCTTCTTCATGGCCCTGCTACGTGCCCGTCACGAAGACAAGAAAGACCTACTTGACCCGGCTGTCATGGAAGAAGCTGCGGTAGCCGCCGGTCTGGACATGGCCCGATTCCGTGAGGATGCGGCCGATCCGGATCTGCTGAACGACATCGCAGAGTCCCACACCATCGCAGTGGAAGAGCATGGGGCCTTCGGCGTGCCGACCTTCGTATTCGGTGAAGGAAACGCTGCTTTCCTAAAGATGTTCATACCCCCGGATGAACAGGCTGTCGAAATCTTCGACACCATGACCAAAGCCATGAGTGAGTTCGTCCATGTTGGCGAGTTCAAGCGCCCGCAGCCCCCTTGGCCTCATGGGGTCATCTAGACACCAACCCGCACTTAATAGCGCCTCTACCAAGGCTCTTGAATCAACGCTGGGGTTCTCTTTCAAGGACCCCAGCTTGTTGCGTCAGGCATTGGTTCACCTTTCCTATTGCAATGAGAACGGCTTGGAAGCTGGCGCCTCTTACGAGCGTTTGGAATTCCTGGGCGACGCTGTCCTGGAATTGGCCGTTTCCACCGAACTCTACCGCCGTTTCCCCGACGCCGACGAAGGGGAACTCACCAAGACCCGATCCTCCCTGGTTCGCCGCGAAACACTGGCCAAGATTGCCCGCCGTATCGACCTGGGTAGTTACCTGTTCGTGGGGAAGGGCGTCGAGTCCAGCAACGGGCGCGAGCAGGACTCGGTCTTGGCTGCGGCTTTCGAAGCCCTAATCGCAGCTGTCTACATCGACCAAGGCAACGAGTTCACCCGGCAACTGGTCCTCCGGCTGATGGATTCTGAGCTGGCCCAGGCCGATGAGGCCAGCGGCCCACCAGAGAACCCCAAGTCCCTCCTCCAAGAGTTGGTCCAAGGGCAGGGGATGGGTCCTCCGACGTATAATCTTGTCAGTAGCGAAGGCCCCGACCATGGCCCGGTGTTCACCATCGATGTGCTGGTCAACGGCCAGGTGGTCGGGACCGGCTCCGGGGGCAAAAAATCCGATGCTGAAGGCGCGGCGGCGAGGGCTGCTTTTGCGGCACTGAACGAGCAGGTCTAGAGAACTTCCGGATTTCCCGACTTCGTAGGCAATAAAATTCAGGACGATCGATGCTCCGATTCTTCAAGCGAAACCGCCAGGAAAACATAGAAGCCACCCAAGCCGCGGTGAAACCCAGCCGCGAGCGCTGGTTCGGCAAGATACTGAACGTGCTCCGTTCTTCCAAGCTCGACGACGCTCTCTGGGAAGAACTGGAAGAGATACTGATCTCCTCCGATGTTGGCGTTGAAACTTCCCTGCGCATCATCGAAGAACTTAAGGAGACCGTCAAAACCCAGAAACTTGAATCCGGCGAGCAGGTATTCGAGTCTCTGAAAGACTCCCTGGTTACCGGGATGCAGTCTGAAAACGCCGAATCCGTCTGGATGGACGAGACTGTGGCTGACGGGCCGTATGTGATACTGATGGTGGGCGTGAACGGAGTTGGCAAGACCACCAGCATCGCTAAGTTGGCCCACCACTTCACCGAGGAAGGCAAGAAGGTCATCCTGGGGGCGGCAGATACCTTCCGCGCCGCGGCCGCCGAGCAGCTGGAGATACTGGGCAAGCAGATCGGCGTGGACGTTATCAGGCACGAATCCGGCGGAGACCCGGGCGCGGTGGCCTTCGACGCCTATCAAGCCGCAAAGGCCAGGGGCGCCGACGTTTTGATCATCGACACCGCAGGCCGGCTCCATACCAAGTCCAACTTGATGGAAGAACTACGAAAGGTCCACCGGGTATTGTCCCGGCAGGACCCTCAAGCGCCCCATCAGGTGATCCTGACTCTGGATGCCACCACCGGCCTTAACGGTCTGGCCCAAGCAAAGTCTTTCAAGGAAGCAGTCGATTGTACCGGTATATTCCTGGCCAAACTGGACGGAACTGCACGGGGCGGCATCGTCCTGGCGATCAATCAGGAACTACAAGTTCCGATCTTGTTCATCGGCACGGGGGAAGGGGTCAAAGACCTGGCCCCGTTCGACACCCGCGACTTTGTGGATTCGCTCCTGGCGCCCGTACTTTAAGGGTTAGCCGTATAGCCGGGTCATCAAGATATACTCCTTTCGATATGTCACGATATATCCCGTTCGGCAGCCAGACACATTCAACACCGGTGTGTGATCGATAAACCATGCTAGATGCCCTGAGCTGGTACATCGCCATCCAAGCCCTGGGCCTACTGGCCCTTCCGGCGGCCTTTGTGCTTTTCAGCAGGCTGCCCGACCGAGGCTTCACCCTGGCTAAACCCGCGGCCATGGTGTTCTTCTCCTACATCCTCTGGGTGCTGGGCCTCACCCATATCGCGCCCAACACTCAATTGACCGTCGGAGTGATCCTTCTGGTAGCCTTGCCTCCAGTCCTATTCCTCGCCTGGCAGAACCGCGAAGACATCTTGGACTTCCTAGAAGAACACTGGCCGATGCTGGTGGTGGCGGAGGTGCTGTTCCTCGGCTTTTTCCTGATGTGGATCGGGATCATCTCGGAAGTGCCCGACATCAACCACACCGAGAAACCCATGGACTTCGGGTTTATGAACGCGGTGCTCCAGAGCCGGTTCTTCCCACCTGAAGATCCCTGGCTGTCGGGAAATTCCATCAGCTACTACTACTTCGGCCATTTCATGATGGCCTTTTTGACTCAACTGACGGGCGTGGCCTCCAGCGTGGGCTACAACCTCGGAGTGTCACTGGTCCCGGCGCTGGTGGCCATCGGCGCATTTGGCTTGGTATACAACCTGGTGCGTCTGTCAGGCGGTAGCCTCAGAGCGGGAATCATCTTTGCCGCCGCCGGGCCGGTCCTCATCCTCCTAGCCGGAAACCTGGAGGGGGCCATGGAGTTCGTTCACCTACAGGGTTGGGGCGACGCCGGCTTCTGGAAGTGGGTGGGCATCAAGGGCTTGGAGGGCACAGAATCGGGCACTGGAATCTTCCCTGACAGCCAGTGGTGGTGGTTCCGGTCGAGTCGAGTAATCGACACTCTGGCCGGCGGGCAGAGCCTGGATTACACCATCACCGAGACCCCAATATTCAGTTTCATACTGGGGGACCTCCATCCGCACGTGATGAGCCTGCCCTTCGTATTATTGGGCTTGGGCTTGAGCCTGAACCTGTTCATGTCTTCGGACCTGTTGGGGCTAGATTGGCTGCGCGACCATGCGCTCGAAGCCGTGGCCATCGCTCTCTTCATCGGCTCTCTGGGGTTCATCAACATCTGGGACCTTCCGGTCATAGCCGCCCTATTCGGAGTGACGGCATTGGTGAAAGCCTACGGCGACTACGGAGGTGAGTTGGCGGGTGCCGCGATCGGTGCGGCCAGCGTAGCTGTGCCTATTTTGGTCCTAGCCGTGGCCTTGTTCATCCCGTTCTACCTTGATTTTGACGCCGCGACATCGGGCATCCTGCCCCTGCGTGATGTGAACACCCGCCCCCTCCTCTTGTTCTTGGTCATGGGGCCGCTGATCTTCCTGGCTGTCTCTCTCTTGCTGCGTCAGCTACCAAGGCTGAGTCCACCAGAGGAAGAAGATAATACTGCGGCGGTGTTGGTGATGTTGGTGGCAGCAGGCCCCTTCGTCCTCTGGGCCGTCCTGGCGTTCTTCACCACGTTGATCGACGACGGCACAGGCGCGGCCTTCAGTGAGGTGGGCTGGCGGATGATACTGGTTGTCCCGGGTCTGGCCCTGGTTGCGGTGGCAGGCTTTAGCGCCATGCAGCGGGCGCGGCTCGACCTTGACCCGGCGTTGGTATTCCCGTTGTTGCTGGCTGGGCTGGCGATCTATCTACTGATAGGGGCCGAGATGTTCCATGTTGTGGACCAGTTCGGTGGCGGGTTCCGGCGCATGAACACCGTCTTTAAGACCTACTACCAGGCCTGGTTGCTACTGGGCATAGTCGGGGCGTACGCGCTCTATTACCTCTGGTCGCTCCGGCCCGAGATCAGCCCGCCCATCTTCCTGGGATGGACGCGCCGCTTCACCAGGGTTGCCTGGGCTGAAGTAGCATTATTCCTTTTGGTATTCTCTCTCTACTACCCGGTGGGAGCGGTCTTAGACCGGACCGGCATCCTCCGTGACGGCCACACCTTCTCTGACAACACACTTAACGGGCTGGCGTTCCTGGAAGTTAGCGCCCCCGGAGAACTGGCAGCTATCCAGTGGCTGCGCGACGACGCTCCTTGGGGCCGGATGGTTGAAGCCGTGGGGGCCGACTACTCCGCATTCTCTCGTATCTCAGCCAGCACCGGGCTGCCCACGGTCCTGGGCTGGAAGGGCCACGAGCTCCAATGGCGTAGTTCGACGGCATCGTTCAGCGGCCGGGAAGATGACGTCCGGACGATATTCACCAGCGCCGATTCCGCAGAAGTGCGCCGGTTGTTGGACAGCTATGAGGTCCGCTACGTTTATCTGGGCTCCAGGGAGCGGCAGACCTACGGCGGCGAAAACCTAGCGGCATTTGGCAGTTTTTTGAGAACCGCCTTTGAGCAAGATGGCGTAATAATCTACGAGATGCCGCAACCAACAGTTCAGAATAGATGAGCACCGGTCCTGAAACGACCTCGTCCGAAGCTATATTTTCACCCCTGACCCTAGTCTCCCGCCTGTGGGCCGGGCGTACCTTCGGCTGGTTTGAAGCAGGTTTCTTGGCCGTGGTCGTGATCGCTCTGGTCATGCGCCTATGGGAACTTGGCGGCCGCACCGTCCATTATGACGAGGCGATCCATATCCACTTTGCCTGGCGGTTGACGGAGAGCAGCGGCGCTTTCCTCGGCTGGCCCTGGGTCTTCGGAACCGA
>CAVOAA010000036.1:0-19782 GCA_963693555.1 Dehalococcoidia bacterium | reverse complement strand
CCTTTAAATAGGCACAATAGACGGAAAGGTATAGGTGATTCCCGTGGAAATTATCATCGTTATCCTAGCCGTTCTGGCTGCCGCAGGGATTGGTGCTGTCATCTGGTTGGCACTCAAATCGCGGAATGACGCCGCACAGGCACAGTCCGCTGGCGAGAGCGCAAAAGGTATCATCACCCAGGCTGAAGAGGACAGTAGAAAAGTCCTCTTAGCGGCCCAGGAACAGGCTTTAACACTACGTAACGAAACCGAGTCAGACTTAAAAGACCAGCGCCAAGAGTTCCACCGCATGGAGGCAAGACACCAGCAGCGGGAAGAACAATTGGAACGGAAAGTTGAAGTTCAAGAAGAAAAGGAACGCGACCTAGCGTCCAAAGAGACGGAAGTCGCGCAAGCCCGGACGGAAGCCGAGGAACTAAAGGCAGAACAATCCAGGGCACTTGAACAGGTGGCAGGCCTCAGCGTTGACGAGGCCCGTGAGCAGGTTGTGAGGCGCGGCGAAGAAGAAGCCGTGCACGATCTGTCCAAACGGTATTACGAGCTAGAGAAAGAGTACAAAGAAAAGGCCAACGAAAACGCTCGTAAGATCATCACCGTTGCCATAAATCGTCTTGCAACCGACGTGGTTTCCGAAGTTACCACCTCAACAGTTACCCTGCCCAACGACGAGATGAAAGGTCGTCTTATCGGTCGTGAAGGGCGCAATATCCGAACACTAGAAGCCCTCACCGGCGTGGACGTCATCATCGACGACACTCCCGAGGCAGTGACCGTATCTTGTTTCGACCCCGTCCGGCGGGAAATTGCCCGTTTGGCTTTGGAGAAACTGGTATCGGACGGACGTATCCAACCCGCCCGTATCGAAGAGATGGTCAACCGTGCCACCGAAGAGATCGACCAGACGATATTGAAGGCCGGCGAACAGGCCACCTTCGATGCCGGGGTCAGCGGCTTGGACTCAGAGTTGATCCGCTTACTGGGTCAGCTTAAATACCGCTACAGCTACGGCGAGAACGTGCTGAAACACTCCATCGAGGTCTCGTTGCTCTCCGGGATGCTGGCCGCAGAAGCGGGAGCCAATGTACAGGTCGCCAAGTTGGGCGGTCTGCTGCATGACATCGGCAAGGCAGTAACCCACGAGGTCTCCGGCCCCCACGCTGAGATCGGCGCCGAGATCGCCCGGAAGCATGGTATCAACCACAGCTCCTACCGGGGCATATTGGAGCACCATAGTGACGACCACGAGACCGTGGAATCGTTCCTGGTTGCCACTGCCGACGCCATCAGCGCATCCAGACCCGGCGCCCGCAGAGAGTCTCTGGAGTTGTACGTAAAACGGCTCAAGGAACTTGAAGAGGTCGCCGCCAGCTTCAGCGGTGTTGAACGTGTCTTCGCCATCCAGGCGGGCCGTGAGGTCCGGGTCATGGTTAAGCCAGACGACCTGAATGACATCGAAGCCGCCACGCTGGCCCGGAACATCGCCAAGAAGGTGGAGGAAGACCTAGTCTTCCCCGGCCAGATCAAAGTGACCGTGATCCGGGAGACCCGCAACGTAGAATACGCCAAATAAATAGCAACTAACCGGCAAGCGATAAAAGGGACCCAGAAGCGGGAAAGACCGTCTGCTGGGTCCCTTTTTCAATCCCCGTTTTCGATTTCGGGGAACGGGACGGACGCATCTAGACCAAGGAGCATGGCACTTGCGCATACTGATGATAGGCGACGTGATCGGGAAACCCGGCCGTGACGCGGTGCGGGCACTGCTTCCCGATATCAAACGCGAGAAATCCATCGATTTTGTGATCTGCAACGGCGAGAACACCGCCGGCGGGTACGGCATCACGGCCGACACGGCTGCAGAACTCCTGGAGAACGGTGTGGACGTGCTGACTTCCGGCAACCACATATGGGACAAGAAAGAAATCATTCCCCTCATGGACGAGGGACTGCCCTTGATCCGCCCAGCCAACTACCCCGACGCGCCCGGAAAGGGATATATCAATAAAAGCGGAGTGACTGTAATCAACCTGATGGGCCGGGTGTTCATGGCGTCGTTGGACTGCCCATTCAGGACCGCCGACGCCCTGCTTAAGCAACTGAAAGAAGAAGGAGAGAGCAACGTTATCATCGTGGACTTCCACGCTGAGGCGACTTCGGAAAAACAAGCTCTGGGTTGGTACCTGGACGGCCGGGTTAGTGGCGTGTTCGGGACACATACACACGTGGGCACAGTGGACGCGAAGATACTGCCCCAAAGCACTGCTTATCTGACAGATGTCGGCATGACCGGCCCAACGAACTCTGTGATAGGCTCAGATAAAGACGCTGTACTGGAGCGCTTCTTGACGTCAATGCCCAACCGGCTGTCAGTGGCAGACGGGCCGTGTACTCTGAATTCCGTGCTGGTAGATGTCGATGAAAAGACCGGCCAAGCGTCTCTGATAGAACGTATAGATAGGACTGTGAACTAGATTGCCCGCGACTATTGACCTGCACCTGCATACCCTGGCTTCGGACGGCCGTCTCACTCCCACGGAGTTGATTCAACTGGTCATCAAGCAGGGACTCAAGACCATTTCCGTCACAGACCACGACAGCACGGAAGGTCTTGCCGAGGCCTATGAGGCCGCCAAAGAATTTCCAGACTTGAGGATCATTCCAGGCATCGAAATGAGCGCTGATCTGCCGGGAAACGAGGTACACGTCCTGGGCTATTTCCTGGACTACCATGACGAAGAATTCCAGGCGCACCTGACCGAGCTCCGCAGGGGCCGTGTCGGCCGGGCACAGGTGATGGTCGAGAAATTGGTCGCTCTAGGCAAGCCGGTCGAATGGGAGCGGGTGCAGCACTTTGCCGGTGACGGCACGGTTGGACGGCCTCACATAGCCCTGGCAATGGTTGAGGCGGGCTATTTCAAGGAGCCCAAAGAAGCCTTTGAAGAGTATCTTGGCAACGACGGCCTGGCCTACTACGACCGCCCCAAGATGAACCCCATCGAGAGCGTTGAGTTTATTCAGAAGGTTGGTGGTGTGCCTGTGTTGGCCCATCCGACCTTCATGAACGACATGGAAGGCGGCATCGCCGAGTTGAAGAAAGTGGGATTGGTCGGGATAGAGGTCTATTACGCACAATATGACGATGACACTGTGCGGCATCTGGCCAGGCTGGCTAGAGAGTACGACCTGATTCCGTGCGGCGGCAGCGACTACCACGGCCTGGGCAACTCCGGAGAGCCATTGCCCGGCACACTCGGCCCGCCGGAAGAGACCATCGGGTTGTTGGAAGATGCGGCCGCTAAATCGCGGGCGAAATACGGTAAATAGCCGGTAAATCGTTAACGATGAATTGTAAGAGAAGCCCCTGACGATGGACATCATCGCGCTTTACATAGGCTCTTTCCTGCTGGGCTCCATCCCAACGGCCTATATCATTGGCCGGCTGGTGCGGGGAGTGGACATACGCGGCTATGGCAGCGGCAATGTGGGCAGCGCCAACCTATACGAGCATGTTGGCAAGAAGTGGGTCTATCCGGTGGCGGCCGTTGAAGTGTTCGTTAAGGGCGCCTTGCCGGTGCTGACGGCGGTATATGTATTGGACATCGACCGCTCTTCAGCCTACTTGATCGGCCCTGGACTCTTAGCAATTGCCGGCAATAATTGGTCCATATTCTTGAAACTGCAAGGCGGCCGGGGGGTCGCGGTGACCGGCGGAACATTGCTGGCCCTGTCTCCTCTGCTGGCCGTAGCCTGCGCCGTTATATCCATCGGCGGTTGGAAGCTCACCAAGAGTTCGGGGCTATGGGTGCTGGTCTCTCTGACACTTTCGCCCTTGTGGGCGTATCTGATCCATGACGCTTTGAACATGGTCTGGTATACCCTGGGGCTTCTTGGTATCGTGGTCTTGAAACGTCTATCAGCCAACTGGACACCGTTCCCGGAAGATGTTTCCCGTAAGAGGGTGCTCTTCAACCGGCTGGTCCGGGACCGGGACGTATCAGACCGCACCGGATGGGTCCGGCGCATCCCGGAAGGCACTTCCTGAATCTAACGTCTAGGAAAGACCAGATTTAGGCAAGACGAACGGGATTTTGAATCGCCGGATTTTTGGATCTACGGATTTTGGGTCTACGGATTTTGGATTAATGGAACAACCGACCGGCGCCGAACAAGAAGAGGCCCAGACCGGGTACTGCAATTGGCATCCCCAAGTTGAGACTGGGTTGTCGTGCGGTCAATGCGGCCGTAGCATCTGCACCCAATGTTTGGTGCAGGCCTCTGTCGGCATCCGTTGCCCCGAATGCGGCATGGCCACGAAGATGCCCACCTATGACGTCCAGCCGACTTACTATGCCAAGGCAGTCGGGACCGGCGTCGTTGTGGCCATCGGCGGCGGGATTCTCTGGATCATCTTCAACTGGATATTCGGCAGCTTCGGTATTCTGTCTTCGGTACCCGCAATCGCCATTGGCTATGCCTCGGGTGAACTGATCAGCCGGTCGGTCAACGCCAAGCGTAGTAGAGGCTTGGCCTACATCGCGGCGGGCGCAGTGATCGGGGCTTACATCATCAGCTTGCCGTCCAGCCCCGTTTCGTCCGGCTTCTTCGGCCTAATCGTATTGGCCTTCTCCATCTACACTGCCGTCCAAAAGGTCAAATGACTCCCGCCAAATACGCTCCACTGTCTGGCCAAGTACGTCCCCTTCGAAGCCTCTTCGGTGCAAGAACGCGCCCAATTTCCTCCTGAAGACGTTGGCGTCGTCGACGGATAATTTCCGAGCGTATTTAGAACCGGCCTGATAGGCGTTGGCCGAGGAATCAAAATCTGAAAGCGCTTCTCGAATAACCTCTCGGTCCACGCCAAGTTTCTGCAGTTCCTGTCTGATCACTGCCGGTCCCCTGGGCCGGAACTTCTCCCGCTGCCGCCGCCATTCTTTGGCGAAGGCCTCATCATCCACCAGCCCCTGACGGCGCAGGTCCGACATCGTCCGCTCTATCGCGTCCTCGGAGAAGCGCCCGTGCAGACGGCGTTGGACCTCTTTCTCCGACCGAGGCCGGTATGACAGCAGGCGCAGAGCGGCGTTTTTAGCCTTGAGGTAGGAGGGCTCGAGTTCTTCAGCCGAATCTTGAGGCTTTGGCATTTTCAGCACTCCGAGTGGACTTGGGCTAACAAAAACGGCCGGTTGGAATGGCAGGACCATTTTCTCCAACGCGGCCGGTTCATGGTTTTTATAGTAGCGCTTCAGGCTTACCTGTTAAACGGACCTATTCTTCTTCTTCCTCATCCAGTTCCAGGTTGGCGGCCCCGGAGAGAATGTCCGCGACGGAGTTTCCGGATTGTGGCGCAGCGCCATTGGCTGCAGCCTCGCCCGGAGCTACCGGTACGGGCGTCTCTTCCTCATCACTCGAACTGCGGAGCCGGCTCTCAACGGAAGCGGCGATCTCTGGGTGCTGGATCAGGAATTCCTTGGAGTTTTCCCGGCCCTGACCCAACTTGGTCTCGCCGTAGGAGTAGAAGGCGCCGGACTTCTTTACGATGCCCTGCTCCACGCCAATCTCCAGGATGTCACCGACCTTACTGATTCCCTGGTTGAACATGATGTCGAACTCGGCAACCCGGAAGGGCGCGGCGACCTTGTTCTTGACGACACGGGCGCGGACCCGGTTGCCGATGATCTCGGCGCCCTGTTTGATGGATTCCACACGGCGTAGGTCGATGCGCACTGAACTGTAGAATTTCAAGGCCCGCCCACCGGGAGTGACCTCAGGGCTACCGTAGGTGACTCCGATCTTTTCGCGGAGTTGGTTGATGAATATGACGGCTGTCTTTGACCGGTGGATAGAGCTGGTCAGCTTTCGAAGGGCCTGGGACATGATCCTGGCTTGCAGGCCGACGTGGGTGTCGCCCATATCGCCTTCGATCTCAGCCTGGGGCACCAGGGCCGCCACGCTGTCCAAGATCACCGCGTCCACCGCTCCGCTGCGGACCAGCTGCTCGGTGATGTCCAGTGCTTGCTCGGCGCTGTCCGGCTGAGCGATGAGAAGGTCGTCCAGCACGAGGCCGCAGTTGCCGGCGTAATTGGGGTCGAGGGCGTGCTCAACGTCGATGTAGGCCGCGATCCCGCCCAGCTTCTGGGTTTCAGCCATGATGTGGATGGCCAAGGTCGACTTACCCGCTGACTCGGCACCGAAGATCTCAGTGACTCGGCCCCGTGGTATCCCGCCGATCCCAAGCGCGATATCCAGCGCCAGTGATCCCGTGGGGATGTGCTCCGTGGCCAGAGAATCCCCGATCTCGCCAAGACGCATGACTGCGCCCTTGCCATGGTCCTTCTCGATCTGCCCCAGTGCAGTCTCCAGGGACTCCAAGCGGTTTTTGTCTAACTTATCTTTACTGGTATCTTTACTCGTCATCCTCACCCATCCTTAATCTAACGCCAGGACTCTTATGCCGGGCAGCAAGTGTCGTCTCAGCTCTTGCCGATGGCGCATCCTAACATCGCGTTCCACAACCCAACAATAAGAAAGTGTCAGTACAAATGTTCGACTTTCTGCAAATCCGGTGATTGTTCTAAAATATGAGGCCAACTGGCCCGGTTAGAAGTCTCAAGTGCCGCCCTTGAATCCGATGGTCACGACTCCGTCTTCCACGATGACGGGTGTCACTCGCTCGCCGTCCGTCAACTCCAACAGTGCGGGTATCTGGTCGGTCTGTTTGGATAGGTTGATCTCTGTGTACTCCACCTTTCGCTTGCGGTAGTCCATCTTGGCAGCTTGGGAAAAGGCGCAATCGGGGTGGGTATAGATAACCGTGGTTGTTTGGGCCACTTTTGACTCCTGAATCATGCCTTGATTAAGCCAGTAGCCGGGATGCACCCGACATAACCTGTATACAACGGTAATTGTACGGGTGGCCTGCCGATTCTTCAACGAGCAGCAGTGGAAATGGCCGCAGTTCTTTAGTACCCGAACGGAAGAATGATATGTGGGGTGATATGCTGTATAGCACACCCCTAAGGTCACACCAGTGGCCTGATCGACTAAGACTCAGGAAGGTTTCTTACTCCCATGGATCATGCCCAAGACGGGATGGAACACGCCCACGACGGCCTGGCAGACCTAGCCACTCTATTGGAGCGGCATGCCACCGGTATCGGCCGGATCACCCCCCGGCCAAGAGGTTCCCGGCTGAGCGAGGACGTCCGAACTATGTTGGAAGAGGCCGTGGCTGCTGTGGAAGCATCGGCCGACCGTCCGGCTTCAGCCGCAGACCTGCTGGTGTACGGTAACGGCTGCTATGCCATTGGCCATCACGATGAGGCATCGACCGCCTACCGGTCGATCCTGGATGATCAGCCCTCCAATGCCGACGCCCGTTTCAACCTGGGGCTGGCGTATCTCCGGCTGAGAAGCCCAGTGGACGCAGTGCGGGAGTTCACCGACGTGTTGGTCCAGCATCCCCTCCTGGCTGAGGCTTTCTATCAACGGGGTAACGGCAACGACGACCTTGGAGAGATGGAGATGGCCCTGGCCGATTACGGCCGTGCCATCGAGTTGAACCCCACATTCACACATGCCATTTACAACCAGGGCATACTGCTGGCCCAGACAGGGCGTCATCAGGAAGCGATTGACCAGTTCGACCGGGTGAACGAGATCCAGCCGGATATATCCAACTCTCACCTCAACCGGGGTGCGTCGCTGGACGAGTTGGGGATGCATGCTGAGGCGATCACCTCCTATACGCGGGCGATCGAACTCAATCCGGAGAACTCCCTGGCGCTGTTCAACCGGGCCCGGACCAATTATTACCTGGGCGATCTGCAAGAGGCGCTGGTCGATTACAGCGACGTTATCCAGCTCACCCCCGGCGATGCGGAGGCGCTCAACAACCGTGGCCTGACCTACGACGCATTACGTGATTATGAAAATGCCATCGACGACTTTGACGCCGCGCTGGTGTTGCGCCCTGACTTTGCTGAGGCCCATAGCAACCGGGGTGCGGTGTTGGAAGTGCTTGGGGACATCGGTGGAGCGTTGAACGCCTATAACATCTCGCTCAACGTCGATCCCGGGTTGGCGTCTGCCCACTATAACGCAGCCCGGCTCTACTCACGGAATGGAGATGTTGAGTCGTCTCTGACGCACTTGGACCGGGTGCTTCAGATCGCGCCGCAGTGGGCCGATGACGCCGCCAAAGACGAGCACTTGAGTTGGGCCTTGGAGATGCGTGAACTGCGCCAGGACCGAGGGCCGGACGCTGGGGCCGACGAGCAGGACAGCGGGTCTTAAACCGGGGTTTATACGGGGGATCTAGCGTGGTCCGGAAGCGGCATGTCCCAGGTCGGCTTCAGGGTCGCCTTCAATCGTGCCACTTTCTTCCAGCCCATCATCGTCGCCATTGTCGCGGTAGACCGGATGGGAAGCCACGGACAGCCTTCGGCGGCGGGTGAACATGCTCCTCAGCAGGACCATTGAGGCCAGAATGACCAGCCCAGTGACTAGGTCACGCTCTATCTGGTAGTACTGGCTGATGGCCAGCATCACCATGAAACAGACTGAGATTCCCCAGGTTGACCGGAGCGACGAACGTCGCATTATTACGATAGTTGCCAATCCAGCGGCTACTCCAAGCACGGCCAGAGCAGGCATCAAAGCCAGGGAGACACCCATCAACGGGGCCATGCCGTCGCCACCCTTGAACCGGGTGAACACCGACTTCCAATGACCGACCACCGCGGCCCCGCCAGCCACTAAGATCACGGCCGGAGGAACCTCCAGCACCCAGGCGGCGAAGACGGCCACAGCGCCCTTGGCAACATCTCCTACGAAGACCAATGCCCCGGTGCGGTGACCCACGTTGAAGAACACGTTGGCGGTCCCTGCCAGGGTGCTGCCGGTGGCAAACACGTCTATCCCACGGAGCCGAGAAGCGATGTGGGCGAAGGGAATGGCGCCCAACAGGTATCCGGCGGCGATGGCCAGAATCGTGGACGGGATTATTTGCAGGCCTTCAATCATAGATCAGTCATGGATCAATCATGGCCTTTGTTGCAGGGTCGTTTGCTTGAGGTAAGCGGTGTTTTTTGAAGCGGTGTTTTTGAAGAAGAACGTGGTGATCGTCTACCGAAGATTCAGGAAGAATTCACCAGTTCCCTGAATCAATCATATACCACCTGGTATGTTGGGGATAGGTCGGAAAGCGACCGGGAAATCGTGAAGAAGATACCGGGTATCCCCTTAGTCGCGCTTTTCTCCGACGAACAACCAGTAGCCCAGATCGCCTGACTTGACCATCTCCCTGACCATGGCAATCAGCTCTGGCGACCGCTCCAGTTGCCCTCCCGATTCGGAGGAGCCGGTCATGCGCTGAAAGGCCAGAAACGCCGCCAGCTTGCCCTGAACTTCATCCAGTATCTTGATGATCTCTGCGGAGGCGTCGAGGCTTTCGGTGACAGTGAACCCGCCCCTTTCCAGTAGGTCGACATAACCGTCGGTTGTGAGGGCGTTGGTCATGCAGAGTACCTGGCCCAAGTCGCCCTCCAGTTCTTCCGGCAGGACTCCCGGCTCAATGGTAACGTCGCTCAGGCCGAACCTGCCGCCAGGCTTGAGTAACCGGGCGGTCTCGGTCACCGCCAGACCTTTGTTGATGAATAGGCTCATGGAGCATTCGCAGACCACGGCGTCGAAGGCCCCAGTACGCAGGGGCAGGTTCTCAGCGTCTCCCCGGACGAAGCGGGCACGGCTTTTTTCCGGAGTGGTGTCGTGGGCGTGACGCACGGCCTCCGCGCCAAACTCTACCCCCAGCACGCTGCAGCGGAACACCCGGCCCAGAGCTTGGGCGCTCTCTCCACAGGCGCTGGCCAGGTCCGCCACCAGATCGCCCGGCCGCAGCCCCATGAGCCGGCCTAGCCGGTTGGTCAGACCCAGCCCTCCGGGGTGGAGGGTATCGCCCATGATCAGCTTGGCCATGTCCGACTGGTAAAGGTCGGCGCAACAGGCCTTTGCTTCCGCTTCGCTCTGCAAACCCACGTTCTCTCCTAGTCGTCTGCGGACTGGGGCGCCGCGCTGTTGATCTGCTCGGCCAGCGCAATCTTCTTCCGGGCGTTTTCCAGCTTTTGCTCCCCGGCCAGTTGGTCCCGGATCTCTTCCCGGTAGCCGACCGAATTATAGGCGCAGAACGGTATGATCCGGCCATCCGGAACCAGTATGCCCACGCAGCATTTCATCACCTGCTTCACGTTGAAGGTCCAGGGGTCCAGGAAGTCCTTGATGGCTATCTGGAAGATGTGGTCCTTTAGATGTGATAGCTCATAGCCAAGCTCCAATCCCGGCCCGCAGGCGCATTCGAACTGGCTGGCGGTATCCTCCGTGCCAGGCACGGCTGAGGCGGACCAGAGCTTCTCCAAAGCAGCCTGGACGTCCTTGGAATTAGTTGGCTTGGGTAGGGCGCGGTTGGTGATGTAGTCCAAGTACTGGTCGATGTCCAGCATCTTGGGTAGCGGCACGGTCTTGTCGCCATCCACGAAAACGTACGAGTTCACCTGACAGGTGGGGAAGCAGCAGGGCACCGGCACGAAGTCTTCCATGATGAACCGGCCATCGCTCTGGTCGACGATGCCGTGGATGACGTCGGGGATGGTCACTCGTTCCATTGGGTCGAAGTCGATGTGACGCCCGACGTGAGTGACAGGCTGAAAGACCACGCCCCGTACCGCTGGGTGGTCCAGTCCGAATTTCAGGATCGCGCCAACTTCGTCAGTATTGACGCCGCGCTCGATGGCGGCCACCAATACGGCGTCCATGCCCTTTTCGGCCAGGCGGTCTAGGGCCTTTAGTTTCAGGTCCAGGAGGTCTTCGCCCCTGATGGTGACATATGTCTCTGGGCGCAGACCGTCGAACTGGAAATAGATCACCGGGTTCTGCTTGGCGAGTTCGTCCAGGAATTTGTCGTCGCGGGCTATGCGCACACCGTTGGTGTTGACCATCACCTGGCGGATACCCCGGTCCTTGGCGGCCTGGATCATGTCCATCAGGTCGGGGTGAATGGTCGGCTCACCGCCGCTGAATTGGATGACCTCCGGGTCTCCTTCGGTCTCCACGAACCGGTCCAGCATGAATTCCACCTGCTCCATCGTCAGGCTGTAGCCCATCCCGGCGTTGGCGAAGCAGATGGGGCAGTTCAGGTTGCAGGCTGTGTTTACCTCGATCAGAGCTAGGCACATGTGTTGTTTGTGCTCGGGGCATAGGCCGCAGTCCAGCGGACAGCCATCTTTGACTTCGGTGCTCGTTTCCAATGGCAAGGTGCCGGGCTTGTTGAACTTCACCGAGTCCACATACATCTGGGCGTCGGAGCTGATGATGCCGGTGAACCAGCCGTGTTCCGGGCACCGCTTGCGCATCAAAACCTTGTTGTCTTTGATGAGTATCTGGGCGTCGATCACAGTCTTGCACTCGGGACAGATGCTGCGGGTCAGTTCATGGAAGATGTAGTCCGCATCCTGTTTGACCCTAACTTTGGCTTTATCTGCAGGTTTGACCAAGTGGCCCCCTTTTAATGGCTGGATGGCAGTACCGCCTGGGAGGGCGGCACCCTACAATCAATTGAGATGCTTTTCACAATCAATGGATTCGCCGGGGATTAACCGCTGATTGAAACGCAATTCATAGTCAGCTCAAGGTTGTGAGCGTCATAGTAGCGAAAGAATTTAGTATGGATAAGGGAGTAAGCGTAATGATAACCAAGGCACGAGTAATGATATTTTTGGCCGGTCTCTTGCTGATATTTGCCATGGCTTGTGGATCGGACTCCGACTCAAGTTCGACTACAGCAACGGCGCCTGAGAAGGACGTTATCACACCGGCTTATGAGCCTCGGTCATTTGACGAGGTAAACCCCCAGAATGTGGACTTGAACCTGGTACCCGCTCCTGCCTTGCCGGAAACACCGGATTGCAACGGCGAGCCCAGGAACGTTCGCGTAACCCTAGAGACGCTTGAAGTCGAAAAAGAAATTGCGCCGGGGATCACTTTCCCGTTCATGACTTTCAACGGCTCGGTGCCGGGGCCGGCCATCGTTGTCTGCCTTGGCGACTGGGTCGAATTGACTCTCAAAAACCTGGTAGGCAATAAATTCGCCCACAACATAGACCTTCACGCAGCCACGGGAGCGATGGGCGGAGGGGCAGCTTCGATCGTGGGCCCCGGGCAGCAGACCACCTTCCGGTTCCAGGCGTTGAAAGAAGGTGCGTTCGTCTATCACTGCGCAGTTGCGCCCATTGCGATGCACGTGACCTCAGGGATGTACGGCTCGATCGTCGTACTGCCCAAAGGCGGACTGCCTCCGGTCGACAAAGAGTTCTACCTGATGGAAGGTGATTTCTATACCGAGCCTTCCGCCGACGATCCCAAGAAGCACGTCTATTCTCAGGAAAGGGTAACCAACGAGAACCCGTCGTACGTCGTGACCAACGGCAAAGTCGGAGCGATCACCGGCGACAACGCCCTCAAGGTTAAAGTCGGCGACACGGTCCGGTTCTACTACGGACAGGCCAATGACGAGTCATGGCTCCACATCATCGGCGGCCATTTCGACAAGGTCTACGTCACCGGCTCGTTCCACCCGGACTCCGCAAGGGAGTACGGCGTGGAGACCACGGCGGTCCCTGCTGGGAGCGTGATTGTCGTTGAATACACGTTCAAGTACCCCGGTATGTACCTGATGGTCAATCACAAGTTGATCAGGGCCACCGAAAAAGGACAGGCCGCGCAGATCATAGTTGAAGGGGAAGATAACCCCGACATCATGACGGTCATTGAGCCGCCAGTGCCCATACGCTAGAATTCCAGTCCCCGGCCTGCGATTAAGCCGGGGGCAGACATAGCGTAAAGGTGGACCAATGACGACCGATGCAGCCCTGTCCGGCATGGTGGTGCTGGACCTAACCCAGATCATGGCCGGGCCGTTCTGCACGATGGTGCTGGCTGACATGGGGGCCGATGTTATCAAGGTGGAGAAGCCCAACGGCGGCGACGACAACCGCCGTATGGGCCCTCCATTCATCAAGGACTGGTCGGCCGGCTTCCTAGCCTTGAACAGGAACAAGCGAAGCTTGGTTTTAGACCTCCGGAACGAGAACGGGCAGGCCACGTTCAAGCGGTTAGTGGAAAATGTTGATGTCGTTGTGGAGAACTTCCGGCCGGGGGTCATGGACCGGCTTGGGCTGGGATACGAGACCCTGGCTGCGATCAAGCCCAGCTTGGTCTATTGCTCGGTCTCCGGGTTCGGCAACACAGGCCCGGACGCGACCAAGGGCGGGTTCGACTTGGTGGCCCAAGGGGTGAGCGGGCTGATGAGCATTACCGGCCACCCGGACATGCCGCCGGCCAAGGTCGGAGTGCCCATCACCGACCTCTCGGCCGGGCTGCTTTCGGCCAACGGCGTGCTCTGCGCCTACATCCACGCCTTGAAGACCGGCCAGGGTCAACAGGTGGACACCTCGCTGATGGAAGCAGGTGTGGCCTATACCGTGTGGGAATCATCGGTCTACTTCGCCGATGGCGACATACCTGGCCCTCTGGGTTCGGCGCACCGTGTTTCAGCCCCTTACCAGGCTTTGCGCACGTCGGACGGGTACCTGAACATCGGCGCGGCCACCCAGCCGACCTGGGAGCAACTGTGCCGGGCCATCGGGCTGGAAGCGCTGATCGACGACCCGCGATTCCTGCTGCCCGGCGACCGCAAGTCCCGTCAGGACGAGTTGGCCGCCCTGCTTGAAGAGACTTTCACGACCGACACCACCGACAACTGGCTCAAGATGCTGGAAGAAGCAGGGGTGGTGGCCGGGCCGATCTACAACATGGAGCAGGTCTACAAGAACCCGCAGGTTTTAGCTCGAAAGATGCTGGTCGACCTGGAAGACCCCGACATTGGCACCATACATAACATCGGAATTCCGGTGAAACTGTCAGCCACCCCCGGCCAGATCCGCACCCGTGCGCCCATGTTGGGCGAGCACAGCGCCGAAGTCCTGCTGGAACGCGGCTTCAGCCAGGCAGAGGTGGACGAACTGATGGCAGCGGAAGTGGTGTTTGAGAACCTGGGTCCGGGGACTCGGCGTTAGGGCTAATTCGAGCGCACGAACCGGCGGACGCAATCGGGGTTCTCAGGGTCTGGCTCGGTTGAGCAGATACCTGTTAGCAGCAGACGGCCCTGGTCGTCGATCTCGAAGTCTCCCTGTCCTTGGAATCCAAGTGTGGGCTCGCGTTCCCAGTCTTTGATCATCTCGATCTTCCCTGCCCCGGCGTCGACCGTGTAATCTCCAAACAAGTCCATATAGGACTCAAGCAGCAGCCAAGTCGCTGCGTACAGGCCGTCGGATTGGAAATACAGTTCCCTGACACCGCCGACGCCGTCCTCTTGCCACCGGCCAAGCAACGGATTCTGATCCGAGGAAAAGATTGCTACGTCCGCGGTGAGCGGACTTTCCACTCCTTCTACCACTGCAGTGATGGTCATTTGCGACCCGTGCGCCGCCGCTTCATCGACAACCAGGAATCCGGTCTCGGCGTCGATTCTGGCTATGCCATCAGGCTGCACCGACCACACCGCTGGGCCATCCACTGGGAAGACGACCACGCAGCACTTGAAGACACTCAAGGTGTAACGGAAGTACTGCCCAGGTTCCATGGCCTCAGGGCCGTAGACAAAGGGGTCTACGTCAACTGCCAGTAACTCATCGAGGGGGGCAAGTTCATCGGCAAAGAACGGTTCACGGATGAGCAAGTGTGTAGGAGCCGGAACTGCATCGGCAGCCCATTCGGGAATTGCAGGTTCATCACCACCGCCCCCACAGGAGACCAAAAGGGCGAGAATCAGTGGCAGGAGTACAAATCCGGCCCACCGGATGTTCAATGTTGGAATCATGGCTTTTTGCCTCTGGAATTCAAAGGCGTTTAATCCATGTTCCGTGGCTGCCAGAGCTAAGGCAAGCCGAGGGCGGGTTGGCTAACTCTGCAACCGCCAGGGGTGCCCGTCGGTCTTTGCGAGGAATTCTTCAACTAGAGTGGGGCTGGAGACTATGACGCTGGGGGTGAATAGGGCGCCGGCGTTGCCTTGGCGGTCGACGACCTTTGCACCGGCTTCTTGGGCTAGGACCAGGCCGGCAGCCACGTCCCAGGGCATCAGGGAGTGGTGGAAGTAGAGGTCGACACGGCCAGCTGCCGCGTAGGCTAGGCCCAGGCCCGATGAGCCCATGAACCGGACGCTGTACATGCCAGGCCACAGCGACCGCACCAGGTCTAAGGCCTGTCCGGCTTTCTCGTCAACGTAGCCAAGGTCACAGCAGAGCAGGCTGCGGTTGAGTTCCGTGGTCTCCGAGGCTGTGATCTTTGTGCCGTTGAGAAATGCGCCTTGGCCCTCGATGGCGGTGAACATCTCTTCGCGCACCGGGTCGTAGGTCACTCCGGCCACGATGTGGTCGTCCTTGGCTAAGGCGATGATCGTGCAGAAGTGGGGGATGCCGTGGGCATAGTTCCGGGTGCCGTCCAGGGGATCAACCACCCATTTGTAGGGCGAGTCGCCGTCCACGGGCTTTGATTCTTCGGCCAGGATGCTGAACTCTGGGAACTCGACGGTGAGCAGGTCGAGAATTGTCTTCTCGGCGGCCAGATCAACGTCGGTCACGATGTCGGAGCGGCCTTTGAAATGGACCTCGTGTTCAGAGCTAAACCTATCGCGGATGATCGTCCCGGCGGCCCGTGCGGCCTCCAGAGCAACATCCATCACCCCGCGCCCATTCTTAGAAACCGGCAAATCATCAGGCATAAAAATCCCACCAACTTAAGTAAATGATTCCAGAAAAGCCAAAGGCCCTCGCGTAATCGGTGCCGAAGGCCCTCGATGCAATCGGGGCTGAACGCTGATAGCTCTCGGCTAGCCGAGCCCCATCTTCTCGTAGACCTCGGCGATGGTCTCTTGGGCGATGGCCCTGGCCCGCTTGCCGCCCTCGTGGAGTACCTCCTGGACGTATCCCTTGCGGGCTTTGATGTCCTCGCGCCGCTCACGGAGTTCCTTGAGGTATTCGTTGATGCTGTCGGCCATGTGACGTTTGCAGTCAACACAGCCTCGAGCGGCCGTGGTGCACTCTTCGTAAACGGTCTTAACCGCATCGGCGCCGCTGAAGATCTTGTGCAGCGAGTAGATGTTACAGACCTCAGGGCGTCCGACGTCGTCGCGGCGGATCCGCTGGGGATCAGTGAAGGCCGTTAGCACTCGTTTGGTGGTCTCTTCCGGCGTGGCGGCCAGGTCCAAGTGGTTGTCCAGCGTCTTGGACATCTTGTGTTGTCCGTCCAGGCCCAGGATCAACGGCGCTTCGGTGAGCTTGACCTGGGGCTCAGGGAAGGTCTCGCCAAACATATTGTTGAACCGCCGGACTATCTCCCGGGACAGTTCTATGTGGGGTATCTGGTCTTGGCCCACAGGGACCGTGTCAGCCTTGTAGAGGATGATATCGGCGGTCTGGAGCACTGGATAGCCAACGAGGCCGTAATTCACCGTCTCCTCGGTCTCATGCATCTGTCGCACCTTGTCTTTGAACGTGGGCACGCGGGTCAGCCAGCCCAGTGGTGTGACCATGCTGAGGAGTGTGTGCAAAGTCATGACTTCCGGCACATGCGATTGAATGAACACGGTGCTTTTGTCCGGGTCGACGCCGGCCGCCAGCCAGTCCAACACCATATCTTCGATGTTGGGCTTGATCTCTTTGACTTCTTCGCCTGATTCCAGGGTGGTCAGGGCGTGGATATCCACGGCGCAGTAGATGCAGCTGTAGTCATCTTGCAAGGTGACCCAATTCTGCAGGGCCCCCATGTAGTTGCCCAGATGGAGCAGCCCGGTGGGCCGCATGCCGGAGAAGATCACGCCTTTGTGGCTGCTATTCGCTGGTTGGGTCATGTCACCGGATCACGCTTAAATTAGGCGGATTTCACGCCTGAGAGAACCTGAAAAGTTTAGCATAGGGGGGTATTGGCGGCAAGATGGAGGGCGGCAGCCGCTACTCAGGCCAACTAAAGTGCTTTGAGACCATACGGTAGAATCCCCAGCCGAAATCACGGGCATGAAGCGCTCCGTAGGCGCTCCAGCGGTCCAGTTCGGCTTGGGCATCCGGATGAAAGTCCTCGCCTGGCTGGAGCGTTGGCAGCACGTCTTCGCTCTCACACTCGTAGATCGCCAGGTATTTGGGGCCGGAATTAAACCCGATCAACGCGGGATGTTCCAGCATCCGGAAGCGCCCGGCCATGACGTAGCCGGGGATCTTCAGCAGATTGGGTACATGGGACTCGTTGTACCAGCGGTCCCACTCCGCCTCATGCTCCGGGTCAACACCGGCAGAGACGATGCTGATAGGCCGGTCGGACTCCAGGAAGGGCTCTCTGAGTGGGGTGCCGCTGATCTGCTCGTAGACGTTGGCCACGTGGTCGGTCATACCCTTCAGTTGGCCGAAGACGGCAAACTCGCTGGCCGCGATCGGGTGAAAGTCTGGGCCGCCGGTGCGGTCGAGCAATGACGGCAGGTCTGAAGCGTCCCTTATTCCATACAAAGCCGTGAACCTGGTGGCGCCTCCGTTGCTCCCTCGATTGCTCCCTTCGAGGTTGATATACCTCTGGGCCCAGGTGAACCCCGGGATGCGCAGCAGGTTGGGAAGGTGGCTGTTGTACCAGGTGTTGAAGGCGTCCAGGTGCTCGTCGGCGCAGGTCATCTGGACCATCAGCAAGAGAGGATTATTTGGCATTTTTCGCCAACGACTCTAATAGTCCTCCCGAATACCCGGGGTCTTCCAACCCTCTCTGTTCGCCCCGCAGGTAGCCGATCTGGCCGCCGTGCTGGTTGAACTCCCAGACCAACTGCTGGCACATAGTAGCCAGGGCCATGGTGCCGCCCCTGGGATTGTCCACGACCATGTTGTCGAAGTCTGAATCGCTCAAAGAATCAAAGAATTCGATCCCGTCCTGCCGCACTGCCGCCACGTATTCCAGCAAGGCAGCCGTATCGGGGGCCTCGTAAGCTTTCAAATCTTCGTGGGTGAAGCCGTAACCGGTGTCGCTTTCCACGGCCGGTGCGCGACCCATCCGTTCCGCCCAGTCGCCGCCTTCCCACACCTGGGCGTCGCCCTTCAGCCGGGTGTGCATCCAGCGGTCTAACGTGCGGCCGTAATGCCAGACCAAGAAGGCGATGGACGAGCACTGGTCGTTGGGCACCCAGGCCATCTCAGCGGGGCTAAGGCCATCGACCGCCCGCATCATGGAGTTGTAATGCTGCTCGAAACAGCCTTGAACAAAGACCTTTAGTTCCATTAAAAGACCACCTGCTTAGAGTGAGATAGACAGACGATAAGAGACCACCTGCTTAGAGTGAGATAGACAGACGATAAGAAATCACCTGCTTGGACTGAGATAGACGGCCAATTATAGCAAGACAGTACTCGGATGAGTCAGTAGGGGCGAATCAGGTGCAGGGCGAGGGAAAACTGAAGGGAATCGCGCCTGCGCCGCTATTCGTCGGGGTCTGCATCCAAGCGTCCGCCCAGTTCGCTGAGGAATTGCTCGATCTCAGGCGACAATTGGGTGGCGCTTGCCGGTTTGTCTTCGGTCTTGTCGACCGAAGATTCTTCCGAGTCCAACTGGGCGTCGTAGTAGGCTTCCATCTGCTGGATCAGTGTCCTAAGTTCCGTGTTGCGGTCCAGAGTGGAGTTCAACTCCCGGTACTGACGCTGTCCCCGGCGCACAGGTGCGAGGTCGGCGGGGATGTTGCTATAGACGGACGACAAGACCTCGATCATGCGGGAGGTGCCGGCGTAGTCCTCTTCCAACTGCACGTACTGGGGCAGGTGGACCATGAAGTTGATGGACTCGATGTCGGCCTTCTCGATGGCTTCCGAGAGCAGGTTCATAATCGTGGTGGGGCCCTGGTAGGTGCTCTGGCGGACCTTGAAGTTGGGCACCGGCCGGTTCTGGACGACGTCGCCCAGGCTGCCGGTTACCAATAATGGGCGGGTATGGGGCACGGCGTCGTACATGGCACCCAAGCGGCAATAACGCTTCACATTGAAGTGGTTCACTACTTCTAGGATCGAGTCTGTATAGTCCTCACCGTTGGAGTGTGGCTCCATCAGGTGCAAGAACAGGTAATCGGGGCCTTCATCGGTGATGGCGTAGCGAATGATGCTATTGGGTATCTTCACTTCGCGTTTGCCGTCGACCAGCCGCATATTGGGCCGGTAGCGGGTGAAGTCGAAGAAGGTGCCTGGGCGCGTTAGGCGTCCCAGTTCCTTGGAACCCATGAACCGTTCCAGACGGTTGAGCGTGAGGGTTCCCACGCTACCGACATCCACCCACGGGCGCACCATGGCGAACACATGGGGGTCTCGAAGCTCAGGTAGCGGTTCGTGCAGTTCAAAAGCGCCGATTTGCATAGGCACATTCTCCCAGACTAGCTTCGGATATTCAAGCCCCGGCGTGCGTTGGTACGGGGAATATCCCAGGCTTGGGTAGGCATGGATGGGGTTCGTTCAGGACTGATTGAGCATAGTGTCGGCCGAGCCAAGGCCTTCCAGAGCTAGTCCGTAGCCCAGCAGGTCGTGTATCTGGCGCTTGATCACCAGGGTCATGGCAACCCGGGTATAGCGCAGGACAAGGTCCGATTGCTTGGCCATCTGCTCGGCCAGCTCCCAGGCGCGGGGCAGCAGGTCGGCTTGGGGCATGACTTCGTTCACCAAGCCTAGCGTT
>CAVOAA010000035.1:0-19857 GCA_963693555.1 Dehalococcoidia bacterium | reverse complement strand
GCGCTGCAGCTTCATCGCCAGAAAGATCGGCACCGCCAGTGACCGGTCTGAAATGTAGACCTGGTCGCGCAGCAAGTTCTGCACGTCTTCGATAGTTTCAGGGGCCTTGTAGCCCTCGGTTGTTTTGGGTGTCGTCAATGGAGTCACCGTCTCAAGGGAGGTCGGATATGAAGCCTGTCAGGCACGAGCAGTAATTGTATATCAACGGCCTTTGGCGCACCACCAGCCTAGTCCACAGGCGGGATGTAGATCGACTGGAAAAATCGGCGGACCAGTTGTCCGAGCCGCGTCCAATGGTCGTTGAGCGAAGCTAGTTCATCGGGCGTCAGCTGATTGTAGTTCTTGCCGTGCTGGGGGAAGTCCCAAAGGGTGAAGACCCAAAATTCCGGGACCGTGCCGAGTTGATGAGCCTGGGCGATCTCCCCGGTAGCCCCCAGAAGCTCCCAGGAAGCGAGTGGCCGGCCTTTATAGGCGATAGCCAACGCCTCGGCCCAAGATGCAGACCTGTCGGCCCCTGTGTACGGCTCCATCAACTCCAGGAGGCGGTCGACCCGTTGGGAGTCGTCCACTTCGGGCCCGGCGAACCGGCGGGTATGCTTGCTCTGCCAGGCAGGGCCAAGGGCGGGGATGACCAGACCGCCGTCAGAGGCGATGGCCAACATGGAGCCAGCCTTGGACCACGCCACGGCTTTTTCTAGGGCGATGGCCTCATGGGTGTCGCCGTCTTCCAGGGTCGAAGCAGTCACCCCGATTTCGGTGGGCGTGACGGGACGGAGAGGAAGTCCGCTGATCAGCGACCGGAAGGCGTTTTGTTTGTCGCTGTTGCAGGTGGCCAGCAGGATGGGAGCGGAGTCCATATCGGTATCGAGGCTAGAGGATGCGGGCCACGGCCCGGGTGGCTGCGCCGTCTCCGCCTTGGAGTTTCAGCGGCAGGGCCCATAGCTCGAACTCTTTGCCAACCAGCTTATCCAGGTTGATCAGGTTCTCGATCAATGGGATATTCTGGCCCAGCAGCAGGCGGTGCACCGGGAAGTCCTTGATGGTGGATAGGGGCGAGTCCGGGTGTTTATCGATGGGGAAGTCGACGGCCACGGCATTGGCGTCGCATTCGGCCAGATAGGCAGCGCCCTCGGTGCTTAGATACGGGCCGTGACCGTAGAAGCGCGGGCCGCCGGACTCGGCTTCCGCCCATCCGGTGAACAAGATAACGATGTTGCCTTTGACCGACTCGGGGTTGGCGCCGGCATCGGTAAGTTCCGAAACCAGCAGCGGCGCTTGTCCCTTGGCCACAGCCCGGAGGTCTAGAAGAATGGCCGGACCGGCGTACTTTTCCAGGGGCATGTTCTCAACTGTGGTGGCGCCGTCTACGAAATGGAAAGGCGCGTCGACATGGGTGCCGATATGGGTCGCCAGGCACAGCTTCTGGTTGGACCGGGCGTGGGTCGCGTGGGTCTGGATAGACTCGGTCTCCACTCCGATCAGCCCGGGCACCAGGCTGATTCGGTCGCTGCCCAGAGTTAGGGTCAGGTCGATTAGTTCAGCCATGCCGGTTACCTCCTGAAGTGATTGGTGCGCCTGTTAGTCCGAGTCCATCTGTTCGATCAAGGCGGCCCTGACAGCCTTTTCTGCGATCTGAGGCGTGGTCCTGGCTTCGGGCGGCAGGGCGTCCTCCCAATCTGGGATGAGCACCTTTGTTCCGGACTCCATGCTGTAGATCACCATCACCCCGGCGAAGCTGAAGAACATGGACATTACCAGCGCCGGGTTGAAGGAGCCGGTGGCATAGATGGCCAGGCCTCCCAACACGGTGGCGGTGGCGTGGCCGGAAAGCGCGCCCATCATCTCGAACCCGTAGAGGGTTGCCAGAGGTCCGGTGCCGAAGTATTGGCGGTTGACGACCAGGTAGGCCGACATCTCGCCGCCGAATCCCAGACCGAACAAGATCGCGAAGAGATAGAACATGTAGGCGTCGCCGGCCCAGAACAACACCAGCACGGTTATGCCCTGGATGAACAGGGCGGTCATCATCACCGGCTTTGCGCCCATGCGCTCGGCCAGGATGGGGGCCATGAACCGGCCCAAGATGCTGAAGACAGATATCAAGGCCAGGATGAATGACGCGGCTCCGAGGCTGACTCCCTGCTCGATAGCCAATGGGATGGAGTAGATCAACACGATGCCGTGCCCGGCACAGCCTAGGCCGTGGATGGTGGGCAGGTTCCAGAAGGCCCTGGTGCGGCGCATGGCCTTGTTGAAGACCTTCAACCGCAGCCGCTCGATCTCTTTGCCCCGGAAGATATCCGGCGGGTCGTCGCTGGTTGAACCGTAGGCAGTGGTTTTTACGTCGGCCGGTTTGGAATGGAAGAAAAATGTCAGGAGCGCCAGTGCGCCGCCGCCGCAGATTCCGATCACGGTGAAGGTGGTCTGCCAGCCAAAGGCGTCCAGGAGGCCCGCTATTCCAGGTGCAACAGCCGCCGCTCCAACGCCGCCCGAGGCCCAAAGTAGGCCGGTGGCCATGCCCAACCGCTGTTTGAACCATCCGTTGACCGATGCGAGGATTGGGACCATGGCCAGGGATTGAGTCACCGATAGGAGGACTCCGAAATACAGAAAGAACTGCCAAATTTCGGTGACGGTCCCGATCAGGATCATGCTAACGCCGTATAAGATGCCGCAGGCAAACATCAAAGGCCGTGCGCCATAGCGGTCACCGAGCATACCGGTGATGGGAGCTACCAGCGCTCCGCAGAGGTAGTAGGTGGCCAGGGCTGCTCCGATGAGGCCCATGTTCCAGCCAAACATGCCGTCCGGGTCGTTTAGGGGCGCGACCATGATACCGGCCGCCATGCTGATGGATTGTCCTACTATCTGGGCTAAGGCTAAGATCGCCAGAATGATCCAGGCCCGGTGAAATCCTTTAGGTGTGCGAGTTGTTGCCGGGGTCGGGGTGGTGGAGACCGCCATGGTATTGGTTTATCTCAAGGGAGGCTCAGCCGTCCAGGTGTCTCGGCTAGCCTCCCCTTATCCTTTTAGTCTGAATATTTGACGGGTTAAGTAACGCTCGGTTAATGGAGGGGGCAAGCTCTCAAGAAAGCGCCGCCCCACCAAGTATCGCTGGCGGTGCCCTGATCGCCCAGCCGTGCTACCTGGAACGGCCCGGAGTCTTGCTCCTGGGAATTGTTGCCGTTGAGCGTGGCATTGGTACCGGGCAGGCCGAAGGCCAATGTCCGCTGACCCGTGTCGGCAGATACTGCCCAGGCCCCGAAGAATATTATCAGGGCGAGGACAAAGGCCAAGACTACCGCAAATGTGAGCGGGACCGGAAAGCGTCTTGTAGTGGTCAATCTATTGTTTGTTTCCCTTGAACGATTCCCCCAAAGGACTGCCCTCAGACTTTATGCCTGAGACCTATGACCGGACTTCCACCTCGTAGGGGAAGACCATGTTGTTGCCGTAGCCCCGGCCGTCCCAAGGGTTCGGGAATTCCATGGGCTGGGTGACGCCCTCCACATTGGTGGCGCGGCACATGAGGGTATATTTACCGGCGGCCTTGGGCTTCCAGGTGTGCTCCCAGCGGTACCAAGAGTATGCTTCACGGTCGTGGAGCTTCTCCACCGGGTCCCAGGTCTCTCCGCCGTCCGTGCTGATCTCCACCTCTTCGATGTCTTCCTCACCGGACCAAGCGGCGCCGGCCAGGGTGTAGCCACTGAGAGGTATGATCTCACCAGGGACAGGGTTGGTGATGATGGACTTCACCTGCAGCTTGCCGTAATAGCGGTACGGCTCGGGGCTGCCGGGCTCGTTCATGGTCATGTAGCGCTGGGTCATGTAGAACCCCTTGAACTCGTGGTCCAACACGTGGATTCCCACCAGCCACTTAACGGAGTTCATGCCGTACCAGCCCGCGACCATCAGACGCAGGGGATGACCGTGCTCCTTGGGCAGGGGCTCGCCGTTCATCTCGTAGGCCAAGATGGTGTCCTCGTGGAGGGCTTTCTTCATCGGTAGGCTGCGCTCGTAGGTGACTTCGACGGGGTCGCCGACCACTTCGTCAGCGCCGTGGTCAGCGCCTTCGAACATCACCTCAACCGCGGAGCTTTTGACTCCGGCCAGTTCCAATACGTCCTTGAGGGATACACCGGCCCATTCGGCGTTGCCCATGATGCCGTGGCCCTTGATCTGCTCCATGACGGAACTGATGCGCAGGGCCTTGGTGAAGTACTCGGGCACCGGGCTATTGCCGCAGCATTCGAAGGTTACCTGGAAGCGCTTCTGAGGAAGTTTTTTGAGGTCTTCGAAGGACAGGGTGATCTCGCGTTCAACCTCACCGTCAATCTTCAACGTGAAGGTGTTGGCGTCGATCTCAGGGCTTTCCTTCCAGTGGTTACGGATGTAGAACAGGTCGTTTGGAACGATGTTGTTCTGCAAACCCTCTGGGGGTACCGCGAACGTTCGAAGTCCGGCGTTCGTCGGGATGATCTGCGGTTCTGCTTTAGTGCCGATCTGTGGCAGGGCCATACGGGCTCCTCCTCAAGATATTCCGGTGATTAACTAGAACTTGCTATTCCAAGTGGTCGGTTTCCAGCTCCGATGACGGATACGTGATCAGCAATAGGGCTGGCGTCCATAGGTGGTGTATCAGTTTGTGGGGTACGCCTGGCGGGGCCAATAGCGTGGTGCCTGCCCGTACCGTCCGTACTTCATCGCCAAGGATCACCTGAATGGCTCCGGACAAAACCTGGATGGCGACATCCACCGGGTGGGTGTGCATCCGGCCTTCCCAGCCGGGAGTGATCTCAACTTCCTTTACGGTCAATGATACCGCACCTATGTCTTTAGATACCAGATACCGTTCCCGCACCCGTTCCATAACGGGGGCCAGACGGACGTCTGAATGGTCGATTATTGGCATGGGTTCCTCTTTTTATGTGCGACGCTAGTTATTTAACCGTGACTGGATATCCAGTTATTAAGAGCAGCGCCTGTTATTTAACAGTAACTGGATATCCTTTTATCGAATACAGCGCCTGCTATTTAACAGTAACTGGATAACCAACGATGGCGCTGAAATTCTTGCGCATGTTGTTGTATCGGGGCTCACGGGATTGCACCCGTCCAACCTCGTCCGTGGCGCAAGACATGATGTTGTATTTACCGGCTTTGCTGGCATCCCAGCGATAAGACCAGCGGACCCACATGAAACGGTCGCGGGGCTCTTCGATGTGGGCGGTATGCCAGTTCTCGCCGCCGTCTATGCTGACGTCTACTGCGGAGATGGCGCCGGCGCCGGACCAGGCGTAGCCCCTGACCATGTGGACGCCCTTGGTCATTTCTTCGGTGTCGTCGTTGGGCTGCGTCACGATCGACTTCACGCCGATGGTGGTGATCAGTTCTTTGTTGGGATCGTCAACCGAGTTCCCGTAGTAGTAGAACTCGTACTGATACCAGCAGGGTGGGTTGTGGTCCAGGATCTCCAGGTCGGTGATCCATTTCACGGACCAGTTGCCAGACCAGCCGGGGACCAGCAGCCGAACGGGCGCGCCGTGGAGGTGCTCCAAGAGCGTACCGTTCTGTGCGTAGGCCAGGATAGTGTCGGGGTGCAGGGCTTTGTGGATGGGCAGGGCCTTGTCGTAGTTGAAGGGTTTGGTGCCCTCAGCGGCGGTGGCGGGAACGCCGTCGTCGTTGCCGACTGCGCGCACATAGAGTGACTTGTCGCTGAGCCCAGCGGCGTTCAACACGGCGGCCAAGGGGACGCCGGTCCATTCGCTGGCGCTGAGGATCATGCACTCCTGGGTGCGGGAAGGCTTGGGGCCTTCCTCTTTGAAATACTCGAAGAATGTGGCGTCGCTGCCGGAGCACTCCATGACGGTGCGGACGCTGCGTCCGGGGAAGCGGCGGAGTTGGTCGAAGTTCAGGGTCAGTTCGTTCTTGACCTCGCCGTGGATCTTCAACTCCCACTGGTCGGTCGGGACCACCGGTGGTACGGCGAAGTGCTGCACGGTGTAGTGCAGGTCGGTGGGTGTGATCAGACCTTCCAGGTCCATCACGGGGGTGCGGATGCGTACGGTACGGCCCTCGTCGTCCATCAGGGTGACGGGGTTCAGGTCTTTGGTGGGCCAGCCGTGCCAATTGCCAGTCTTATTGGCGTTGGCCGGGTCTGAGCCGATCGCATCGTCCATCCGCAGAAAATCAGGAACCACATCATCTTGTCGTGTCGTCGCCATCTCGTCCCTCCTCAGGTGTTGCTGGTAGATTTTGTTTCTATTCTTTTTGGGAATTGGGTCGCTTGCGCCGGTTTAGTCAGTGGCGTATTTCTCGCCCAAAGCGGTCTCCCACCTCAGGTAATTCATCATCTCGCCGTAGCTTCGGGATACTCCCAGGTAATTGATGTCCGAGGGAGGGCGCACGATACCGGTGAGTCCTTCTTCCACGGTCAGTCCGGCCTTCTTCCAGGCAGCTAAGCCGCCGTCCAGGGCCGATACGTTGGTATAACCAAGTTCTTGCAGGGTTGCAGCGGCCAATGTTGCGCTACGCCCGTCACGGCAGGTTACGGTGATGGACATGTCTTTGGATTTGGCAGCGTCGACGATCTCGACTTCCAGCCAACTGCGGGTGATCCACTTGGCGCCCGGAGTGTGGCCCTGGGAGAAATCTTCGCTGGTGTCTACGAACAAGACCAGGTCTGGCTGATTGGAACTGAGGTCCTGGGCGGAGACCTTTTTGACCGAGGCTTCCGCGGTGGCCAGTCCGGCCAGGCTGCTGATCGGGAATCCGGTCTCCAGGGTCTGGCCTGCGGCCTGCCAGGCAGGGGCGCCGCCATCCACTACCAAGACATTATCGTGGCCCAGTTGACGGTAGAGCGAGGCGGTGATGGTGGCCCTGGCCTTGCCGTCGCAGCAGAACACGTAGGTGGCATTCCTGACCACCGCCACATCGTCGGAGCGCTGCACGGCCTGCCCACCGGGGAAGTGGTGGAAACCGGGTATGTGACCGGCTTTGTATTCATCGTCGGTGCGGACGTCTATCAGGTAGACCGATTCTTTACTCTGGTTGGCTATGACCTGTTGTAGCGCGGGAATGTCCAGATAGCCGACACCGTCCTCGCTGGCCAATCGTGTGGCGTATTCCTCAGCAGCGGCCCGGCTCTCATCGGAGACATCGGGTAGAGTCAGGCGGTCGCCGCCGTATTCCAACTCGTAGCCGGCAAGGAGCCAGCCGGATGTCCCGTTCTTGAGACCCAGAGCCTTAACGCCCATGCGCTGCAGCACGCGGGTGCCCATGATGCTGCGGGTGCGGCCGGCACAGTTGATGATTACGGTGGTATCGGGGTCCAATTCTTTAGTGATGTCGTTGATCCGGAGGGCCAGTTCGCCGCCCGGCATGCTCCGACCGCCTGGGATGCAGAAGTTGTGGTATTCCTCAGGAGTGCGGGTGTCCAAAATCACCAGCTTTTCGCCGTTTTCAATCCTCTGATGGAGGTCATCGGCGGTAATCTCAGGGACGTGGTGGACCACTTCCTGCATCTCGCCGAAGTCCTTGCTGGGGACGTTTACGCCCCACTCGGTGGGGAGGTCGTTGCTGGCCCAGCGATTGGTGCCTCCCTCCAAGAAATGGACGTCGGTGTAACCCAGCTTGTCGAGGGTTGCCGCGGCCAGTTGGGCGCGTCGGCCGTCGTCATCGCAGATAACGACCTTGGTGCCCTTGAAAGGCACGGAACTCTCGATGATGTACTCGATGCGGCGCCTCGGGATCAGGGCCGCTCCGGGGATGTGTGTAGCGTTGTACTCCCCAGACTCCCGGACATCAATCAATGCGAAGGGAGATTTCCCCTGTAGCAAATCATTGAGGTCGTTGGACGCTATTTTCTGGGCCATCTAATAAATACCCCTAATTGATGTTACCGGGCCTGATCGATGTTACCGGGCTTGCCAGGCCAGACGAAACGCCAGACGTTTAATCTGGCGCGCATCTCCCAACCCATCATCCAACTAAAATCGCTTTTTCCATTAACAGTTGTCCCATCGCTTGGTCCGGAAAGTGGTGATCTTGCCGGTTTCCAGGTTGAAGCTGCTGCGGTCCAATGACCGGAGGTCGTTGCCGTAGACGTGAATCTCCACGGTGGGACGGTCCGTGTGGTTGTCCATTTGGTGGATCTCGTCTTCTTCCGGAACCAGTAGTGTGATCTCGCCGGGTTTGAACGTGGACGCCCGGTCTTTCTCAAGTTTCGCGTAGCCCTCGACGTCATGGTCGTCCACTCGACGGTATCGGGTCTCAGTGAGGGAGTTTTCAAGGATGCCGATCATGCCCCAGGTGCGGTGGTCGTGTGGGCCGAGGTGGTCGCCGGCGCCCCAGACGACTGCCGTTACTTGGAGGCCGCTTTCGCCCTGATAGAGCATTCGGGAGGCATGGTTCGGGCGGGGGCCGGTGCCCAGGGGAAGCCGGAACTCCATGGGGATGGAGTCGGGGTTGCTGACCAGCCGTTGGAGCCAGGCAGAGCCCTTGTCGAATATCTGCTGATCGCCCGGTTGGCTCTCCAGAAGAGATTCCATGTCGTGAGTGAAGTCTTCGAGAGAATACTTAACGGTGGTCATGGCGGCGTCTCCTTCTGCGTGAAGGCCGTACCCCAATAGCCTGGAGCGACGGCAGCCTGATTAACCTGAAACTACGACAACCTGGATTATGATTGCACGACTAAGGCAACGTCAACCGTGTGCTTTTTATGTGAAGTATCCATAAAATGATAATATGATGCCGCCAGGTCGAGCCTTTAACTGTTAAAAGACCTCTAAAAGACCTTTTAAAGACCTAAGAGGTGCCGGTTTAGATATCCGTGAACTGATAAGTTTTTACCATACTGCCCGTCTGAGCAGCGTGTCGCAAGCAGCGCGTTGGTTGGAACTGGGGCAGCCGACTGTTACCGCCCATCTGCAGCGGCTGGAGCAGAATATCGGCGCAACTCTGTTCGACCGGAAGCGGCGCCCCATCAAGCTCACTCCCGAGGGCCACAAGCTGTTCGATCTGGCACGTCAACTGGTCTCGTCGGTCGAAAGCGGCCTTACGTCATTGAACGATCAGATGAGTGGCTCGGACCAGTTGGGTTCTTTCAGCATCGGGTCATATCCCGATCTTGCCTTTCACTATCTGCCTCCGGTGCTTCAGCGATACCGGTCTCGCTACCCGGACGCCCATATCAAGGTGGTGGCCCGGCCATATCAGGTATTGATGAACTGCCTTGACGCCGGAGAAGTGGATATGGCGCTGGTGCACATTCCAGACGAAGAGGCCAAATATGTGTCATTCGTGCATCTTTTCGACGCGCCGTTCAGTCTCCTGGCCCCCATTGGTCATCCGATACTGGATAATCCTACGCTCAGTCTCGAAAACATCGCAGAATGGCCATTGGTCTTATTGAGCCAGGAGAGTTATACACGCAGATATTTCGAAAACGCGATGGATGAAAAAGGGTTGCAAATTCAGGTGGCGCTCGAAATGGACCATAGTGAATTGGTGCGGCGGTATGTGGAGATCGGCATGGGGGTAGCAATCACCATCACCGGGATGTTTCTGCCCGATCAAGAGGGTACCCCCAAGTTTGGAATGCTCGACTTGAGCCATATCTTTTCGCCGGTCCAGATCGGTGTTGCAGTCAAAGCAAGTCATGAGCTGTCGCCGGCCGCGTGGGAGTTCATCGCCGATCTCAAGGCCGCAGCGACAGACGACAGCTCGCAATCGGTGATTGCCAGTGGCCCAGACGCCCGCTGATGTCGCAGCGCTATAGCGGACCGGCTAGGTGCTAGAATCGACCTGATGTTTGCCGAAGCTGATATTAGAGCAAGTGAGGTACGGAGCGGATCAACGGCTCAGTGCCTTGCAGGAAGACACGGGACAAATTTTCGCCGGCATGAATAACTGATGCAAGAAGAAGAAGAACAAGTACCCTCATTCCCCAAGCCCTGGTATTACCGGCCGGAGTTCATGATTCCCATGTTCATATTCTGGCCGGCCGGGTCGCTGCTGGCTATCAGGTCGCCATGGAACAACAACGTTATGTTGGGCGGCGTGGCCTGGATGTTCATCATGGTCGGCGGCATCATGGGTGTCAGGTGGCTGAACGACGGGGTCTATCAGCCGATCTTCACGTTCTACCTACCCGGAGTTTTGCTCACCCTGGTCACTCAGGTGCAGTGGGCCAGCTACAAGAAGCAGATGGCCGATGAAGAAGAAACGCCCAAAGACGTGTCTGAAGAACCACTGGAAGAGCCGCAAGACACTGCTCCGCCCCGTCCTTCAGCCCGTAGACGCCGACGTAGTCCACGCACTGGCCGCACTAAAGACTGACGATTGCCCTGGCGGTGGCTAGTACCACACCATCTTCAGATTCAAAAGTCACCGAACACTCCACAAGCCGCCTGCCTTCTTGCTCAGACTTTCCAGCCACACGCCCGCAGACGCTGATGGTGTCGCCGGCCATGAAGTCGATCAAGCTCTCTGTTTCGATGGTCGTGTCTTCTTTGTTGACGCTGTCTGCCGGAAATCCTTTGAAGAGCAGCTCTTTGACGTAGGCTGTCAGCTTTTCCGCGTCCACCGGGCTTTCCGGAGGGGCATCAGTCCCTGGCTGTACGGGCGGCCGGAAATCGAACTTGACCAGGATCGGCAGGTCGTCGCCCACCGAGATGCTGGCAAATTCTGCTGTCTGGGCCCAGAGAGTGGGCATGGTGTCTGCTCCCGTATTGGTTCATCAGGTGGTTCTAGTGGTGGCTCTAGCGTAGGTTTAGGCTATGGTACACTGAATTTTGAGCCTGCCCGAAGCTAATTGTAGCCGATTAGACATACTCCGGGCTGAGACGTTTGGAGGATTATTTCCATGGCGGAAAACGAGGAGCCGTTCCGTAGAGGAATGGTGATAATGGCCCATCCGGACGATGCCGAGTGGAGCTGCTCCGGGACGGTGGCCAAGTGGTGCGCGGAAGGCTGGGACGTGGTCTACGTGCTTTGCACCGACGGCAGCAAGGGCAGTTCAGACCCGGAGATGACCAGCGAGAAGCTGATCAAGATCAGGGAGAAGGAACAGAGGGACGCTGGCAAGGTCTTAGGGCTTAAGGACGTGGTCTTCTTGGGTTACCCGGACGCCTATCTGGAGCCGACGCTGGAACTTCGCAAAGACATCGCCCGAGAGATACGCCGTTATAAGCCCGACGTGGTGATCACGGGCAGTCCAGCCAGGGATGTTTCCCGAGGGCATTACGTAAGTCACCCCGACCACTTGGCAGCTGGAGAGGCTGCGCTATCTGCCGTGTTCCCCACCGCTCGGGACAGGCTGACCTTCCCGGAGCTCCTGGATGAAGGACTTGAACCGCACAAGGTCCGTGAGGTCTGGATCGCTGGCGGTGGCGACAACGCGGACAAGTACATTGACGTCGAAGCTTACATGGATACGGCCGTAAAAGCCCTGAAGGCCCACGTCTCACAGGTGGACCAAGAGAACGCCGGAGATTGGTTCCGCCAGGGACGCATCCGAACAGGCGAGCAGGTTGGCATGGCCTTTGCCGAGGGTTTCAAGCGAATACCCTTCGGCTAACCGCCGGCACAGCCGGGTTTCCTGGGTTTGGCCGGAGGAACAATGGTGGGGAGCACATGGTCGTCATTCCTGTGAAGACAGGAATCCAGAATGCTTTTGCAGAACCATGCTTGTTTAATCCAGCCATACTGGATTCTGGCCTTCGCCAGAATGGCGGAAGCCAGCATAAAAACAAGATTAAAAAGGCGGGGTATCAATCAGATACCCCGCCTTACTTTTGCCTGGCCGAAGGGGCCCTAGGCTGGTTTGTGGGCTACTACTTTGTAGCCGGCCGTATTGGTGGGTGGGCGCTCGGGGTGCTTGTCCATGTAGTCCACCTGTTCGCTGGTGAACTCTATATCGGTGAACCCGGCGCGGACCAGACGGTCACGGTACACGTCCACATGCTCCGCGCCTGCGGTGCAGGACACCCAGTCCTCTGGCGTAGAGACGCTGGGGCCTTCATTGGTCAATGCCATGACATCGGAGAGGTGGATGCGGCCGCCGGGCGAAAGCACCCGGAAGCTCTCCGTGAACACGGAGTCCTTGTCCGGGGACAGGCACACCACGCAGTTGGAGATGATCACATCGACGCTGGAGTCGGGGATGGGCATCTTCTCCATCTCGCCCTGCACGAAGTCGACGTTGGTGATGCCCAGTTTGGCCTTGTTGGTCCGGGCCAGTTCCAGCATGGACGGAGTCATGTCCAGGCCGGTCACCTTGCCGGTTTCTCCAACCTGCTGGGAGGCCAAGAAGCAGTCGATGCCGCCGCCTGAGCCCAGGTCCAGCACCCGTTCGCCAGGTTGCAGGCCGGCCAGGGCTGTTGGGTTGCCACAGCCGGCCGAGGCCGCGATGGATTCGGCGGGCAGACCGGCCAGTTGGCCCTCGTTGTATAGCAGCATGGCGTGGTCCAGGTCCTCGACGCCGCAACACGCGCCGTCGGTGGAACAGCCGCAGCCGTCGCTCTCAGTGTGGTTGAGTTCGGCCGGAGTCAGGTTAATCACCCGCTCCGCCCGTGCGCCGTAGCGCTCTTTTACCAGGTCTTTTATCTGGTCATGTTCAGTGGACATTTTTTTCGTCCTCCCTGATTAATTATTTTTGCCTATATCTATTTGCCCGAAGGCAATGCCTGTTCTGCGCAGTCATCTATTTTTAGGTTCTGGCAGAGCTTGTTCTACGATATCTTCTATTTTTTAGGTTCGGTGAGTGCGAGGTCGATGCAATCCTCGACTGTGGGAAGCATCTGCTTCCAGACGCGGGCGGCGGCCCTGAATGCCTCTTCGCCTGTGTCAGTCAGCCAGCAAACGCGGCGTTGCCGCCCTTGCACCTCTTCCATGCGGCAGTCGACGTACCCACCGTCCTGAAGTTCTTTCATGGTCGAGTAGACCATCGCTTCGGTGGGCTCGCAGCAGCCTTGGCAGGCTTCTTTGATGGCCTGGTTGATACCGTAGCCGTGGACCGGGCCCTTGGCCAGTTGGGCCAAAAGCAGGAACCGGCACAGGCTGCGCTTCACCAGGTTCTCCCAGTACGCCTCCGTCTGCATCGCGGATTGCTTAGGGGATTGCTTAGGGGTTTGGTTGTTTTCTAGTTTGATCGTGGTCATTCTATTACGTCTTGCCTCTCGAGATTCTGCCGGCGGCTATGATACTAATTCAGGAATACTAAACCTGGTTTAATACTATAGCTTGTTGAGTATGTTATGCCAACGCAACTCGCAAGTCAACAGTTAGGGCAAATCTGAAGCTAGATTGTGGTAGAATCGGGCATTCCAAGTGTCAGGCATCACCGTAGAATCAGCCTCCTTTATAAGATGATATGAAGATTACCAAGACGCAGGTACAGGTACTACACGCTCCGGCCGACGCGGCGTTGGTGGACGTGCAACCCAAGTCCGGAGGCAGGCGCGCCTTCGTGACCATCAAGATGCAGACCGACGAAGGCATTGAGGGCATCGGCCTGACATTCGCCCCGGCCATGGGCCTGAGTCCCTTGGCTCCAGCTTTGGCTTCGGCGGTTGAGGCCCTGTGCGAGCTGGCTGAGGGCGAGGATCCGATGCAGATCGAGGCGGTGATGCAGTACCTGCGAAAGAAGACCATGGGCAACGGCCCAGGCGGCATCCTGACGCTGGCACTGGCCGCAGTCGATATGGCCCTGTGGGACATCAAGGGCAAGGCGCTGAACCAGTCGGTATGTTCCCTTCTGGGCGGCTACCGCAAGCGAGTGCCCACCTACGCCAGCGGTGCGCTGATGCGCCCGATGAACGTGGAGCAGTTGGCCGAGATCGGCCCGGCGCTAGTCGAGAAGGGCTTCAAGCAGATGAAGTCGCAGATGGGCGCCGAGAACACCCCGGCCAAAGAGGTACTGCGTATGCGCACTCTGCGGGAGGCCGTGGGCGATGACATCGATATCATGTGCGACATCAACGAGCTTTGGGACGTGAACCAGGCCATCACCATCGGCAAGCGGGTTGAGGAGTACAACCTTTTCTGGTTGGAAGATGTAGTGGCCCATGACGACTACCAGGGCCTGGCCCGCGTCGCCGACTCCCTGAACACTCCCATCGCAGCCGGCGAATACGTCTACGGGATAAACCCCTTCCGGCAGCTGATCGAGAACCGCTCCATAGATATAGTTATGATCGACCTATTGCGGGTTGGCGGCATCACAGAGTGGCGTAAGGTCGCGGGAATGGCCGAGGCGTTCAACCTGCCGGTGGTCAGTCACCTGGTGCCGGAGATACACATCCAGCTGATGGGCGCCATACCCAACGGTCTCACAGTGGAATACATGCCCTGGACGCTCCAGCTGTTCGAGGAGACTCCCAAGTTTGTCGACGGCTGCCTGGAAGTGCCTGACAAGCCAGGGCTAGGTCTAAAGTTCGACGAAGACATCTTGAAGCAGTACGCTGTCTAGGCATTCAGCGGTCAGCGCTCAGCTGTCAGCTTTCTGCGTGTTATACGGATTTTAGTCTTTAGTTTATAAAATCGGGGAATTCAAAAACTTAACAAGGGCAAAAAGCTGACTGCTGATAGCTGACAGCTGATGGCCTCCGAAGGAGAAACAATGGTTGCACAGATCCGCACATACACGATCAATAAGGGAATGATGGACTCCTGGCTGGAGTTGTTCGACAAGGAGATCAGGCCGGTCCACGAGAGCCTGGGAATTCCCATCGTGGCCACATATGTCAGCGCCGACCGCGCGGACTTTGTCTGGGTCAGGACATTTGCCACTGCGGAAGAGATTCCAGAGAAAGAGAAGGCCTACTTCGCGTCACCGGGACGTAAGGCCCTGGGCGACAAACCAACCAGCCACATTGCCAAGATGGAAGTGAAGTTGGTGGAAGAAGTTCTTCAGACCGCGAAAGCGGCGTAGATAGCCAAAGCCAAAAATATCGCAAACAAATAGAGAGGAAAAACCATGGACCAGATGCGCAGCTACACGATCAACAAGGGAATGATGGATTCCTGGGTGAAATTGTTTGAGTCCGGTATCAAGCCGGCCCATGAGGCCGTGGGCATGCCGGTGGTGGCCACTTGGGTCAACGCCGACCAAAACCAGTTCATCTGGGTCCGCCGGTTCCCTGAGGGCGCCGACGTCCCCGCCAAAGAGACAGAGTTCCGCGAGTCGGAAGGCTTCAAGTCCTTGGGAACCCAGCCTGGCGATCACATCGCAAGGATGGACGTCCAGAACCTGCAGCAAGGTAAGCTCGCAGCCTAGCTTTCAGCAATCAGCAGTCAGCGGTCAGCTTTTTTCTAATAGCTGACCGCTGTTCGCTGTTTGCCCTGATCAATCGGGATTTGCAGCTTCCTTTCGCATCAGGACGTGGACTATGTCCGCTTCTAGGAATTCTTCCCCGCGCTCGGTGTAGCCGTGGGCGGAGTAAAAATCCTTGACGTACACCTGGGCGTTCAGGATGTAGGTTGATACGCCCTGGGTCGTGGCTTCGTCTTCCAGAAATTGCAGCAGCCGGCCTCCGATCCCCTGGCGCCGGTATTCAACGTCGACGGCCATGCGCCCGATTCGAGCCGCGCTGTCCTCGTCCCGGTAGAACACTCTGCCGGTGGCCACCACTTCGTTGTCGTTAAGCACGATGGCGTGGGTAGCGGTGGCGTCGATCTCGTCCAGCTCCTCTTCCATGGGCACCCGTTGTTCGCCCACGAATACCCTGAACCGCACGCCCAACGCGCCTTCCATCTCGGCCTCAGTCTCCACAAGTTTTATCGTCAGGTCTTCCACGTTTTCCTCTGTCCCATGTTCATTCTGAAAATCATTCTTCGGTAAGAACCGACCTGACCTTCGAAGTGTTCAAAAAATCTTCGCGAATCTCGGGGTCTCCACAATGATCAGCGATGTAATCTATCAGCTCTCTGGGCTGCTCTAGCAGCCGATGACTCTCATCCAACCGGCCCTGCGTAGACGCAACCCTGCTCATTTCAAAGTATATCTGCCATAGGCTGCGCTTAGAACCATACCGCTCAGCTATGTCTCTTGCTTCAGACAATTCTGACCAGGCTTCGTCGACCCGGTCCAATGCCAAAAGGGCTTGGCCTCTGCCTCTGAGCAAGTCGGGGAGTATGACACTTGTGCTACCACCTCCATTGTGGCCGTGGGACTCAAGGTCGTAACGGAGTACCTGTTCGAAGTCTTCCTGTGCGAGCACCAGTTCACTCCTGACAAGGTCAGGCAGCGGGGTGAGAATGCCCATGTACTCCAGGCTGTGTTTGGAATGGAGTCGCGGTTGTTCATACATGGGCTGGAGGGCGTCCTCAGCTTCGTCGAGCCGATTGATGTGAACGTATGCAAGGGCCGCTGGGGTACGGAAGATATCGGCGTAATTGACATCGGCCATCTCCGACGCGGTCCGGGAATGTTCAAGTGCCAGGTCGGCCAGTCCGTAAAGCCCACAGACTGCGGCGGCTGTTGCATGGATCATCGCGGTGATCACTCCCGCATCGTTGCTCCCTTCCAGCCTCTCGAGTGCTTTGTAGATCGACGACAAAGCCTGGCCGAGTTCGCCGGTCTCCGCGTGGGCATGCACGAAGGAGACCAAACCGATACATTCCAGCAGCACGCTGCCGATTTCGCGGCTGATCTTAAGCCCTTCTTCTGCCAATTTGGTGCCTTCGGGAAATTCACCTTGGGCGTAGAAGACTCCAGTGGAGTTGTATAGGTTGTCGGCCAGCATCACTTTGTTGCCGGAGGACCGCCAGTAGGCCCGTGCGTTTTCCAAAGACTCCTTGGCTTCTGCCATTTGTCCTAAGCCCACCTGGGCGCGCGCAGTGTCTTGGTGTGTGAAGGCGGTCTGCTGTTCCAAGCCATATTGACTGGCGATCAGCAGTGACTGCTTTCCAAATTCCACAGCTTTGTGATAATCCCCGGCAAGGATCTCCATCAACAGATCATTCCAAAGGATTCTTGCTTCGGATGGGTGGTCATTAAGTTGCTGAGCCAGGCTCAACGACCTCTCGGACAATGTCCTAGCGGTGGCCGGGTCAGGTCTTCCGCCGATGGTTGAATGGATGGTAACCATGGGCAAAAGCGCGGCCAATTCCAGGGTGGGTTGCGACGACTCCCGTCCCAGTTCTACGAGATCCTGGTACCCGGTCAAGGCGTCGTCATGCTGGCCGCTGACTTCCTGGGCACGGCCCCGGGCCGTATAGAGAGAGATTAGCTGCTCGTTGGGAGAACCGATCTCTCTCGCTATCGGTATCGCTCGGGAGTAGTGGGTTATGGCTTCGTCGTTGGCGTACAGTCTTGCCGACTCGTCACCGGCAATGATTGAGTATTTCAGCGCCCGTTCGTTCTCGCCTGCTTGGTAGAAGTGGTGGGCCAGCAGGTGGGCGTTCTCTTCCAACCGATCGCCGAACAGCTGCTCGACCGCTTCGCCGACTCGTAGGTGGAATTCGCGGCGCTCTCGCAGAAGAATGGAGTTATATGCAGCTTCCCGTGTGAGGTCGTGTTGGAACATATATTCCAACTCCGGGAGTCGTGCGGCTTCGCGGATCAACTCTGCCCGTTGGAGGGTATTGAGGTTCCGGTCCAGGGTGACGCCTGCCTCGGAGATCTGTTTGAGGACGCCGTGATAGAAAGACCGGCCGATGACCGAGCTCAATTGCAGCGTGCGCCGCGCGTCCTCTTCCAACCGGTCGATCCGGGACGACAGCATAGCGAGCAGGTTGTCGGGGATGGCAATCTCTTGGATATCCGCTTCCGCGCACCAGAGCATGCCGCTGTCATCGCGGGCGATGGCGCCGGTATCGATAAGAGTCCGGACGAACTCCTCAAGGAAGAAGGGGTTGCCTTCGGTCTTCTCGAGGATCATCTGACGCAACTGAGGTGGTAGTTCCGACACTCCCAAAAGATTTTCGAAAAGCTGATCGCTGTCGTCTTCGGACAACGCGCTTAGGGCTATCTCCGTATAGAGGTGGGGGAAATCGGTCTCGGCGGCCTGTTTCAATCGCCAGGCTGGCGCCTGCCGTTCGGGCCGGAAAGAGCAGAGTAGGAGGAGCGGCACCTCTTCCATGATCGGCAATAGATCGATCATGAGTTGCACCGAAGCCGGGTCGGCCCAATGCAGGTCGTCCATAACCATGACCAATGGTGAGTGGGAAGCAGCCGCACGCCACAGAGAATTAAAGGCGTCGTAGATATCTCGTTGAACGGCTTCTCCTTCCAATTGGGGGCTATCCGTTGCTTTGTCCAGCGCCAACAATACGGATATGGCACTCACAATCTTTGATTGGACTTCCAAGGGAAAGTTGGCCGCCGCCACGGCTACTCTGGCCCGGACGGTCTCGATGGTATCGTTATCGTTTACGCCAAGAGACTGCAACATGCGGTGGGAGAACAGTCCGTACGGGCGTGTGGTGTCGTAAGAGACCCCTCGGCCCTCAACCCATTGCGCCTCGCTGCCGGCAATCTTGTGCCATTCATTGTGAAGCTCGTTCAGTAGGCTGGATTTCCCGAGTCCGGCCTCACCGATCAATGAGACGATCGCCCCTCGACCGTCGTGCAGCCGTTCTAGTACCCCGCGCAATTCGTTGAGTTCGTCGTCTCGGCCAACCAGAGGCGAGTTCAGGCCATCTATCCCGCGCACCCGTCCGGGTTCAGACTTCTCGCTGAGGACTTGGTAGGCGGTAACCGGCTCACTTTTGCCCTTAACCTCGATCTCTTCAGGGGCGCCAAACTCAAATAGCGGCGCGATCAGGTTGTAGGTGTCCGAGGATATTTGGACCGTGCCTGTCTGGGCTGTTTGTTCCATTCGCGCCGCCAGGTTGATGGCGTCACCCATGGCCGTGTACTCGACTCGCAGGTCAGACCCGACCTCTCCCACGACCACCAGGCCGGTGTTGATGCCCACCCGCACGCCGAATTCCAGGTTCCATTTGCTTTTGACCTCTGCCTGGTAGGCGCGTATGCCCTCGACGATGTCCAGTCCGGCGAGTACAGCGCGTTGTGGGTCGTCTTCGTGGGCGATGGGCGCTCCGAAGAAGGCGAGTATGGAGTCTCCCATCAGGCGGGCCACGGTGCCTTCGTAGCGGTAGATGGGGGAGATCAGGTGCTCGAACGCCCCGTTCATGATCTCCGCCCATTCTTCCGGGTCCAGTTTTTCTGCTGCGGAGGTTGATCCGGTGACGTCACAGAACAACATGGTGACAACACGGCGCTCACCGGATGCCGAACCGGCGCGGCGTGAGCCTTCCAGTTTGTCGAGGAGCTCTTTGGGGATGTACTGCTCCAGCCTGGCGCGAGAGGCGTCGGCTGCTGGTGCCTGAGCGGTGTTTAGAGAGGTGTCCGGGGACGGATCGCGTTCGGCAGCGGCCAAGAAAGCTATGGCGTCGGCGTTCTCAGGGTCCAGCCTGAGCACGGACCTGGCGCGTTCGCCTACAGCCGGCCAGTCCTGGCTGGCAATCGCCTCTTCGGCTTCGTCTAGGAGCCGATCGATCTGTCTTTGCATCCGTTCGCTAGGCATGATGGATGAATACTAATACCGGTGCGGCGGGCCTGTCCATAAACGCCCGTTGCTCATCTTCATCTTCTGTCATTCTGAGCCAGCCGCAGCGGCGAAGAATCTCGTTGCCCAGATGCAGACCCGCGAGTGTTCTTCCGGACAGCGGTAGGCTACCCCAAGCAATGAGATTCCACGCTCCGCTCGGAATGACAGGTCTCGGGAAGACGCTGTCCGAGCATGACGGTACTCATCGCAACTGCCACGTATGCTGTCATTCTGAGCCAGCCGCAGCGGCGAAGAATCTCGTTGCCCAGATGCAGACCCGCGAGTGTTCTTCCGGACAGCG
>CAVOAA010000034.1:0-19890 GCA_963693555.1 Dehalococcoidia bacterium | reverse complement strand
AGCTCCCCCCCAGCGGCCGCCCCGTTGATCTGACCCGTTGCCCGGGCCCGTTGATTTAATCTACTAGCGGTCTAGTAGCCTGGCTCGCGCCATTCAAATGCCAGGTTGGCGTAGCGCACGAAGACCGCTCCCCCGGGTGCGGCCATCGGCCCGTTGGCGGCCAACAGAGCAAAGGTGTGCTGTTCGCCCGGCTTTGCCTCGTCTGCAACCACAACCCGCTGGGGCACGTTGAACCCCTGCACGGTGCCCCGGTGCCGGTCGCACTCGCCATCGATCCAGATCTCCCCATAGTCGTCAATGCACGTCTCGAACTGGACGCGGACACCGGCGGTGGGATGGCCGTCCACAGTCTCCGGCAGAGTCACGTGGAGGCGGTACCAGACGAACGAGAAGCCCTTGGAGACCCACTTGGCCAAGTCGGTGCATACTTCCCAACTCGAGTCGTCATAATCCGGCAGCCTGGCTGCCGAACCCTCCAACTGCGAAACCAAGCCCTCGTTGGGCTCGCCGGGCACCAGCCCCTGGGCAAACTTCCATTGTCCTTTGACGGACGCCAGTCCGGTGCTTGTATTGAGGTCGATCACTGCTCTAGGCATGTTTCCTCCGCTGATTCTTCTTCTTGACTAGTCGATACCCATGATCTTGATGCTGGAATGAGTCTTGTAGATTCTGACTAATCGATGCCCACGATTTTAATGCTGGAATGGGTCTTATAGATTCTGACTAATCGATGCCCACGATTTTAATGCTGGAATGGGTCTTATAGATTCTATTGATGTTCACCAGTAGCGGGGTGATCTGTTCCACATATTTGGCGTTGGCCAGGCTGCCACCGTCGACGCCACGCAGGGCCTTGATCTTGTCGGCCAGACCCATCACCAGCTTCTTGGCCTCGGCGTGGTCTGAGCAGACCACTACATCGCCTTCCATAGTCACGGTTGGGTCCAGCAGTTCCTCGGCGCTGGCGTTCTGGAACGCGGCCACAACCTGGGAGTCGGGCAGCATGTCCTGGGCCTCTTGAGCTGCCGATCCAGCTTCCACTTCCACGGCGCTGGCGCCCTTGCCCCGCTCGAACTTCATGGGAGCGATGACACTCACAACGATCTTGCCCTTGAGCGCTGCGCCAAGGTCTTCCAACACCGGGCGTTGGCCCTCGTAGGGAAAGGCCAGGAACACCACGTCAGCTTCTGCAACTGCGCCGGCGTTGTCCGAGCCCTTGATCGTGACTCCGGATGCGGACTGGGCCAATTCCTCGGCCACCGCCGCGCCCCGTTCCGCGTCCCTTGACCCGATGATCGGAATTTCTCCCGCCATGGCCAGACGCAGGGCCAGGCCTTTGCCTTCCGGTCCGGTTCCTCCCAAGATTGCAAGCATAGACACTCCCGTTTGGGCCAATTCTAAGTTTCAGTCCGATTTGGACAGGCACCCACTAGCAAGCGTAAAACGGCGTACAGCGGAGTGCGGATAATCGCGCGGCAATACTATAGCTGTATCAGGTTGTGGAGGGAAGGTCTGCGGGATAGATCACGACACGACATGGAATTTAAAACGAATACCTGAGCATTTTGAGAAAATATTCACAATAGTCTTGACGCACGCCTACGAGACTATTAGAAATTCCCCAATGACACCCGTAACGACGGTGACGACCGCCATACCTTGATTGGCGGAATAGATATTAACGGGAGTGAACGGATGAAACGGCCACTAATAATTCTATCTGCATTGGTAGCACTAGTATTTCTCGTCGCTGCATGCGGCAGCGACCCAACACCGGTAGTACAGACCGTGACTGAGACTGTAACCGAGACCGTAACGGAAACGGTAGAGGTTCTCGTCACGCCGACCCCCGCACCTGCTGCGGGCGTTCGTGAGCTGAATATCCTTGCTGGAGGCGGCGAAGACACAGTCTTGCTTAACGCCTTCCTCGCCCGGAACATTACCGTCCGGGCCGGCGACACCGTAACCTGGGGCCTGGGCCACGAAGGCGAGCCCCACACTGTTACCTTCCTCGCCGGTACACCTCGGCCAGCGGACGTTGTTCCCATCGAGGGACGCACTCCCACGGACGTACAACTTAACCCCATGACGGCGTTTCCCACCAGGGCCCCAGACGGAGACGTGGAGAGTTATGACGGGACCTCGATGGTCAGCTCTGGCCTGATGTCCGGCCCCATGAGCGTGATCATGGGTACTGAGGGCGTTTTCGATTACGTCTGCCTGCTGCACCCTCAGATGAATGGCACCGTAACGGTTGTCGCTGACAACGCAGCCGCCGATTCCCAGAGTGACATCGACGCCATGGCCGCCTCTGAAGAAGCGGCGCTCCGGGCGCAGATCGACGGCGTACGAGCTGCCGCTGCGATGATTCAAAGCGAAGCCGGTCCCGATGGCACGACTACCTGGAACATAAACGCAGGGCCAACCGGGTTCGACAACCAACTGGAGCTGTACGAGTTCCTTTCCGACAACCTGACCATCCAGGAAGGCGACACGGTGATCTGGGCTAATACAGCTCCCAGCATCCATACCGTTACCTTCCACCCGGGGATCGACGCCCCAGAATTTGTTTTACCCGAGCCCCAAGAGGCGGGCCCGCCTATCCTGGTGGGCAATCCTATGGCTGTGTTCGCTGTGAAACCGACCGGCGAATTTGATGGCACTGGCTATGTTAACTCCGGCATCATGTCGGCCAATGGCGGCCCCGGCGGCTCGTCATTCTCGATGACCTTCTCGGCAGCCGGCAGCTACGACTATATCTGCGCCATCCACGTCGGTCTTGGTATGGAAGCCAACATCACGGTGGTGGGGCGGACCACGTCAGTCGTAGCCCAGATGAACAGCCTGGCAGCCCAATTCCCAGAGGGTTTGGCTGTCGACGCTGATGGCGCTCTATACGCCGGTATGGCCCCAACGAGCGAGATACGCAAGTTCGCGGCTGACGGTTCATCAACAACCTTCGCACAGCTTCCCCCTCCCGGAACCGGATTCCTGCTGAGCATGGACTTCGACGCCAACGGCGACCTGTTTGCCGCCATGCCCAGCTTTGACGAAGCCACTCACGGCATCTGGAAGATTCCGGCCGGCGGCGGTGAAGGCGAACTCTTCGCTTCCCTGCCTGTGGAAGGGTTTCCCAACGCTCTTGCCTTTGACGTAAATGGCGACATGTTCGTCACCGACACAATCGGTGGTGCGATCTGGAAGATTGACTCCGAGGGTGGCGTAACCTCTTGGACGAGTGACGACCTGATGCTTGGCGACAATCCTCCGGGACCAGTGGGCTTCCCCCTCGGCGCCAACGGTATCGCCTTCGATGCGGCTCAACAGAATCTATACGTCGCCGTAACCGATAAGTCGCGCATCGTTCAGATCCCAGTAAACGGTGACGGCAGCGCAGGGACAGCTTCGGTGTTCGTGGAAGACACGGCCAACCTCGGCGGCCCCGACGGTATCACTTTCGGTTCTGACGGATACTTATACGTTGCCCTGGTGGGTAGCGACGCAGTGGTCAAGGTCGCGCCGGACGGTGCAATTACACTGCTGGCCAGCGGCGGCCCGATACAGAATCCTTCGGACGTTGCTTTCGGAGCTGACGGCACGCTGTACGCAGCCAACTTCGCGCTATTCCGGCTGCTCGGCCTAGCGCCCGGCATACCTAACCCGGCTATCTTCACGATAGCCAACTAACAACAGCAGACGAAACCGCCTCGAATTTAAGGTTCACTTGGCTAAACCCAAGGGACAATCCACCCAGACGAGCCGGCCACCCTTGAGCGTGGCGGTGATTCTGGCTGCCGCCATCATGGCGGCCCTTCTACTAGTCGTCTGCGGCGGACAGCCCGACGGCACCTCCCCCTTCGAGTCCGCCAACCCCGCTCCCACCAGCAATCCTGAAGACCCCACAGCCACTCCCGGCGGACACGCCGGCGACGAGGGCTTAACGCTCCGACCCCAGACCGAAGAGAGCGTCTACGCGGCCGCCCGATGCCCATCTGATGCCCGAGTGCGGGAGTTCGACGCCGCTGCTATCAACCTCGAGATCACCCTGAACCGTTTCCTAGACTACGACCCATTGGGCCGCATGTATGTCCTGGAAGAAGAACTGTCCCGCGCCAGAGCGGAAGAAGCCCAGAACCGGGCCGCCCGGTCAGACCAGGCCGAGCCTGCAGTGTCGATCGGACTCCAAGACGATGCTATCCAGCCCCTAACCATCCGAGTAAATCAGGGCGATTGCCTCCGGTTTAACTTGCGCAATGCCCTGGATGACGGCGAGTCGGCCAGTTTCCACGTCCACGGTTCCGGCCTCCAAATCGTCAGCGACGGCACGCCGGCCGTGGCCGCCAACGCCGCATCCATCGCCAAGCCGGGCCAGACCGTCGGCTACGAGTGGATGGTGCCGGAAGACCAGCCCGAGGGCACCCACTACTTCCACAGCCACGGCAACACCAGAGAGCAGACTGCCCACGGGCTCTTCGGGGCGGTCATCATCGAAACTAAGGGCACCGAGTTCCTGGAGCCAACGACTGGGGAGGAATTGCGCAGCGGCTGGGCGGCGGTCATCCGCGACCCGGACGGCAGCGATTTCAGAGAGTTCGCCGTCTACTACCATGAGATCGGCAACGAGGCCTTCACCATCGAGAGCAAGACCGGGTTCACCGGTTTTAACTTAGGTGGCGCCCGGGCTGTGCCCTTTGTAGACCCGTTCACCGGGGCTTATAAACCCGGCGGCCGGGCCATCAACTACCGCAGCGAGCCTTTCATGAACCGCATGCAACTTCAGCAGGACCGAGCGGGAATCGCCGACGCCTCGCTGGCCTATAGCTCCTACACGTTCGGCGACCCAGCCACGCCCATCGCCGGCACCTACCTGGGAGACCCGGTCAAGCAGAGGGTTGTCCACGGCGGCTCAGAGGTGTTCCACGTGCACCACGTCCACGGCGGCACCACCCGTTGGCGGCGTCAGCCGGCAGCAGAACCCACAGCATTCGATAGCGGGTTCGACAAGAACCCTGCCCTCAGGGTCGAGACCACATCACGCACCGATTCCCAGACCCTGGGCCCGTCCGAATCTTTTGACATGGAACACGAATGTGGCAGCGGTGGCTGTCAACAGAGTGTGGGCGACTTTCTAGTCCACTGCCATGTGGCCCACCATTATGTGGCTGGTATGTGGATGGTCTGGCGCGTTCAAAACACACTGCAAACGGACCAGGGCTCTTTGGACGGCCTGCCGGGACTTCCTGAACTACCCGACCGGGTTTCAAGCGTCCAAATCGCTGTTACCTCCGACCAACTGGTGGATACGACTGTGAGCTGGCAGGGCCAGGAGTTCCAGATCAACTCCTCAAATCTGGAGGAATGGGTCGAGCGTCAGCTCCCGCCCCAGGGCGTTCCTCAGAAGTTGGACGCGTCGGTGTTGAACTGGGCTAAAGATGGCGAGACGTACCTGAACGAGCCCAATACGACTGAGAAATGGCCGGGCTACGACCCGCCCAATCCTGGCTTGCGTCCTCCGATATATTTCGACCCGGCCACCGGTAAATTGGCCTACCCATTTTTAACGCCCCACTTGGGACGGCGTCCTCCCTTTGCGCCCAACCACGGGCCTGCCCCATACCTGGAGCCGATACGGCAGGGCACCGACTTCCCGCGTCCGGGTGAGAACGGGCCGGGCAGCCTGTGTCCCAGCGGCGCCACGGCCCGGGAGTTCGCCATCCACGCCATCAGCCTGCCAATAGCCCTTAACCGGCAGGCAAACCTGGTGGACCCGGTGGGTCAGTTGTACGTGTTGAAAGAGGAAGAAGACGACGTCCGGGCCAACAACGCCCGCAAACAGCCGCTGGCCATCCGGGCCAACGCAGGAGAGGACTGCGTCGATGTTGTCCTGAAGAGTGAGTTGCCTGACACCGGGGAGAACCACTTCTACAGCAAGACAAACTTGCACATCCATTTCGTCCAGTTCGACATTCAGGGCAGCGACGGCGTGGACACCGGTTTCAACTACGAGACATCGGTCCGCCCTTTCAAGGTGGAGGGCGAAAGACTCACGGAGACCGCCAACGCCGGTGCAACCTCGGTTGAACTGGGTAGCGCAAGCCGGTTCCAGGCCGGTGCATTGGTCGGCGTTGGCATGGACCAAGACGAGAGTTTTGAAGTCCGGCGGATCGCGTCAGTCAACGGCAAGACCGTTACCTTCGTTCAGCCCCTTGAATTCGACCATGATGCCGAGGAGATCGTCAGCACCGAGTTCGTGCGCTACCGGTGGTACCCCGACGTCCAGTTCGGCACCGCCTACTTCCACGACCACGTGAGCGCATTGTCTTCCTGGCGGCACGGCCTTTTCGGCGCCCTGATATCGGAGCCGCCCGGCTCGACCTACCATGACCCCAAGACCGGCGAAGAGGTGCGCAGCGGCCCCAGGGTGGATGTCCGCACCGACCAAGTCTTGTCGGACGACATCACCGGCAGCTTCCGTGAACAGGTGCTATTCATCCAGGACGACAACTCACTGACCAGCGTGGGACTCTCCAGCGGTAGTTCCATGAACCTGCGTGTCGAGCCTTTGGACGACCGGATCGGCGACCCGTCACTGCTCTTCAGCACCACGGAGCATGGAGACCCGGAGACTCCGCTATTGGAGGCGAACCTGGGCGACCCAATCGTGATCAGAGGCCTAGTCAGCGCCGCCAACGACACCCACACCCTGCACGTGGACGGTCACTGGTTCCGGGTGGAGCCGAATAGCCAAACCTCACCGCCGGTGAGCACGGTGCACATCGGGATATCAGAACGCTATGACCTGGCCATACCCAGGGCCGGCGGGCCACAGAACATGCCCGGCGATTATATGTACTCCAACGGCCGGGCCTTCAAGTTGCGAGAGGGTAGTTGGGGCCTGCTCCGCGTCCACGCACCCGACGCGGATACCGCACTGCAGCCCCTGCCTGGGGTCAGCCAGACTCAAGCCTCAGCACAGGTCTGCCCGACCAACGCGCCGTCGCGAAATTTCGAGGTGTTGGCAGTCGACATTCCCTTGCCCATGCTGGGCGGCGGCCAGGGCAAGATCTTCGTGACGAAAGACCGGCTGAGCCGGCTGCTGCGGGGCGAGACCGAAGCCGAGCCCTTGGTCCTAAGGGCCAACGTGGGCGACTGCATATCCGTCCTGCTGACCAACAACACCGACGGCGGCCCGGTCTCCTTCCACGCCGATAACCTGGCCTACGACCCGCTGGAATCCATGGGCATCGCCGCTGGGTTCAATCCGCCGCAGACGGTCGCGTCCGGTGAGAGCCGCACCTACACGTTCTACGCCCACCCGGAGATCGGAGAGACCACCGCTATGGTCCGGGACTGGGGCGATGTCCTGGCCAACCCGCGCCTTGGCCTCTACGGCGCGATAATCATCGGCCCGGAAGGTGCGGTCTATACCGACCCCGAGTCCGGGGATGAAATCGCCGATGGTTGGCGCGCCGACGTCCACCCACTGGAAGGAAGCAGCTACCGCGACTTTGCCCTGTTCATGCAGGACGAAGACGAGGTCATCGGCACACACCTGATGCCCTACAGCGAAGCCGTTACCGGAGTAACTGCCCTGAACTACCGCCTGGCACCGCTGGCGCCACGGCTGGCCGCCAACCCTGACGCATCGCTGGTCTTCAACTCAGAGACCCACGGCGATCCAGCCACGCCAGTGCTGGAAGCCTACGCCAGAGACGACGTGCGGATACACGTCCTGGTCCCCTACAGCGAGCAGTCACAGGTGTTCTCGATAGAGGGACATCAATGGCCGTTGGAGTTCGGTTTGACTGGCTCCAACCTGCTCAGCTCAGTCCAAGTGGGAGCGCTGGAGGCCATCACGCTGGTCATAAGGTCGGGCGCGGGAGGAGTCTCCGGTCTGCCCGGTGACTACCTCTACGGCGACCACCGCGAGCCCTACCGCGAGGCCGGACTCTGGGGCCTCTTCCGGGACTACGGACAGTCACAGCAGAACGTGGCATTGGTTCCGCTGTCGGGCAGGTAGGCGGACTGGTATTTCAGCCTTGTGTTCCCAGGCAGGCTCGGCGATAATGGGGCCAATATTTGCCGGGGTGGTTTCACGCCTGATTCAATAATTCGGAGGCCCATCATGGACGAGGACGCAAAGAAGGCAGCATTACGCATGATTCCCTACGGTATGTTTGTGCTGACCAGCAAGAGCAAGGACGGCAAGGATGTCAGCGCCGCCACCGTGAACTGGCTGACTCAGACGTCTTTCGCGCCGCCATTGGTGGCTGTAGGCGTCAAGGGCGACTCGGGCGCACACGCTCACATCACCGAGACCGGTGTTTTCGCCGTCAATGTGATCGGCAAGGAACAACTTGATACGGCCTTCACCTTCTTCAAGTCCCTCGAACGTGAGGGGGATTCCATCGGCGGCCAGGCTTTTGTAGCCGGCCCCGAGACTGGTTGCTCCCTGCTAACCGCTTCCCCCGCCTGGTGGGAGTGCAAGGTCGTGGGACAGCTCGACCAGGGAGACCACACCCTTTTCCTGGGTGAGGTCTTGGAAGCCGGGACGCGCACCGAGGACCAGACGATCCTGATGCGAGACCACAACTTAAACTACGGCGGCTAACCGCCGGCGCAGCCGGGTTTTCATGGGGCTGCAACTCTGAGGGGTGAGTGGGTCTGCTGGTTCTTGTTTAGGCTGGCGGATAGATAGAAACTAGATTTAAAGCGAGGGTTCCAACCATATGGTAGACCTGAGACGTGCGGCCGCCATCGTCGGCGTGCATGAGCACATCACCCGGTACGCACCGGACAAGAGTGAAATGCAGATCCAGGGTGAGAGCATCATCAAGGCCCTGGAGGATGCCGGTCTGGAGAAGAAGGACGTGGACGGCCTTTTCTGCGCCTCCATGTCGGTCCGCAACAGCGGTCTGAACCTGGCCGACTACCTGAACATGTACCCGAAGATGGTTGATAACACCACCGTGGGCGGCGGGTCTTTCGAGTTCCACCTCTCCCACGCGCTGAACGCCATCTACGCCGGCCGCATCAACTGCGCTGTCATAACCTACGCCACCCAGGCCCGGTCCGGCGGGGTGTCGGTGGGCACCGGCGGCATCAGCAGACAGGGCCACCCACGGCTGGACCCCTCTCCGGACAGCTTTGAAGAACTATACGGTCTGACAACTGTCGGCCTCTACGCCATGATCGCCCAGCGGCACATGCACCTCTATGGGACGACGTCAGAGCAGCTGGCCGAGATCGCCGTGACCATGCGCCGTCACGCTGGATTGAACCCGGAGGCATTGTTCCGCGACCCGATCACCGTGGAAGATGTGATGCGGTCCCCGGTTGTCTCCACCCCTCTGCACCGCAACGACTGCTGCATCATCACCGACGGTGGCGGCGCGGTGGTGGTGGCCTCCCCCGAGCTGGCCCGCAACTGCAAGCAGAAGCCAGTCTGGATAATCGGGGCGGGCGAAGCGGTTGCCCACCAGGGCGCTGGCAAACGCGACCTGATGTACATCGCCGCCAAGCAGAGCCACGTACCGGCCTTTGAGATGGCTCAGGTCACCCAGAAAGACATCGACATGGCCATGATTTATGACTCCTTCACCATCACGGTGCTGGAGACCCTGGAAGATTTGGGTTTCTGCGAGAAGGGAGAGGGCGGTCAGTTCGTCCTCAACGGGCGCATCGGCCTGGGCGGTGAACTGCCCATCAACACCGACGGCGGTGGATTGTCCTCCAACCATCCCGGCATGCGGGGTCTCTTCCTGTTGCTGGAAGCCACCCGGCAGCTGAGGGGCCAGTTCGAGGGCACCGAACGGCAGGTGCCAGACTGCAAGATCGCCCTGTGCCACGGCACCGGCGGAGCGCTGGGCTCCCGCCACAGCGGCGGCACAGTCATCCTGGCGAGGGATTAGACGATGACAACCTGGAATAAACCCCTGCCCACCATCATCGGCGAGACCAAGACCTTCTGGGACATGTGTCGCCGGGGCACCCTGCTGATCCAGAAGTGTGATAGCTGCAACGAGTTCCAGTGGTACCCCCGGGGCATCTGCGCCAACTGCTGGTCCAGCGAGATAAAATGGTATCCGTCATCGGGGCGCGGCACCGTCTGGACCTATACCGTGACCAACCAGAACCGGACCCAGGGTTTCGATACCGGACCTTACGTGCTGGCCCTGGTTGAACTGGACGAAGGCGTTCGCATGTTCACCAATATCGTGGATTGCGACCCCAAAGATGTTACTATCGGCATGGCCGTGGAAGTAACCTTCCAACGCGCCACCGACCAGATATCGATCCCCTTCTTCAAACCCGCTTCCCTAGCGCAACCGAATACGACGATATACAGCACATCGCATGGGCCGTCCCCGTAGGGGCGGGTTTCTAACCCGCCCTGCTCAGCATCAACCGTTCTCGGTCCGCACAGCCACATAACTCCAACATCGACCTCGTTTAACGCAAAAAGGGGCAGGTCAGAGACCTGCCCCTACGTTCTTGTCTACGACTCTACTGGTTTACCGCTTCTTCCGTCCCATGCCCAACATCTTCACGGCGGTACCGGCCATGGCTATCGGTGGCATACCTAGCCACAGGTCGCGCCAGGCGCCCTTTCCCGCGCGGTCCAATACAGCCGGGAGGTAGCGGAGCATGCGCATCATAGCCGCCATGGTCCCGACGCTTTGAGTGCGGCGCAGCGGTTTGCCTTCCACCACTGAGGCTAGGGCTTTACCCAGACCATTCTTGTCGCTGGCCCAGTGGGCCCGGAACAAGATAGTGCCGTCCTTGTCCAGTATGTAGGCTGAGTTGGGCTTGGGGCTCAAGGACTTATGGAAATTGCCGTCAACGTCGTCCACGGCAACCTCAAACGAGTGTCCATGAAAATCGCGCATCATCTTGGCGTGGCTTAGTTTCTCGGCCAGTGTCTGTGGCTGCGGAACTGATGAGCCCGGATGGCCCTCTCTAACGGCGACCAGCATGAACCGGACCCGGTCCCCATATTTTTGGTAAAGCTCGTTTATGCCAGGCGCTGAGCTATCGGTCATTGGGCAGGTCAAAGAACCGAAGACCATTAACGCCGGCCCGGTCTCCTTCAGGTCCTGGGACGAGAAAGTCGAACCCTCTAGAGTTTGAAGCTCAAAATCCGGGACCCGATCACCGGGGCCGGGGACGTTTTTGCTGAAAGCCATATCCTTCAGCCCTTCCATCATCTTGAACCGTTCGAATCTGTAGTTGCGGCCCGAATCTACCGAGCCTTTGGTTTTTCTACCGTGGTCATTATCTTGTTGCGTCTCTCCTGAGGTGATGCTCGGCGGGCATGAGTTTTGGACCACACCCGCCAAGGTGAGCAATATCTTGTTCGCTCAGTAAATCTGATGCAGCCCGGTCGCAAAGGTTTTTTAGGCACAAAAAAAAGGCGGGTCTCTGACCCGCCCCTACGTTTATCTATCCCACTACTGGAGATTCAGCCCTCTTGAGCCTTGATTCGCAGTTCCTGGCAGATATCTTCGTCGATCTGGGCTAGGTCTGGCCGGTCGTCGAAGATGTAGACGAGGGCTCGTTGGCCGTAGTACTGGTCTGCCGCCGGGTTCAGTTCGATGGCCTTGGTCAGGTCGGCGATGGACTCGGTGTTGTTCCCCGCCTCGTACCAGGAACAACCGCGGTTGTAATAGGCGTCGTCGGACTCCGGGTCCAACTCGATGGCCTTGGTGTAGTCCTCGATGGCCTTGTGCAAGACGCCGTTACGGCTGTAGCGGTTACCCCGGTCGACAAACCCGGCGGCGTCTGTGGGTTCTTCTATATGTCTACGTTCAAATACCATATCTTAGAAAGGTTCCTTACATTACCGAGCGAACGAGTCCGCCGTCAACCAGAATGGTGGTGCCGGTGATGTAGGTCGACTTATCAGACGCTAGGAAGGCCACCAGGTTGGCCAGTTCCACCGGCTGTCCGACCCGGCCCAAAGCGGTATCCTGGGCACGGTTGTCCAGCGCGTCTTCAACGCTGATGCCCAGTTCCTTGGCGCGGGAGGTGACGTTCGAGAGCATGCGGTCGCTCAGTATGGAGCCGGGGCAAACGTTGTTGACCAGGATCCCGTCGCGGCCTACCTCATCGGCCAAGCTCTTGGAGTAGGCGACGACCCCCATGCGGGTGGCGCCGGAGAGGGCGAGGTTGGGAATGGGATTGTAGACCGTGCTGGCCAGGATGTTGATGATGCGTCCGCCGCCTCGTGCCTTCAGGTGGGGCAGGCTCTCCCGGCACATCCGGCCAAAGAAAATCAACGACCTGTGCACGGCGGTCTCCCACTGTTCCTCCGTGGCGTCGGACGACCGGGCCAGGGGCGGTCCGCCGGAGTTGTTGACCAGGATGTCGAGCCCGCCGAACTTCTCCACGGTGGCCTCGATCAGGCCGGTGATGGAAGACAGCTCGTCCAGGTCGGCGGCATAGGTCAGGACCTCTGCGCCGGTGGACGCGCGAATCTCATCGGCCGCCTTCTCCAGATCAGCGCTGGTCCGGCTGCAGATAGTCACCTTGGCGCCTTCTTCCGCCAGCACCTGTGCGGAGGCCCGGCCCAGACCCTTGCTGGCCCCGCCGATGATGGCAACCTTGTCCTTCAGTCCCAAATCCATATTTGTTCCTCGTTGATCCCGATACATCGGGATTGTTCATGCGTTCTAAGCCCGCCCGCTCTGGGCAACAACAGAGATTATATCAGGCTCAGGCCCGAAGCTGGCCCATGCTATACTCGAAATCCATCGCCACTGGGCGAATTCGAGTGTAACTGGCGGTATTTTGCAGCTTTGGGACGACGCTCTAGCCGAGGAGATCGAACAGCATGCCGTCGAGATCGCTCGCGGTGCCGGACGTATATTGGCGGAGCATTTTGGACGGCCGATCGAAATCGAGTTCAAAGACGAACACGAGCGTGACCCCGTTACCGCCGCCGATAAAGCCGCCCAGGAATACCTGTCCGCCGAGATACTGAAACGCTTCCCCGACCACGGCATCCTGGGCGAAGAAGGCACCAAAGAAGAGAAGGAATCGGAGGAACCGGCCAAGGATATCCTCTGGGTGTTGGACCCTCTGGACGGCACCACCAATTTCATGAACGGGCTGCCCATGTTCGCGTCGTCGATCGGCGTGCTGTACCGGGGTTGGCCCATGGCCGCCGCGCTGTACATCCCCTGGCCCGCCTCTAGTTCGAATTCCGAGGGTGGGTTCGTGCTCCATTGCCGCAAGGGCGGCGGCTGCTTCGCCGATGACGAGCCAGTTAAGGTTTATGAGTCTGACGAGCCGGTGCCCAGCCGTCTGATCGGCGTTCCCGGCTATTTTGGCGTCTCTCAGGGTTTCACCGGCAAGCTGGCGGGCAAGGCCGGCGAGGTGCGCACCACCGGCAGCATTGCCTACGAACTGGCCATGACGGCCCGGGGTGTGCTGCAATATGCCATGTTTGGCGCTCCCAGGCTCTGGGACATGGTCGGAGGAGCATTGGCGGTGGTTGAGGCGGGCGGCACGGTTTTGATCCGCTTTCGGGGCGAGAAGGACTGGCATCCAATGGAGAGTCTGATACCCAGTTGGGAAGAGAAAACCCCAACCATGAAAGAGTTGCGTGCTTGGATGGCCCCATTAGTGGTCGGCAACCAGAAAGTTGCGCCCATGATTGCCGGAAACGTGAAGCGCCGGTTCAGCCTGTCAGGCCAAATCAGAAAATTAACCAGGCCCCTGCGCCGCCGCAAGAAAAAGCCAGCGGCCAAACCCGAAGCAGCCGCCAAACCGGAATCAGAATCGAAAACGTAGGCGCGGGTTTCCAACCCGCCCTGTTCGCCGTAACCACGTCCCAAATAGAACAGCGCCATGTTGGGAACAAGCTGTGGTTGCGACCCCAGAAGATGTTTGGCAATAAAAGGGCGGGTCAAAGACCCGCGCCTGCGAATACGAGCCAGATTGCAAAAGCCTGCGGCCAAGCCTGAAACAAAAACGTAGGCGCGGGTTTCCAACCCGCCCTGTTCGCCGCAACCACGTCCCAAATAGAACAACGCCATGGTGGTAACGGGGCGTGGTTTCGACAACGGAAGGTGTTGGGCAACAAAAAAGGGCGGGTCAGAGACCCGCCCCTACGGATACAGGCCAGGGTCAGTTGTCTACGCCGAGTCCGGCTCCCAGCCCCAGGGACGGGGGCCCCAACCGGCTTCGTAGACCTCACCCTTTTTGATGGCCATCACCGGGATGACAGCTTTGTCGCTCTTCTTGCCGTCCCGCAGGATGTCGTAGAGGATCCAGTCGCCTTCTTTGATCTCAAGTACCGAGAGGTCGGCTTGCTTGCCGACGGCCAAAGTGCCCAGACGGTCGGCCACGCCCGCGGCCTTGGCCGGGTTCTCAGTGGACATGGTCACCACCTGGTCGAATGTGAAGTCCATGGCCAGGAATCTGGTCATCATCTCCGTCATGCTGTGTACTGTGTTTCGACGTCCGGGCACGGTTAGGTCCGTGCTGATGCAATGGGGCACAACGCCTTGGTCCAGGATCTTCTGGCCGACGTCAAAGCTGAAGTTCATCTGGCCGTGCGCGGTATCCAGCCAAACTCCCCGGTCGTGGGCTTCTTTGGCTTCCGGCACGAGCTTGCCGTTGCTATCCAATACGCCACCCGGATTGGCGGTGAAGTAGTGGGTCACGATGTCGCCTTTGTCTAGGATAGGCAGCAGCTCGCTGATCACGTTGGGATCGTATCGTTTCGTGGTATCGCCGATGTGTACCATCAGGGGCACCCCAGCTTCCACCGCCGCCCGCTTGGCCATCCTTGGCATCTCCATGCCCATGATCTCCAGGGCGGGGGACACCATCCGGGCCTTCACACCGGAGATTACGCCATCGCTGTTCGTGATGGTCTCGATGGTCTTGTCCAAGTCGATGCTCTCCATACTGAAGATGTCGGGCGTGGTGTTCAGCCCGGTACGGCAGATGTGGAGGAAGCAGATGATCTCAGTGGCGGTGTTGGGTAGGATGTGTGCCGGGAAGCCACCATAGTTATCACAGCCCGCGCTTCCTGCGTCCACCATCGTGGTGACGCCGGCCCGAACTCCACCGATGTCGGCGTCTACCCCGTTGGCGTTGACGCCGGAGTAGACGTGAGTGTGCAGGTCGATCAATCCGGGGGTGACGACTTTACCTTTGACTTCCACGACCCGCTTGGCTTCTTCGGCGGGGATGTCGACGGCAATCTTGGCTATCTTGCCGTTCTCGATGGCAACGTCAGTGATGCCGTGGAGGTTCTGGGAAGGGTCGACCACAGTGCCGCCCTTAACTATCAAGTCATACATGGGGAAAGGCCTCCTAATTGCTATGGGATTACATAACTAGAACCGCTGGCCCTGCCAGACGGCAAATTATACCGCGAATCTACTGACAAAGAGGTAAGCAAAAACAACGAACAGTCGGAAAGGGAACTAAAAGGCAAACCCGGCCCATGAAAACACGCCTGTGGCGTTAGATGAAGAGGTCTCCTACTGATTGGCCTTTGTGGATACGGTAGATGGCCTCGCCCAGTAGTGGCGCAACGGAAAGGACGGTGAACTTGCCGTTCCGTTTTTCAGGAGGCATAGGGATGGTGTCGGTCACCACCACTTCGGAGAACTTACTCTTGGCCAAGACCTCAGCCCCGTCTTTGGACAGTACCGGGTGGGTCACGCAGCAGAACACATCTTTCACGCCCTGTTCCGATAGCGCTTTGGCGGCGTTGACGATGGAGCCGCCGGTGACAATCTCGTCATCGAAGACCAATGCGGTCTTGCCTTCGACTTCACCAATCACGTTCATGGTCTCGCTGGTGTCGTCGTTGCTCATGCGCCGCTTTTCTATGATTGCCAGGGGTGCGCCCAGCCGCTCGGCGATATCACGGGCCTTCTTGCTGATGCCGATGTCGACAGCCACCACAACCAGGTCCTGAAGCTCTTTGGCGGCGAAATACTCGCCCAATAGGGGCAGAGTGGTCAGTTCATCCACTGGAATGTTGAAGAACCCCTGGATCTGTCCGGCGTGCAGGTCAACTGTTAGCAGGCGGTCGGCGCCGGCTGCGGTCAGGAGGTCAGCCACCAGCCGGGCGGTGATGGGAACGCGGGGTTGGTCTTTCTTGTCGGTGCGGCCGTAGCCGTAATAGGGCATCACGGCAGTGATGCGGCCCGCTGACGCCCGCTTGCAGGCGTCGATCATGATCAGCAGTTCCATCAGGTTGTCGTTGACCGGGTAGCAGGTGGGCTGGACTATGAAAACGTCTCGCTGACGGATGTTTTCTTTGATCCGGGCGAAGGTGTTGTCGTTGGCGAACTTGAAAACTTCGGCTTGTCCCAGTGGTATCTCAAGGTAATCGCAGACCGACTGCGCCAGCTCAGGGTGACCATTGCCAGTGAAAATCTTGAGTTCGTCGAGGATCGGGTTCATTAACGGCCCTCGTAAAATGGTTTTCTTTTTTCCCGGATCGCCCTCGTGCCCTCCCCGTGATCGTAGGAGGTCAGCGTGATTGTCTCCGCAGCCGCGGCCATCTTCAAGGCCGTTTCTAGGTCAAACTCAAGACCTTTGTAGAGCATGAGCTTTGAAAGCCGGATCGCGATGGGCGGTCCGGCCGCTATCTTGCGGGCCATTTCCATTGTAGTTGACTCCAGTTCGTCCTCGTCAACCAACTTGTTCAAGAAGCCCAGGCGGTAGCCCTCATCGGCCTCCATGAAGTCTCCAGTGAACAGCAGTTCCGCTGCCTTGCCCATGCTACCCAGGGTCCGCGGCAAGAGCCAGGTGCCGCCGAAGCCTGGGAACAGGCCGATGCGGACGTAGGCCACCATGAACCGAGCCTTTGGCGAAGCGATCCGGATGTCGCAGGCGCAGGCAATATCGAACCCTGCCCCTACTGCGGTGCCGTTGATCATTGCGATCACCGGCTTTTCCATCCTCTGCAACCCCAGGATCATCCTCTGGGCCAGCCGGAAACTGCGGCGTATGTCGTCGGTGTTCTCCGACACCCACATGCCAGGGTTATCGCCGCCCTGCAGGGCGGCTAGGTCGCCTCCGGCGCAGAATGCCGTCCCAGCACCGGTCAGGATAAGTACTCGGATGTCATCATCTGCGGCCACATCGTCTATGGCCTGCCCCATCTCGTCGGTAGCGTCGTCGTTGAGGGCGTTCCTACGTTCGGGTCTGTTAATGGTTAACCGGGCGATGTGTTCGACCGGGTCTTTTTCTAGAATTATGTGCTGGTAATCAGGCATAGTTGTGCTGGGGTCAGGCTGAGGCAACGCCGATTATAGCATAGGGTTTGAGGCTAGAAAAGGCGAAATTACCGAATATCATCCCGACTTGAATACATATGCAAAAAAAGTCGCATACGCTATGATTATTAAGACCCGGTTTGGCCGGGTATCATTACGCTTGAAGCCGGATGAGCAGACGCCTTTCGTCCGGTTGAATATAGGAGGATAGACCGTGGAGGTCTTACTCAGTTCGCCCAGGGGATTCTGCGCCGGAGTGGTGCGGGCCATCGACGTAGTCGACGTGTGTCTCAGACGTTACGGACCGCCGGTCTACGTGAAACACCAGATAGTACACAACCCTTATGTGGTCAACGACCTGGAACGGCGAGGCGCCATCACTGTCGAAGAAGTGGAAGAGATCCCGGAAGGGTCGCTGGTGGTTTTTTCGGCCCACGGCTCTCCGCCCGAGGATTTCGTGAAGGCCAAAGCCCGCAACCTGACGGTCATAGACGCCGTCTGCCCGCTGGTCACCAAGGTGCACAACGAGGCCAAGAAATACCACCGTGAGGGCAAGAAAGTGGTATTGGTCGGCCACCAGGGCCACCAGGAGGTCCGCGGCACCATGGGCCAGGTCGAGATGACTCTATTCGAGGACGCCTCGGACGAAGAACTGTCCAAGTGGGGCGCCGATCAAGAAGTGGCGGTACTGACCCAGACCACATTGTCGGTGGGCGACACCGCACAGGCGATAAAATCCATCCGAGAGAAGTTCCCGGACGCGGTCGTCCGGAACGACATCTGTTACGCCACCACCAACCGGCAGGACGCCGTGACCAAGATGGCCAACAACGTTGACCTGGTGCTGGTTATCGGGGCGCAGAACAGTTCGAACTGCAACCGGCTCAGGGAGGTTGCCGAGGGATTAGGCGTGCCTGCCTACCTGATCAACGGTCCGGAAGAGATCGACCCGGCCTGGATGGAAGGCAAAGAAAGGGTCGGAATAACCTCCGGAGCCTCTACGCCAGAGGTGTTGGTCGAATCAGTGATAGACAAGCTGGCGCCGGATAAGGTAACGATAATCTCCGGCGTTGAAGAAGATATCGCGTTCCATCTTCCCAAGCAGCTACGCTGATAATGGTCCATTCCTGGTCGAACTGCCCCGCAAGCTGATGTCCCCCGAGCCTCAACCAGACTCAACCGACCCGGACGGGACATCGTCCGTCCCTCCCTCCATATTGCGGCGGGTCCTGTCATTACCGGCCATCATCTCACTGGCGTTGGCGGCCCTCTTTCTGGTCTTCATCATCACCAGGTTCGACGTTGATGTCAGCGGGACCTGGGACCGGGTAACCGATTCCAACCCCTGGCTACTGGCCCTGGCGGTCGTCGTGCATTACACCACGTTCATCTTCCGGGGAGTCCGCTGGCGGCTGTTGCTGCAGAACACCGCAGAGCCGGGCGTCACAGTCCCAGGAGTGCTCTACTGCAGCCAGTTGGTCCTCCTGGGTTGGTTCGCCAATTCAGTGGGCTGGCTCCGGTTGGGTGACGCCTACCGGGCCTACATCTACAGTGACGAGCAGGACGGCTCTTTCTCCAGGACCATCGGCACCATCTTGGCGGAACGGACATTGGACACCGTATTGGTGGCCTTGTTGTTGGTGGCCGCCGTCCCTTTCTTATGGGATAGCGGCGACCGGGTGACCTGGCTGGTACTGGGGCTGGCCGTGTCATTGGTGGCGGGGCTTGCGGTCATATTGGCCGCCATGACCTGGGCCAGAGGGTTACTCCTACGGAAGATGCCGCCATTTTTGGCCGAGCGGTACGAGCGCTTTCATCAGGGCACCATCGGCAGCTTCCAACGGGTTCCCGAAGCGACCTTCTGGGGCTTGCTGGCCTGGGCCGCGGAGATTGGCAGGATGTATCTGGTCGTTGAGGCATTGGGGTTCGATATCAGCCTCTCTTTGGTCGTCTTTCTGACTCTGGCCAACTCACTGCTCACCCTGGTGCCGACGCCGGGCGGGGTTGGCGCTGTCGAGTCGGGCGTGGGCGGGTTGGCCGTGCGGCTATCCAGCCTGAGCGCCACGGCGGCTGCGGCGCTGGTGTTGATTGACCGGGCCATAACCTATATCAGCGTGATCGTCTTGGGAGCGATATTGTTCGTGGTGCGTCAGACCCTCTGGCGTCCCCGGACAGACGGTTCCAGTGCGGAAGAGCGCTAGGGTAGCGAATGCTATACACCGCCAGCTTCTACCACCCGGAACATTGGCAGGGCGCCGTCTACCGCATCTCCAGGGCGCACCCCCGTGGGCAGACCACCCGCTGGGAGGTGCAGCCTTTCTTCTATCCCTCGCGCCAAGTGCTGGACGAATACAGGAATAAAGTATTGGACTTCGCCGGGATGGCAGAACGCTACCAGGAAGAGTTGGAGACCAACTACAACTGGGAGGCCGATTTCCAGGACTGGTTGGGATTGCTAAAGCCGGAAGAAGACTTCACTCTGCTGTGCTTCGAGCCGGAGGGAGAGCCATGTCACCGGAGGGTGGCGGCGGCCTGGTTGCTGGAGAAGATGCCGGAGTTGGGTCCGGGGCAGATCAGATAGTCCGGCCGTTTAAATCCCCCGTCGCGACAGGTGCGACGATTAGGTTTACCACTCTGAGCG
>CAVOAA010000033.1:0-20083 GCA_963693555.1 Dehalococcoidia bacterium | reverse complement strand
CGCTACCACCAGAGTATCAAGCAAGAAGTGAACCAGGTCCCGTACGAGGCGCCGAGTGATCTGGAGGAGGCCATCTCCGGCTTTGTGGACTACTACAACCACCGCCGCTACCACAAGGCCCTTGGCAACGTAACGCCTGATGATGTCCTCCATGGAAGACGGGAAGAGATCCTGATCACGAGAAGGGAGGTGAAAGCTCAGACCTTAGCTCAACGCAAACGCTACAACCGCCTGCTCCGGGAGTCCCAGAACACCGCCATTTCCACCTGATCTCTCCTTTACCAAAGTGTCCCACTTTTGCTGGTTGCCAACACACGTTCAATTGGCTAAATTGACCCCACAGCACGTGCAGAGTCTATATTCGGCTCTTTTGGAACGTGGACTGTCAGCACGAACGGTACTCCATGCACACCGTATCCTACGCGAGGCGTTAAGCCATGCGGTCAAATGGGGATTACTGGTGCGGAACGTTTGCGACGCTGTAGACCCTCCTAAGCCAAGGCGCAAAGAAATGACGGCTCTAGACTACCCGGATGTCCAAAAGTTCTTAAACGTGGCCTCAGGGTCACCGTATGGTCCACTGTTTTACTTAGACATATACACGGGCCTAAGACGGAGTGAGTTGTTGGGATTACGGTGGTCGGCTATCGACCTAGTTCACAAGACACTTTCAGTCACTGAGACGTTACAAGTGGTCAAAGGCAAAGGTTTAATGAGCTTGGAGCCGAAAACGGACCGTTCTCGAAGACAGGTTAGTCTCGCCCCAGACGCATTAGCTCTGTTAGCAGGATTAAAGGCGAAACAGCGTGAAGAGAGGGAGTTATCAAGCGTGGAATGGAGTGAATCTTCGTTCGTATTTAGTCACCCCGATGGAACCCCGTTTTATCCTAATACCGTGAGTAAGAAATTCTCCGAACTTGTGAAAAAGGCAGGTGTACCTAGATTGCGTCTACACGATTTAAGGCATACCCACGCCACGTTAATGCTTAAAGAAGGCGTAAATCCGAAAATTGTTAGCGAACGCTTGGGCCATGCCAGCGTTGTGATAACCCTGGATACCTACAGCCACGTACTGCCGGGGCTGCAAGAGGAAGCTGCGCTCAAGTTTGAAGAAGGGTTGAAGAGGTCGATGCTGGTCGGTCAAGAAAAGGTGGTCTGATGCTGTCGGTGAATCGGTTGTCGGCAAATTGTCGGCATTTCGTGGATTCGTCGACAATGCCACTGACGACCAGTGGCAGGAAATCCCGTATTTTAGCTATGAATATGGCGGAGAGAGTGGGATTCGAACCCACGATGAGGTTGCCCCCATACCGGTTTTCGAGACCGGCGCTTTCGTCCGCTCAGCCATCTCTCCGGGGCCAGTATTATATCTGATGGCCAGGCTTTGGCGCACGCCCATCAACGATTGATTAAGACCTGTAACTTCGAGTTCAAACTCCTCCTGTACCCCCATATTTCCGAATAAAGATAGTTAAGGATACTGATAATTAGGGTTGCCTGGGCAGCTGAATCCGGTTATAGTTGGATTGAATTCGTCGCGCGCCGTAGCTGCCTATTTTGAGTTTGCGGCGGGCACGTTTCCGGCATCACCCAGGAGAACCAATGTTAACTCAGCAACAGCTTGTCGAGCGGATGCGAGAGTGGGCGGTCAGGGTCACACCGCAGCGTCTCGCCATCGCCGAGGTGGTCTTGAATTCCTCCGACCACCCCACCGTTCAACAGATCTACGACCGGGTCAAAGGACATTTTCCGTCCATGACCCTAGCCACCATCTATTCCACCTTGGGCGTGCTCCAGAAGAGCGGCCTCATCCAGGAACTACCGTTCCAGAAGATGTCCCGTTACGAGCCTAATATGGAACCACACGTCAACCTGGTCTGCATCGAATGCGAGAACGTGATTGACGCGGAGACCAGCCATGACGTTGAAGACGTGGTCCTGGGCCTGCGCCAGCAGATCGCGGACAACTCCGACTTTGAAGTCGCCTGGCAACGGGTCGATTTCTACGGGCTGTGTCCCCGCTGTGCTGCAGCCAAGCGCCGGGGCGAGCTTTCCGAAGTTTAACCAGCGATAAAGCTAACTATTAAGTAGGCCGGCCGGTGGACACACCTGCCGGCCTACTTTTTTTAGTGGCGGCCAAAAGTGATTTGCCCCGAAGGGATTCGATAGGAATAGGAGCATGACATGGTCACGGGCGTTATCGGCGTAACATTCTGGACCGGCGAACTGGAGCGCATGTTCGATTTCTATAACGATGTCCTTCGATTACCACTGCACTCCCGTCACGAGGACTTCATCGCCTTTGAGCTGGGCGAGGTTCGTTTCAACATCGGCCGGCACAGCGATGTCTCGGGTCGATCGAAGGACCCGTTCCGTTTCATGGCCCATCTGGGTGTGGCCGACATCCATGCCGAGGCGAAGCGATTGTCGGAGGCCGGTGTGGAGTTCATCCGGCAGCCGGAGCAGGAGTCCTGGGGCGGCTGGGTCGCGACGTTTAAAGACCCGGACGGGAATGTACTACAGTTGCTGCAGTTGGTTTAGACTGGGCCTTAATCTCAGGCGAAACGGCCTATCAGGCCCATAAGGGATATACGGAGGACGGCATGGCTGGTGAAGACAAGGCAAAACGGGCAGCGAGATTCTTGTATGACGCGCATAAGGCGCGGGCTACTTACGAGGCATTGCCGGACGATATCTCGCCCCGCGATATCAGCGAGGCCTACGACATACAGGAGGCGTTCCACGAGCTACTCATCCCGGAACGCGGGCCGATCGTCGGCTACAAGGTCGCCCTTACCACGCCTGTGATGCAGAAGATGGTCGGCTTTGGCCACCCTGCCTCCGGGGCCATATTCACCAGCGGTGTCCACCGCTCGCCGGTGACTATCAAGAGGTCTGACTATGTGCGGTTGGGCGCCGAATGCGAGATAGCGGTGCTGCTGGACCAGGACCTCCCTGCCTCAGGCGCACCATACGACCGGGACAGCGTTGCCGGGGCGGTAGCAGTCTTGATGCCGGCCTTCGAGCTGATCGAAGACCGGGCAGCGGATTACTCGAACTTATTCTTCCTGGGAGTGGCCGCCGATAACTCCTGGAACGCCGGCGTCGTGCTGGGCGAAGCCGTCACCAACTGGCAGGACATTGACCTGGTGGCGACGACAGGGGTCATGAGTATCAACGGCGAACCGGCCGGAGAAGGAAAGGGCGGCGACGTCCTCGGCCACCCTCTGGAAGCGCTGGCCTGGCTGGCCAACAACCTGGCGGAGCGTGGCCAAAGTCTGAAAAAAGACATGATCGTGATGACCGGTAGCATCGTCAGCACCAAGTTCTTGAACCAAGGAGACGAGGCGCGGTTTGAGCTTGACAGCCTGGGCGAGGTGCGGCTGACAGTCTCCTAGACGAACAGCATGGCGTCGCCAAAACTGTAGAACCGGTACCGCTGATCGATAGCTTCTTGATAAGCGTCCATCACCCCCATCGCTCGTCCTGAGCTAGTCGAAGGACTCTCTCCTGACTGGCCATGCTCCACGAAAGCCGACACCAACATCAGCAGGCTGGAGCGTGGGAGATGGAAATTGGTAATCATGGCGTCCACCAAGCGAAACGGGTGGCCGGGGAGTATGAAAAGGCTGGCCTCGCTCTCGGTCTCCGTAAGTTGGGTCTGCCCCCTTTCATCCAGGTCTTGGGCCGCTTGTTCCAGCACTCTTACTGAAGTGGTGCCCACCGCAATGATGCGCCTTCCTTCAGACTTGGCACGGTTCATGGCGTCGGCAGCCTGCTGGTCGATCTGATAGTGCTCGGTATGTATCTTGTGCTCGGTGGGGTCTTCTTCGTCCACCGGCTTGAAGGTGTCGAGGCCAACATGTAGGGTCACGAACACCGTCTCCACACCCATAGTCCGGACCTGCTCCAATAGATCATCGGTGAAATGAAGCCCAGCGGTGGGCGCGGCCACGCTCCCTGGCTGGTGGGCGTAGACCGTTTGGTAACGGGAAGGGTCGTCCAGTTTTTTCTTTATATATGGCGGCAGGGGCGTGTGCCCGTAGCGTTCAATGCCTTTTTCGCTGGAGAGGCGCACCGTTTTTAGGCCGTCTTCGTGGGCGGCTATGACTTCGACCGAAAATCCCCCCTCGGTCCCCCCTTTACGAAAAGGGGGAAGCTTTTCCCTAGTATCACCTTCGTTCGGAACGTCCGAAAGCCCCACTTTCGTAAAGGGGGGTTGGGGGGATTTCGGCCCCTCCAATTCGTCAATCTCCACCACCACACCCGCTCGCAACCGGCGGCCCGGTCTGGCCATCGCCTGCCAGGTGCCATCAGCGTTCCGGCGGAGCAATAGGAACTCAGCCTTGCTGCCCGTGTCGGCACGATGTCCGTACAGCCTGGCTGGGATCACCCGGCTCTGATTGAAGACCATCACGTCACCCGGATGCAGATACTCTAGGATGTCCCTGAAATCCCGGTGCTCCAACAGGCCGGTATCGCGGTGCATGACCAAGAGGCGCGAAGAATCGCGGGGTTCAACAGGGGATTGGGCTATCAGCTCAGGAGGCAGGGGGTAATCGAAATCGCTGGTGCGCATGAGGATGGGCTGAAAGCTGACGGCTGACCGCGGCTAGCTCCCACTCCCGTGGATGCTGATGCGAGTGGCGGTGAGGGTGTTGACTAGCAGCATGGCGATGGTCATCGGGCCGACGCCGCCGGGCACCGGCGTGATGGCCGAGGCTTTCTCCGAGACCGCCGCGAAATCAACGTCGCCCTCCAGTCGATAGCCCCTCTTTCGGGATTCGTCATCCACGCGGTTGATGCCAACGTCGATAACCACCGCGCCTTCTTTGATCATGTCGGCAGTGATGGCGTTGGGGCGTCCGATGGCTGCCACCAGGATGTCTGCTTGACGGGTGATCTCGGCCAGGTTCTTGGTGCGGGTATGGCAGACCGTGACCGTGGCATTGGCGCCTGCTGCGCGTTGCATCAGCAGCAGGGCCATGGGCTTGCCGACGATGTCGCTCCGGCCACAGATAACCACGTTGGCACCCTCCGGGTCATGGCCGTTCCGAAGCAGCAGTTGCTGGATCCCAGCCGGGGTCCCGGGCACGAAATCAGCCCTTCCCTGGACCAGCTTGCCCACGTTGAATGGGTGCAGGCCGTCAACGTCTTTCCCTGGGTCTAGAGACTCGATGATCAACCGTTCGTCAACCTGGGGCGGCAGTGGCAATTGCACGAGAATGCCGTGGAATCTTGGGTCGTCGTTCAGCTTCTGGATGATGTCTAAGACTTGCTCGTTGGTGGAATCGGCCGGCAGGATGATAGTGTCGCTGACCATGCCGACTTCGTCGCAGGCCCGGCGTTTGTTCCGCACGTAGATGGCGGAAGCCGGGTCGTCGCCCACCAGCACCGCGGCCAGGCCGGGGGTGACGCCGTGTCTTTGTTGCATCTCAGCCACGCCTACGGCTACTTCCCCACGGATCTCTTCAGCCAGCGACTTGCCGTCTAGTATCTTTGCTGTCAAACGGGCCTCGTAACGGGTTTTGGTTCAGGCGGTTATTCCAAATACCGTGCCGCAATTTTAGCACGCGTGGCTGTGTTGTTAGCCACGGATTTGATTGACCCAAGAAGGCCAATCTATACTTGATTGATGCGCATCTGTTCGTTGTTGCCCAGCGCCACCGAGATCGTCTATGCCCTAGGACTGGGAGACCACCTGGTGGGCGTTTCCCATGCTTGCGATTACCCCGAAGCCGTCAAGGCCAAGCCGGTGGTCAGCCAGAGCGTGCGCCAGATAACCCACCTGACCAGCGAAGAGATAGACGCCATCGTGCGCCAGGCCAGGGCCAACAGTAACCCCCTCTACTGGATCGACGGCGACCTGCTGAGAGAGCTGAAACCTGACCTGATCATCACCCAGGAACTGTGCGAGGTCTGTGCCATCGATAGCGGGTCGGTTTTCGAAACGGCGTCAAAGGTATTGGACTATCAGCCCGAGATACTAACCATCCGGCCCAATCTTGTGGCAGACATCCTTCAAAACATGCGGAACATCGCTGCTGCAGCGGGTGTGGGCGAGCGTGGTGGCGAACTGGCCGGCTCGTTGCAACAGCGCATTCAGACAGTGGTAGATGGCGTTCCTGAGCAGGAAGCCCGGCCCAGGGTGCTGTGTCTGGACTGGCTGGACCCGCTGCGGAACACCGGACAATGGGTGCCTGAATTGGTGGCGATCGCTGGCGGCGAAGAACGGTTGGCGGTCGCCGGGGGTCTTTCCCGGGAACTGACCTGGGACGAGATCGTCGATTACGCGCCCGAATACCTGATGGTCATGCCCTGCGCCTTCGACCCGGACCGGGTCCGCGAAGAGACTTCGGGGAAGCTGACCAGGCTGGAGGGCTGGAACGAACTACCCGCAGTACAGAAAGACCAGGTGTTTCTCTTTGACGGCCGTATACCCACTCGCCACGGCCCCAGGGTCGTGGATGTTCTAGAGGGTATGGCCGAAGCGATGCACCCTCAGCATTTCAGAGGCATCACAAGTTATGAAGTGTTAGTGAAAGACCGTCCATAACATTATTTCCCTTGTGCCCCGTTTTTTTAGCCCTTCTCGTTGGATAAAATACCTTTAGAGACGGGATGAATCCCATAACCGGAAAAAGGACGTAATACCAAGCACCAGACCAAAGGGCCCGACCGGTCCGGCGTAATGGGGCCTACTTGGGGAGCTTGATCGAGAAATGTTTCAACCTATCGGCAGAATGATCAACCTAGAAGAACGCAACGTCATGCGCACGATCGTGCTGCCCGTGGTGGTAGCTGCCGTGGCCCTGGCGACCGCGTTCATCGGCGCATTGATAATCGGCAGCGACAGTGGCATAGACGACGTAAACCTGTTCGTAGAAAGACTGTCCGGTGACTCCGGTTCGTGGCTGGGAGGCCTGGTGGGTGCGTCGGCCCTATTTGCCCTGGCGGCGGGGATGGCTTCAGCAGTCAACCCCTGCGGATTCGCCATGCTCCCGGCCTACCTGGGTATGTACCTGGGCGACGAGGCGGGCCAACAGACCGCGGTTCAGCCAGTCAAGCAATTTGGCCGGGCGCTACTGGTCGGCCTGACGGTGACATCCGGGTTTGTGGTCCTGTTTGGCATCGTGGGAGTGGTCGTAGCGTTGGGAGCCGGCTTCATCGGAGACCTGTTGCAGTGGTTGGGCTTGGTCATTGGGATTGGGCTGGCCATCGTCGGCGCTTGGATGGTGGGTGGCGGCAAGCTATACACCGGAGTGGCGGCCAGGGCAGCCAGCCACATGGGCAACCCCGCTCAGGTCAGCATTAAGGGATACTTCATCTTTGGCATCAGCTACGGCACCGCTTCCTTGAGCTGCACCCTACCTATATTCCTGGCGGTAGTCGGCATCAGCGTGGCCGGTAGGGGTGCTTCATCCGTCTTGAGCGACTTCCTCCTCTTCGCCCTGGGAATGGGGCTGGTGATCATCATCCTCACCCTGGGAATGGCTTTCTTCAAGACAGCTATGGTCGGCGCGCTGCGCAAGGCTTTGCCGTACATCGCACCGGTGGGTTCTTGGCTCATGGTCATCGCCGGCGCATACATAGTTTTCTACTGGCTGACGATCGGAGGCCTGCTCTAGACATGAATTTCCCCCTACCTAGAAAATGGATCTCCGGGGGGGCGCTCTTTGTGGCCATCGTGGCTGTGGCCTGCTCGAATCAAGTCAGCTCCACGGCTATAAACAGCTCGCTTAACACCACCGATGAAAATACTGTCATTGTGGACACCGGACCCGGCCCGTCGCCGGTCATCGAGCCGGACATCCTCTACCAGGCTGAGCTCGACGGCGCCCGGTTCGAGACACGTGGCTGGCGTACTGATTTCAGCCGTCATACTGTCGCCTTCAAAGATATCCTATCCGGGGGTGTCGGCCGGGACGGCATACCGCCTCTCGACAACCCCCAGTTCGAGACCATCGCGGAAGCAAAATCAGTTATGAACGCCTTCGAGCCGGTGGTGAACATCGAGGTGAACGGACAGGCCAGAGGCTATCCTCTGGCGATACTGACCTGGCATGAAGTGGTGAACGACGTGGTCGGCGGCGTACCGGTGGTCGTGACCTTCTGCCCGCTGTGCAATTCAGCGTTGGTCTTCAACCGGATGCTGGAGGGCCGGGTGTTCGACTTCGGCGTGTCTGGCAACCTCAGAAACAGCGACTTGATCATGTGGGACCGGCAGACTCAGACCTGGTGGCAGCAGCTCACCGGAGAGGGGATCATCGGCGAGTTGGCGGGGTATCAATTGCCCTTCATACCCGCATCCATAATTTCCTGGGCCGACTTCAAAGCAGCCCACCCGGAAGGACTGGTGCTATCGCGAAACACCGGGTTCAACCGCCCGTATGGCAGTAACCCTTATAGCGGCTATGACCGGGTCGACCGGCCCCCGTTCCTTTTTGACGGCGAGCTGGATGACCGGCTTCTGCCCAAGGAACGAGTGGCCGCCATCGAGATCGGCGATGTTTCAGCCGCCTTCCCCTTCCCCTTACTGGAGACCGAACGGGTGGTCAACTACCCGGTCAACGGGACCGATGTGGTGGTTTTCTTCAAGCCGGGCACCGTGTCCGCTTTGGACCGGGCGTTGATCATCGACTCGAACGACATCGGCTCCACCGGCGTTTTCGACGCCAATCTGGAAGGTCAGAGATTGACCTTCAGCTTGCGCGACGGAGACTTCGTCGACGACCAGACGGGCACTATCTGGAGCATATTGGGTGAGGGTCTGGAAGGCGACATGGCGGGAAAGTCGCTCACGCCCATCGTCCACGGGAACCACTTCTGGTTCGCCTGGGGCGCGTTCAAACCGGATACGAAGATCTACAAAGGGCAGGGGTAGCGGGGAGCTTTTAGCTATCAGCTGGTCAGCTTCACCTGCCGGTGGATAGAGTGGTTCGTGGGTTTAGAGTTGGTTGGTTGACGAGAGTGGAAATCCCCCCAACCCCCCTTTACGAAAGGGGGGCTCTTACTTCCCCCTTTCGTAAAGGGGGACCGAGGGGGATTTTTTAGCTGACCCCTGACGGCTTTCTTGCCAGCCATGTACCCCCCAGTTAGAATGGCGCATACCATTCTGCAGGGGGGATTTTCTTATGTACGACAAGCCGATGCTAGGCTTAGGCCAGGCACAAGACGCCATCGCCGCGATTCTTGCCGAGGCGAATAAAGAACCAGACCGGCCTCTGGCCATCTCCATCGTTGACGACACGGGCAGCATTATCACCTACAGTCGCATGGACCGTTGCCGGGAGATACCAAAGCGCATGGCCACCCGAAAGGCTTATACCTGCGCCCTTTCGGGGCAGGACTCCAAAGACTACGCCGAGCGTATGGCCAGCCAAGGCCGCACCGTGGCTGAGATGGGCGATCCCATGCTGGCCGCTGTCCAGGGCGGCTTGGTCATCCTCGACCCCAGCAGCGGATCCATCTTGGGCGGCATCGGGGTGAGCGGCCTGGCAGCTCAAGAAGACGAAGACCTGGCCAAGATCGGCCTGAAGGCGATGAAGCTTTAAGCCGTCAGCCCCAACTAAAAGGAGCCACAAACAAATGGCCAACCCCAGAGCAGATTTCTCGCCCATTTTCGACCGTAAGCCCTTGAAGCTGCCCGGCGGTGCGCGGGTGGCTATCTGGCCCGTGATAAACGTCGAAGAGTGGGACATGAATGAGCCCATGGCGCGTACGGTGCTGCCCACCCCCCAGGGAGTGTCGGTCATACCGGACATACCCAACTTCGGGTGGTTCGACTACGGTTTGAGGGTCGGTTTCTGGCGGATGAAACAGGTGCTCGACAAGTACGGCATCCGGGCAACTGTGAGCTTGAATGCGTCGGTCTGTCTCAGCTACCCGCAGATCGTCACGGAAAGCGTGAAATCTGGCTGGGAGATGCTGGCCCACAGCTATATCCAGCGGGTGATTAATAAAGAACCCGACGAGAGGGCCGCTATCCGGAGGGCTATCAGCACCATCCAGGAGTTCACCGGCAAGGCGCCCCGAGGCTGGATGGGCCCCGGATTGGCCGAGACTTTCGACACCCCCGACATCCTGGCCGAAGAGGGCATCGAGTACGTGGCCGACTGGTGCAATGACGACCAACCATACCCCATGAATGTAAAGTCTGGCAGCTTGGTGGCGATCCCCTATACCGTTGAGTTGAACGACATACCGGTCTACCTGATTCAGCACCACCGGTCGCCCGAGCTCTTCGAGCGAGCTAAAGACCAATTCGACACCCTGTACCGTGAGGGTGAGGAGAGCGCCCGCATCATGTGCGTCTCGACCCATCCCTACATCACCGGCGCGGCCCACCGCATCAAGTATTACGACAAGATCTTCGAGTACATCCAGCAGCACGACGATGTCATTTTCATGACCGGAGAGGAGATCCTGGACTGGTACACCGAAGAGACCAAGTCCTAAAATCCCCCCACCCCCCTTACGAAAGTGGGGCTTTAACCTCCCCATTTCGTAAAGGGGGACCGAGGGGGATTTTCGCGCCAATCATCAACCAAACCACGGAGAGTAAACCAAATGCCATTTGAAGCAGGGAAGATTCAGACCTATGTGGGCACCGGAGCAGCCGGTTACGCCGGAGACGGCGGCCCGGCGATCGAGGCAGTCTGCACCGAGCCGTTCATGTGTGACTTCGATTCCGCCGGGAACCTCTACTATTCTGAATCTCGCAACAACATCATCCGCCGGGTCGACAAGGCCACCGGCATCATCATCACCGTTGCCGGAACCGGTGAAGCGGGTAACAGCGGCGACGGTGGCCCCTCCACTCAGGCGACGATGAGAGAGCCTTATTCCCTGCAGGTTGACCGCGGCAACGGCGACATCTACATCGTTGACCGTCTGTCGGCGGTGGTCCGGAAGGTGGACGGCGCCAGCGGCGTCATATCCACCGTGGCCGGTACCGGAGAGCAGGGTTTTAGCGGCGACGGCGGGCCCGGCAACCAAGCTATGTTCCGGGAGCCCAACGACTGCTTTCTTGACGGCAAGGGCGGACTTTTGATCGCAGACATTCAGGACCAGCGCATCCGCAAGCTGGACCTGGCTACCGGCATCATCACCACCTTCGCTGGCAATGGCGAGAAAGAACGCTCCGGCGACGGCAAACCGGCTTTGGAAGCCAGTTTCTTGGGGTCCCGGGCGGTCTGCATGGACAGCAAGGGCAACACCTACGTTGCCGAACGTGAGGGCAACGGTGTCCGCAAGATCGACGCCAACGGGATAATGAGCACGGTGGCCGGGACCGGCGAGCTTGGCTATGACGGCGACGGCGGCCCCGCTTTGACAGCCACCTGGGGATCGCCCAAAGCGCTCCGCTGCGATGCCCAGGACAATGTGGTTGTAGTCGACACCGAGAACCACGCTATCAGGCTGATCCACGCCGACACCGGCATCGTCACCACCATTGCCGGCGGCCGGTTGGGCGGAGAGGGCGACGGCGGCCCAGCCACCGAAGCCGCCATGGACCGTCCCCACGGCTGTGGCATCGACACCGACGGCAACATTTTCGTGGCCGACAGCAACAACCACCGCGTACGAGTGGTAGGCGTTTAGCTGAAGCTCCGACCATGAACTCCCCTCTCCCCAACGGGGAGAAGGGACTAGTTGGAGTCTTAGGAACTAAGTCCGGGGATGATCACATCTTTGAATGCCGCCACTTCTTTGGCCGGCATTTCGTATCCGCCGTCTTGGGTGTGGGTCGGGAAGATGAAGACCTGTTCTATTCCGGATTCAGAGCCTGCCCGCCGCAAGCGTTCGAGGCACTCCCGAGGTGTACCGAAGAGACCCATGGCGTCGCAGATGGCGTCGGCCTGAGAGTCTGAAATGTCCTCCGGAACGAAATCGTTGGGCAGGTCTATCCCGGCCTCCCGCAGCCAGAACAGGTTGGAATCGCTGGGATATTTCAGGTAGGGCTGGTCGGAACGGAACCATAGCTGGGGCCAGCGCCGGGCCTGCGCACCGTCGTCATCCACGGTCGCGGGCGTTATGTAGATGGTCTGGAAGCCATCCAAGTCGCGGTTGCCACGCTCGGCCCCTACCTGAAGTCGGCGTTGGGCTGCCGCTACAGAGCCCGGGTGCAGGCCAACCAGCATCAGTGCGCCGTCGGCGACCTCCCCGGCCAGCTCGACCATGCGTGGCCCTGCGGCGGTCATGAAGATTGGAGTTGGATGCTCGCTGACATTCCTCAGCTTGGTCTCGGTGCCGTTGAAGACCACCGTCTCTCCCCGGAGCAACCGTCTCATGGCGAGAACGGCCTGCCGCATCGTCTCCAGCGAAGCCCTGGGACGCCCGATATTGCCCACCGCCAGGTATCCGGGCCCCACGGTCAGCCTCACCCGGCCGGGCGCGATCTCTTCGAGGGTGTGGGCCAGAGAAGCCAAAACGCCTGGATGCCGGGTCACTGGGTTAGTGGTGGCCGGATATAGGTTGAGCTTGGACGTCCGTTGGGCGGCTAATGCCAGAGTCAAATAGACGTCACGTCCGCTGTGCTGGTGGTCGTGTACTCCCACTCCAGAGAAACCGGCGGCCTCGCAACCGGCTATGAACTCGGCGGTCTCAACCACGGGTAATCCAACCGGGACTCGGATGTCTACTTTCATCGATATTGCCTGATCCTTCTCATGCGTCTACTATTGCTTCGGGCCGGGCTGGCCCTACGTTGCCATAGAATATTGGGTCATACAATACCGGAATGCAGAGCCAAGGAGCACCAATGCGGACGATCGATATCCATGCACACATCACTCCGGCCGGATTTGTCGAGGCGAGTAGGAAGGGCGAATCCTGGCACGGGATGCCCGTCGATGCCATGGCCATCCACCGGAACAACCCAAAAACCACCTGGACCCCCGAAGAGCGCCTGGCCGATATGAATTCGCTTGGGGTAGATGTTCAGGTACTCTCCACCAACGCCTATTTCTATGCCTACGACGGTGACCCAGCCACGGTCACCAAGATGACCAAAGAGTGCAATGACTACGTGGCCGAGCTCGTCAAAGACAGGCCGGACCGCTTCTCCGGTTTCTCCACGCTGCCTATGCAGGACATCAAGGCTTCGATCAAAGAGCTGGAACGCAGCATGAAGCTGGGGTTGAAGGGCGCCATGATCGGGGACAGCGTGAACGGCGAGACCTTTGACGAAAAGAAGTTCATGCCTTTCTGGAAGGCTGTTGAGAGTTTGGGGGCGGTGATCCTGGTGCACCAGGGCGGCGACACTGTGGTGAACCAACGGCTGTCTCGCTACCATGCGCCCAACACCATCGGCAACCCGGCCGACAGGGCGGTGACCTTCGCGGCTATGGTCTTTGGCGGGGTCATGGACGCCTGTCCCGACCTCAAGGTCTGCCTCTGCCACGGCGGCGGTTACACCTGCTACGGCATCGGCCGTATGGACCGGGGCTGGGAGGTGAGACAGGAGGCCAGAGAGCACATCCAAAAGCCGCCCAGCGCCTACCTGGACAAGTTCTATTACGATTGCCTGACCCACAGCGAACCGGCGTTGCGTTATCTCATCGACAGCGTCGGGATCGACCGGGTTGTATTCGGCACCGACTGGCCCTTTGACATGGCCATCGATTGGCCAGTGTCCTGGCTTCTGGGCCTCGCCAGCCTAACCCAGGACGAGAAAGAGGCGATCTTATACAAGAACGTAGAGAAGCTGCTCGGCATCTAATCTGCCCCGGATAAACCATCGTCGCCATCTGCAATCGCAATCGGCATCGCCACCGGCGTCGTAGGGGCGGGTTTCTAACCCGCCCTTTTTGTTTGCCAAGATGGTTCTCAAAGCCTTGGAATCACTAGGGCGAGGCGTTCCATTGTATGGGAGACCAGAAACCTTGGTTCGGACAAACGTTGATTACCACTGGCCGGGCGGGTTGGAAACCCGCGCCTACGCTGGGGCTTAACTGGTTGTGTCCCTAAGCTCTATCACGCGATCTATGGTCGGCAGGTCGGGCCTGAAATAGATGCGCCAGGCCTCCAGTGCCCTGATGCGGGCTACGTGTCCGATCCAATCGCCTACCAGGTTGATCACCGACAATATCTCTGCTCCGGTGGCGCCGGCCTGGACCGCCGCGTGTAGGTGAATCTGCAGATGCGAGGCCATGTCCACCTGGGATATGCAGGCCACTATGATGGCGATCTCCTTGGTCTTCCGGTCCAGTATCTTGGTGTTGATGTACTGGGCTTCCACAGTGTCGTTGACCGCCTTCAGGAAATCTGGGTCAACCTCCGCCAGGAAATCGTGCAGGCCGTACCTGAACCCTCTCAGGTTGGTTACTCTGGCCAGTTCTGCTTCTTTATCTACGGGCATTTCGTTCCTCCAAAAAATAGAGGGCCCTTGTTGAAGGGCCCTCTTGCTAAACGTTGTGATGGGCTAGCTGTTGCGATCGGCGTAGACCTGCTTGGCCCGGTCGATGGCCTTGACTCGGCCGGCCACCAGGGTTGATTGGCGCTCGGTTGCCCATTCGTTCGACGCGATGGTGCTGGCCACCGTGCCTTGGAATTGGGGCATTACGTAGCGGGCCAGTAGTTCGTAGCTGCGTAGCACCTTGTCCCGGGGCGCCCAGTCAACGGTCTGGACCAGGAAACCGCCGAAGCCGCCGCTCTGCTCTTGCAGCCGGTTGATGGCTTCGATGCAGTCGTCCGGGGTGCCGATGATCCACGCACCTGTGTCGGCCATGTTATCGACCACCTTGTCCATGGGGCCGTCGAATACCGGTTTCCGGCCGTTGGTCCCCTCTGAGTATTCCCGGAGGTACTGGGCGGAACCCATGCGGACATCGTCCAGTGCTTCTTTCCGCGTCTCCGCCAGGTGGACCGGCAATACCAGTCTCCAATCGTGGCGGTTCATCTGTTTGCCGTGTTCGGCCGCCGATTCTTCAGCTATCGACCAGAGGCCCTTCAGGTCGGACGGGCCTTCGGATGGGTCGCGGGGGACGGTGATCGTCAGTACCGCAGCCCCGTGTTTCCCGGCCAATGCGACTCCGGCCGGGGTCTGGATAGATGCTACGGCGATGGGCATGTGTGGCTGCTGGTACGGGCGCAATTGGAGCATGCCCTCATTGAGTTCGAACCAGTCGGTCTTTACGGTGATTGGCTCGGTCTCGTTGAACAACCGCATGATGGTGGTCAAGGACTCGTCCATCCGCTCCCGCTGTTTCTCGTGAGGGATCCCCATCATATAGGCGTCACCGGGCAGGGCGCCGGGGCCTACGCCAAACAGGATGCGGCCACGGCTCATGTGATCGAGCTGTACCATCCGGTTGGCCACCATGAGCGGGTGATGGTAGGGCAGGCTGATGACCCCGGTACCCAGCTTGATGTAGCGGGTCCGTTGGGCGGCGGCGGCGATGAATACCTCTGGGGATGCGATGATCTCCCAGCCGGCCGAGTGGTGCTCGCCGACCCAGACTTCATCGAAGCCTAGGCTGTCCATCCAGTCGATCAGCTCCAGGTCGCGGTCGAGTGCCAGGGTTGGGTTCTCGCCGACCCGGTGGAACGGGCCGAGGAAAGAACCGAATTTCATTCGCTTGGGCATGTCCATGAGCATTTTCCTCCGAACTTTATGGCTTATTCCCGGCGGATGCAGGGAGCGGCCTGCCGGGTGGGCGGTGGCCTCAGTTTACTCCCAGCAGGTGTCGAATCCAAATCCGCTGGCTACTGCTGCCGCCGTCCTTGGTATTTTGCTAGAATGCGCTTAACTCATCCGAGCCTATTTATTGAGCAGATATGACTACATCCGGCAACATGAACGCCGCCTTCCAAGATTTTTTGAAGGCAAACCCGGCATTCGAGGCCACCAAGGTGTTGGACGACCTGCGCCGCACGGACTACGGCCGGTTGGACCGGTTGGGCCAGGTCTTCTTGGACTACACCGGTGGCGGGTTGTACGCCGACTCCCAGATAAGACAAGTCTCCGATCTGCTGGAAGATGGCATCTTCGGCAACCCTCACTCAGATAGTCCGGCATCTTCGGCCACCACGGCACTGGTGGAAGAGACCCGAGAGTCACTGCTCAGGTTCTTCAATGCGCCGCCCGGCGAATATGTGGCAATATTCACGCCCAACGCCACCGGCGCCATCAAGCTGGTGGGTGAGGCATACCCCTTCGAGGCCGGCGACCGTTACCTGCTGACCTTCGACAACCACAATTCCATCAATGGCGTACGGGAGTTTGCCAGGGCCAAGGGCGCGGACGTCACCTATGTGCCGGTGGTGCCGCCTGACCTGCGGTTGGATGAGGCCCGGCTGAAGGCAGAACTGGACCGGCCCAACGAGGGCGGCCACAACCTGTTCTCCTACCCGTCACAGTCCAACTTCTCCGGCGTGCAACACCCGTTGGAATGGACCACCTATGCCCAGGAGCGGGGCTGGGATGTCCTCTTGGACTGTGCGGCTTTTGCGCCGTCGAACCGGCTGGACCTGGCCGAGATACTCCCCGACTTTGTGCCCCTGTCCTTCTACAAGATGTTCGGTTATCCAACGGGGGTTGGCTGTCTGCTGGCCCGGAAGAGCGCCCTGGCGAAGCTGGTCAGACCCTGGTTCGCCGGCGGCACGATAACCATCGCCTCGGTGCAGGCCGAAAAGCATTATCTGGCTGAAGGCGAGCAGGCATTTGAAGAAGGGACACTGAATTACTTGAACATCCCAGCGGTGGGAATCGGCTTGAAACACATGGAGTCGATCGGGATCGACACCATCCACGACCGGGTTACCACCCTGACTTCATGGTTGATGGAAAACTTGCTGGCACTGCGTCACAGCAACGGCGCGCCGGTGATCCGGGTCTACGGCCCCACCACCATGGAAGCCCGGGGCGGGACACTGACAATAAACTTCTACGACCCCAAAGATGCGCTGATCGACCACCGCCGCATCGACCATCTGGCCGGCCGGGCCGGTATCTCACTGCGGACCGGCTGCTTCTGTAACCCCGGCGCCGGAGAGTTGGCCCACGGTCTGACCGAGGAAGACATGGCCGCGGCCTTCGAGAACGGCGAGCGCATGACCTTTGAGCAATTCCTCAGCGTGTTGGAAGACCGCGACGGAAAGAGCGCCGGCGCAGTTCGGATATCCATGGGTCTGGCGTCCAATTTTGACGACGTCTACAAGTTCTGGGAGTTCGCCAAAAGCTTTATCGACCAAACAGCCGGAGAGGTTTAACTCCCTCTCGGGCGTATAAAAACACTATCTACCGGAGGACCTTCAAAGATGCCCGTTCCAGGAACTACGCTAACAAGCTTTCGCCCGCTGATGCAGGGCACCAATGGCATGGTGGTTGCCAGCCACCCCGCCGCCGCGATGGCCGGTCTCGACATACTCAAAAAGGGCGGTAATGCCATCGATGCCGGAGTGGCCGTGGGCCTGGCTCTGAACGTGGTTCACGTGGACGACTGCAGTTTCCTGGGCGTTGCGCCCACGGTCATGTACCTGGCCGACCGCAAAGAAGTGGTGGAGATCGACGGCTTGGGAGTCTGGCCCCAAGCTGCTTCCGTGGAGTATTTCAAGAAAAACCACGGCGGCCAGCTGCGGCCCGGCATCTTCAATTCGCTGACGCCGGCAGCCGGGGATGCGTGGATCACCGCCCTCTCCCGGTTCGGCACCATGAGCTTTGGTGAGGTCGCCGGGGCAGCTATCGACCTGGCCGGGAATGGGTTCCCGATGTTCCGCTACCTGGCAGGCCGGTTCGTCACTGCCTTTGACGCTTACAGCGCCCACCCATCCACCGCCGAGATATTCCTACCCAACGGGCGCGCTCCCAAGCAGGGAGAGATGTTCTATCAGAAGGACCTGTCGGCCACGTTGGCCAAGCTCGCAGAGATAGAGAGCGCCAACAAGGGGAAGGGCCGGGAAGCCGCACTTCAGGCGGCCAGAGACGAGATATACACCGGCGAACTGGGTCGCAAGATCGTGGCCTTCAACCAAAAAATGGGCGGATTGCTGACCGAGGATGACCTGGCCCGCTACCACGTGAAAGTAGGCACTCCGGTGACCGTGAACTACAAAGGGTATGACGTCTATAGCACCGGGCCGTGGGGCCAGGGTCCGACGTTTCCGCAGGCCCTTAAGATATTGGAAGGCTTTGACCTGGCAGCCATGGGCCACAACTCTCCCGAGTACATCCACACCGTCAGCCAGGCCCTGAACCTGGCCTTTGCCGACCGTGAGCAGTACGTGGGAGACCCGGATTTCTCCGACGTGCCGATCAAAGAGCTGCTCTCCGAGGAATACCTGTCGCAACGTCGCAGCCTGATCGATCCAGATATGGCCTGGCCGGGAATGCCGCCCGCTGGCGACCCGCGCGGTGGGAAACCCACTTTGAACGGCGGGCCGCTGTCCCCCAAGGATGCTGCGGTCCCGGTTGCCACGGCCGGCCCAAGCGGTGGCGGAACGTCTTACTTTGCGGTGATAGACCGGGACGGCAACATCTTCTCCAGCACCCCATCTGAAGGCACGAAGAACGGCGGGCCAATCATCCCTGGCACCGGTCTGGCCTTCTCCCTGCGTGGTACTCAGTCCAAGGTGGACGACTCGCATGCGGCGTCGGTTGCCCCAGGCAAGCGGCCCAGACTAACCCCCGCCCCCGCGTTAGTGCTACGGGACGGTGAGCCGGTGATCGCTCTGGGCGCCCACGGCGGCGACCATATCCCCCAGGGCACCCTGCAATTGTTTTTGAACATGCTGGAGTTCGGCCGCGACCCTCAGGAAGCGGTGGAGGAACCCCGGTTCTTCAGCTACAACTTCCCGATATCCGGCTGGCCGTCCAAGTACGAGCCCGGGATGCTGCGCTTGGAAGGCCGTATACCCGACGAGACCGCGGAATCACTGCGGCAGAAGGGCCACACCATCGAAATGTACCCCGATTGGTGGGAGGGTTCGTCGCTCTACTGCGCCATCACCCGCAACCCGGAGACAGGGGTGCTGCAGGGCGGGGCTGACCCTCGCTGCGAAGCATATGCGGTCGGGTATTAGGTTGCTTCGAGAGACTAGCCGGGCTTTAACACTGTCATTCTGAGGAGTGCCGAAGGTCGACGAAGAATCTGCCAAGCTTGAACGTGGCAGACCCTTCGCTTTCCCGGGAAGAATCAGGGTGACAATTCGACATCGACATCGTCTTTCCATGCGTTCCCGGTACCTCTTGGCGTAGTAGTACCACCGATCAGATCGACTCTCAATATTCTCTGCCGGAACATTTTGTACCGGCAGTGTAGAATACCGAAATCATCCGAAGTGGAAATGGTGGTCTGCATGGAGAACCAACCTGGTCAGATGTTCATCGGCCGACACCAAGAAATGACAACGCTGATTGCTACCCTAGACGAAGCGTTGGCCGGCCGAGGACAGGTGGCGATGCTGGCGGGGGAGCCAGGTATCGGCAAAACTCGACTTGCCCAAGAACTCGGATTCCACGGAGAATCCTTGGGCGCACAGGTATGGTGGGGGCGGTGCTACGAGCATGTAGGCGCACCACCCTATTGGCCGTACGTCCAACCCATCCGGGCCTACATTCAGGACGTTGGTGCTGATCAACTGCGCTCCCAGATGGGACCTGGCGCCGCCGATATAGCGGATGTCATCCCTGAAGTTCTGGCCAAGCTGCCGGACCTGGAGATGCCCGCGGTCCTGGACCCAGACCAAGCACGGTTCCGGCTATTTGACTCTATTACAACCTTCTTCAAAAACGCGGCCCAAGCACAACCTATTGTGCTGGTGCTAGAGGACCTGCAGTGGGCGGACAAGCCCTCGCTGTTGCTGCTGGAATTTCTGGCCAGCCAGATGGACGACAGCCAGCTGATGGTATTGGGCACGTACCGCGACGCCGAATTGACACGGGGTCACCCGCTGTCCCAGACCCTGGCCCAGCTCTACCGGAGCCCGGTGTTCCACAGCACAGTTATAGGTGGCTTGGACTCTGGTGGTGCGAGCCTTTTCTTGCAGGCAGCCAGCGGTAGGGGAGCGTCGCAGGGACTGGCCGATGCTATTTATGCCCACACCGAAGGCAACCCATTCTTCATGTCGGAAGTAATCAGAT